>JAFTIE010000173.1 GCA_017457065.1 Lentisphaeria bacterium
AGATGATGAAAGGGTATTGACAAGAAGGAGGGCGTCCTTTTCTTTTTTGAAAAGATTTTTTGCGTTATTTCTAAGAAGATGCCGGCATTTTTCAAGAATACAGGTATGATCTTTTTCCGTTTGTTCATAAACTTCCGAAATGGAGGAACCGGGAATAATATCATGAAATTGATTCAGCAAAAGGGTTTTCCAGCATTGATCCAACTCCTTATGCGGATATTTTTTCAGAGGCAGATGGGAAAGGATAAATTCAGTTGCAGCAAGCATCTGTTCGCATTTTCTGTTTCCCCGCTTTGTTCTTGCCTGGGAAGTAAGAGTGCCTCTGTGATATTCCAGATAAAGTTCTCCTGTCCATTTTTCCAGTTTTCCGATATCTTTGGAAAGTTTTTCAAAAAAGTGATCTGCACGGGAAAATTTTACTTTCGGAGTAAATTCCCAATCCTTTTCTCTATTCCCCATTTCCAGCATCTCGTCGGATGGGCCGCCTCCGCCATCCCCCACGCCGAAAAGACTTAAAAAGTGATCCAGAAAACCATTTTCCTTGAAACGGTTTTGTGCTGCCATCAGAAGGGAGGGGGCAAGTTTGGAAGTGTAATTGTTTTCCGGCGGGAAATGGGTAAGAACGGAAGATCCGTCTATCCCCTGCCATAAGAATGTGTTATGGGGGAAAGTATTGATTTGGCTCCAGGAAAGTTTCTGGGTGAGAAAATAGTCACAACCGGATTTTTTTATGATCTGGGGCATAGCAGCAGAATATCCGAAAACATCAGGGAGCCAAAGGTTTTTAACATCAAAGCCGAATTCATCCATAAAAAAGTTCTTGCCGTGAAGGAACTGCCGCACCATAGATTCTCCGGAAATCAGATTTCCATCTGCTTCCACCCACATACCGCCCTGTATTTCCCAGCGGCCTTCCCGGACTCTTTTTTTGATTTCATCAAAAAGTTCGGGATAATGTTCTTTCACAAAACTGTACAACTGGGCCTGGGATGCCCCGAAAACATAATCCGGATATTCTTCCATCAGTCGTAACTGAGAGGCAAAAGTCCGGGCGGCTTTCCTGATACTTTCCTTTACCTGCCACAACCAGCCGACATCAATGTGGGCGTGACCGACAGCGTATGCAGTAAGGGTACTTTTTATTGCAGGATAGGAGAGAATTTCTTTAAGTACATCTCTGCATTTTTCAGCATTGTCCGGATTGTCGTGGTAGAGAGAAAGAGCCTCATTAAGAGTATGGATGATTTTGTTTCTCCTGTAATCTTCAGCAGGAAGAGTTGTCAAAACATCATTAAGAGCTGTCACATCAAGAAAAAGCTGCCATACGTTTCTTCTGAATACGGCAAGACGCATTTTCTTTGCTGTTGCACTCATATTCCCTTTGGGGCATTCAGTATCAAGAACCGGATCCCGGTCAAACCAAAGCCCGGTCAGGTAACTTGCACAGGCTTCCACCCAGAAATCCGCCTTTTCCCCGCCTTTTGCTGTACAGAAGAAAAAACGGTTTTTCTGGTATGACGGGGCAAAAACCGATCCTCCGCTGAATCCGCAGCAGGGGACACCATTTTTATCCACAAGCAGAGCTTCTCCGGAAAGCTGCAAAAGAAGAACGACTTCTTTATTTTTCCATTCTGCAGGAACTGTTCCTTTGAGATGAAACCAGGCATTTTCCCAGGTTTTGCCCCATACTTCCCCTTCTTTGATCGTTTTATATGATAAAGTCAGACGGTCGGCAAATTTAACAGGATCCTTACTCAACGCATAATCAGCATCCAATAAAAGAGAATCTTCATACAGATCATTCTGGATCCTCACCAGAAATCTTTCAATACGCCTTTTTAATATATCTGAAACCTTTTCAAGCATTGTTTTCTTCATCCTTTCTGTTATGTTCTGTACGCAAAACCGGGCTGCGTAACATATTTTTTTCTAAATTTTCAAAATCCCTGCAACTGTTCAAATGTAACGCTTGTTCTTACCACGCTATATTTTACCCAATTTGCTATAGTTGTGCAGCTTTTGACTTTCGCAAAGATTCCTTGCAGGGGAATAAATTAATACATCTTATCAGTTTTTTCAACTCCTTATTTTGAAATTCTATTCATTTTGTTGTTCTCAACTTGCTCAGGACTCCAACGGAGCCGGGTACCTGATTGAACACCATCAATCCTGCAGAGAACTCACGTTCAAGCCATTGGTAAAGCTGCCGCAATTGCGGCTCGGCGTTCAACACTGTGTGAAATGCACAGAAAGTTCATTCAGCATTGCAATATAAACTGGCGGATGAAGTTTATTTTTTAACTTGCAATTCCACAAATAAAGGTTATATTAAAGCAATGTGTTGGTTACACCTGTTTTTAGAAAAAGTTGTCCGGTCCAAAGGAGTGGGGGCAGTAATTTTATTACATGTTGGGTCTTTCCTTTTATTTTTTTTGTGCGGTCACTGAAAAATAAAGATCAGATGCACTTTTGTAAAACAACTGTCCCATTACAAAATTTGGGACATTAACCGAAAATAAATCAAACTTTAACATAGATAAAAAATTAAAATCGGAAATCAAAATGAAAAATGTTTTGCTGCTGGGAGATTCTATCAGATTAGGATACTGTGCCTTTGTCAGAAAAGAACTTGAAAATACGGCCCAGGTTTTTTATCCGGAAGAAAATTGTCAGTTCACCCAGTACACTCTGGTGGCACTGCCCCGGTGGCTGAATGCAACAGGCATTCCGAAAGAAGAGATCGATCTTGTCCACTGGAACAATGGTCACTGGGATGCTGCACACTTCAATCAGGAAGATGTCTCTTTGAACTCCCCGGAACTCTACGGTGTTATGCTGGGCAGGATCTGCCGCAAGCTGCGTACTCTCTGTCCCAATGCAAAAATCATTTTTGCCCTTACAACTCCTGTTCATCCGGAAAATATTCCTATGGCAAATCCCCGGAGCAACAGTGAAATTGAAAAATATAACGCTGTTGCCGCAGAAGTTATGGAAAAATTTGACGTAAAGATCAATGACCTTTATTCACTGGCAAAGACAAATATTCCCTCTTCCCTTTATGCCGATTACTGTCATTTCAAAGAAGAGGGATACCAGATCCTGGGAAGGCAGGTGATCCGGGTGATCCGGGAAAATCTCAACAATAACTGATTTTACCAGCCAAAGAGAGGAGAGATTCTGACACAGGTTTGCCGCAGCTGAATCCATCCGCCCAAGGTATGCCCTCACCGGCAACAGCACCTTTGGCAATTCAGAGAAAAGCTCCCATTTTTTTCAATTCACTTCTGACTTCTGTTCCTTCGATCAGATCCGCTGTACTGTTTTTTCTGACCGCCAATGCCGCTGCCATACCGGCTGCCTGACCGATACTGCAGATGGATGGCATGATCCGGATGCTGCTGTGCAATGCGTGATCCACAGAAATCGCACGGCAGCCCATAAGCAAATTCGTGCACGATTCAGGGACAAGAGCACCGTACCGGATCTCATACCATTCATTTTTCGGCATCCGCACACAATAAGTTCCGGAACCGCTGGGATTATGGATGTCAATGGTATAATTGCATCTTGCTATTCCGTCAGAATATTTTGCACGATTATGAAAATCCTCCTCTGTCTGATAAACTTTTCCCAGGATCCGGCGGCTTTCACGCACCCCGACCGTTGAGGCAAGGGAATGTAAAGAAGCATTTTCAAAACCGGGAACTTGCTCACGGAAAAATTTAACCAATTCCCGGAGCTGACGGCGACCTTCGATTTCTGCTTCAGATAATTCAATGGCATCGACAGCACTCTTTTTGATGATCCTTGTGGTGTTGAAGTGCAAGGTGTTTTCATCTATGGCCGTAAAATAAAGCACATCCTCACGGGGACAATGAAGTGTCCCGGCACTTTTGGCTTTTTCATAAAGCACATTGATTTCCGCCCTGCTTGGAATCAGCTTCAGATCCACGTGGCTCAACTTGAAACAGGTACTCATAGGCTGACATTCCCCGTCGCTGTTGCCCATTTCATATCTGCATCCGGCAAGGAAGGCCAGATCACCGTCTCCGGTGGAGTCGATAAAAATGCGGCTTTCCACGGCACACAGCCCGCTTTTTGTCTGAAAGAGAGCATAACGGAGCGTGCCTTCCTCTTTGATCACATCAGCAAGAAGATGGTGATAACGGATCATACAGTTGCTTTCCAGCACAAGATCTTCCATAGCAAGCATAGCAAACTCTTTTGAAAGAAGTGTACAGCCGTAAGAAGGATCAAAAGGGATCCGCTGTGATTCAGCCGGAGAATAATACTGCTGCATTTTTTCACACCAGTCAATAAAAACCGGCCGATCCATGGAACGCTTTTCAAAGTGATTGTACATAAAGGGGTTCACTTCACCGTGAAAGGCCATTCCCCCCAGGGCTCCGAAACGCTCCGCAAGAAGTGTCTTGCATCCGCTGCGTCCTGCCATAACTGCTGCCCCGAGACCTCCGGGGCCGCCTCCGACCACAAGAACATCCACACTGTCAACAACAGGAATTCTTTTTTCTTTTCCGTAAATGATCTCTTTCATAACTGCTCCAGGATATTGAAATGATTGGTGCCGGTCCGGACAGAAAATTGCCGACCGTTGACTGTCAAAGTAAAAGGGCCGTCGGAAACAATGTTCAAAGCCCCGTTTTCATATAAAAGATCTGCTGTCACATCTCCGAACTGATAAGCGCATACGCCGATTTTGCCGCAGACATGGTCCGGAATATCCCAGACAAGCAGTTTCTTGAAAGCATCTGCCGATCTTATGCCGATAACGTTTTCCAGAAAAAGAGAAATGGGAGCCAGTGCCGACCAGCCGCAAAAATCCTTGCGCACCACCTTGCGGGATGAATTGCAGGAATGGGAAGGTGCACAGCTGTTGGGGGCATAACACTCCCAAATCGTGTGAGGATCATAATTCTGATAAGTTCGGGACATGTGCGATATGAGCTGCACTGCCAGAGAGTCTGCAAAATCCTTCATCCCATATTGTTCCAGAGCTTTGATGGTCATATATGCCGTAGGAACCCACATAGCCCCCCGCCAGTACAAGCCGTGTTCAGCATTGAAATCAGGATCATCTCTTGACAAAGTAACACAGGGGACGTACCCTCCGAATTTATGAGGATCGGTCAGTTTTTCTGCCATTTTCCGGGCTCTTTCTTCCGGAGCGGCTCCGGCAAGCAGGACCCAGTAGGAAGCTGGAGTCATCACCTTGACCTTTTCACCGGTATCAGCAGTGATGTCATAATAAAATCCATCTTCTTCATCCCAGTAAAGCTCATTGATTTTCTTTTTCAGCACTTCATATTTTTCAAGCCAGCAGCTTTCCAGATCCCTTTCGTCTGCAAGGCGGGAAAGTTTTGCGATATAGAGTGCACTCAAGGCCTGCTGGGCAATGGCATCCACCCAGAGAATATGCTTATTGTCCGGACGGTTCACTTCTGTGGGAGCTGATTTTCTGCCCCTCGGGGTGTTATCCATACCGGAACGGCCCCCTTCCCAGAAATAGCCGTTTTTATGTTTTTTCCAGCGGGATTGGGCACGCACCATAGGGAAAAGGGTTTCAACGTTCAGGGATTCGAGAAAGTCAAAATGTTTCTGTAGATACTGTTTATTCAGCAGCAAATCTTTCAAGTATTCTTTATCCCCGTGAAAGAGGGCATTTTCATACTCTGCCCAGGCAAAAAGCGGCGGATTATCTGCAATATGGATACAGAACTGGACGCCTTCAGGCTCTTCCGGATGAGGAAGCCGGGGTAAAGCCACCCCGTCGTGCAACACCTGATAAAAGTTCTGCAAAGACTCCACGCCCGGAAAAACATTCTGGCTGTACTTGCAGAAAAGAGCCATAAAACAAGTGTCCCAGATCCAGATGTCATAAGGCAGTGCCCCTTCATCCATATAGGGCGAAAAAGGCAGGCCCGGCAACTCTTTGATATGGTCGTGGGCCAATTCCCACGCTTTGTGGTAAAGCGCAATAAAGTCTTTATGGCCATCGCAAACGGGACGGGGGATAAGGTGTTTCCACTCTTTTCCCGGAGAAAAATCTTTTGTTTTTTTCATCACAAGTCACTTTTGCCGTATTTAAGAAGCCAGAGATTTTCCGGATACACGGTCTGCCGGTAATTGTAAAACTCCACACCGCCATCCAGAAGCAGATAATTGTTGTTTCCTTCTGAATGGTAACCCTTTTGTGCGGCAGCAGGATACATATATTTATCTTTTTTATCCCAGTTGACAGACAGGGATCCCACAAGGGTATTTCTCCCGCTGTGGTTTTCTCCGTAGAGGATCACAGTGTCCGGGCCGTCGATCGCGGCAAGTTTTCGTGTGGTGATGAAATCATCTTTATTGTTGTCAAAATTTTGGATATCGATCACATAATGATTGGCGGTATAACTGACTCGTCCTTTGTAGAAAGGATCTTTTTCCATATACAACGGCATTTTATTTTTATCTGCCGGACAGAGAAAGGAGGCTTTATCCATATAGGGGGAGATCCGGGTTTTCCAGTTCACTTCCCCCCAGGAGGCACAGGGGAGAAAGCCTTTGTTGTCAGCAGCATAGCGAAAGGTGGCTTTGCCCATCTGAAAAAGATTTTCCGCACATTTGATACCGGCGGCATCCCGCCGTGCTTTGCTGATAAAGAAACCGTACACAGATGACGCGATCACCATAACGGCAAGCACAAGGACCAGTTCGGCCAAAGTGAAATTTTTTCTGAATTTTTTCATTTTGTTTTATTCCTTTACGATGGAATTCAAAAGAACCGCAGGCAGTTCTTTGAGATTGAAATACTGTTCTGTATGCTGAGCATCCTGCATACCGTATTCGCCGCTGCCAAGGCGACGTTCCATTTTATGGATCCGTGTCCGGATATAACGGACTTCCATATCTTTGGCAAGGGTGACATCATCGAAGCAGTACACATCATTGACTTTGCCGGACTGCTGCAATGTTTCAGGGATCGTTACCACTTTTTTGGGGATCATGACCCGCCAGGCTTTTTTATCAAAAGAACCTTCCACGGAATAGGTGGCCCGCCGGACATAACGCATCTTGTGAAAAACTGTCGTGATGCGGCTGATAAATTGTCTTTCACCCCGGTCGATCATTGTCCAGCCGATGCCCAGCCCCGGCGTCCAGGAGGTGGCTAAATTGCCGTCGTAAGCGCATGAAGCTCTGCCCAAACCGTATTCACGGCTGGCTTCGGCAGTGATATCTCCGGTTCCTTCGACCATATTCAAAGTCCGGTGGACACGTTTGTATTGTGTCCAGGTCTTGACGTCCTTGCTTTTGCCCCGGATAAAGCTGCGGATCTCTGCAATAAGTTCTCTGGCAGACTTCTTTTCAGGCAGGAATTTTTTGACTCTGCCGTAGTCTGAAGCTGCCATAAACTTGACGGGCAGCATTTCAAATTCAACTCTGCGGATATGGGTACGGTTTTGTTCCTTTTTGGCAGCTTCCAGAGCTTTGAGCATGATCTTGAAGCACTCTGCAGTGACTTCGGGGGCTTCAAAAGGAGCCCGGGTCAGTGTGCCCCCGCTGGTCATCCCTACAAAACCGGACTCCCAATGGACTTTGCGTAAATACTTGTAATACTGTTTTACAAAAGGTCCGGCGGCAGGGCCGAAATATTCATTGCAAAAGGTGGTTTCCAGAGCTTCGCCGTCACCGCACTCTTCCGGATCCCACATAGCTCTTGCCAGCAGCCAGGAGCGGAAAGGACATCCCTGATTGTAAACCATCCTGCCCACAGCGTGGTTTTCCTGGGGGAAGAAGCCCTGAACACCGAGTTTTGCAAAAATACGGATATTGTGGAGATTCAAAAGCTGATCCGGGAAGGTCATCAGCCGGTGACCGCCCCATACATAATCCCAGATGAGGATATTTTTGCAAACTTTCTGCCACCGGCTGACAATTTCCTGCATAAATTTATTGGCCATCTTGTTTTTAGGGTCTGTATAAGGTCTTCCCCGCCGGATGCCCAGAGTCACGATCTGTACGGCCACATTGTCATTGGCTTTGATGTTCACCGGCGGTTTCTGACTGGCGATATAGGCAAAGATCACCAGTTTTACATTGGGATACTCTTTTTTCAGCTGCTCTCCGACACGGTTTGCGAAATAGACCCAGCGGGCAGACTCCACATTGCCGTGGGCTTTAACAAGTTTCATACAGGGAGCGCAGCCGCACATTCCTCTGTTGCCGTCGCCTTCAGACAGGGAAATATACTTTGCCGACGGCGTCATCTTGAGAAAGTGGCGGCATCTTTTGACCGTTTCGGCAATAAGAGCTTCATTGGTCAGGCAGTAATCCACCGTGACATCCCGCAGGACAGGGTCGATCCGTCTGCCGTTCTGGAATGCGAAAAATTCCGGACGGTGTTTATACATCTTGCCGGGGATCAGACCGAGCATACCATGGGCTCCCAGCGGCAGAGACCATTCGGCTCTTTCGCCATATTTCCGGTTCAGATCTTTTTCTGCTGCCGGACGGTTGCCGCTGAGCAGGTTGAATGTGCCCCAACGGATCCCGGCTTCATCTTTCGGATCGCCGGATTGTTTATCATTGGTAAAAAGATACATCCGGCTTTCGATGGCAGGTTTTCCATATTTTTCGAAAGCTTTGACCGTGATCTTTTCTTTTGAGGGGCAATACTCTGAATGGGCATCATAAAGATGCACCCCCATTTTCCTGTCCAGAAACCAGTATGCACCGTAAATGACTCCCTGCGGGCGGCCGCCGGAAATAATGATTTTCCCGGAGCCGCATTTGATCTTGAACTCTTGAGCACCCAGCTGCGGGTCATACTGCAGAACGATCCGGGCATTGGCGCGGCTTTTTCCCTTGTAAGCGGAAAAGATACGCTGAATGTAAGTTTCAAGCTCTTTGAAGGCCGTTTTTTCAGCTTCGATGGGATTTTTGATCTCCATCGTCACCTTGGCAGTGCTGTCAAGGATGACATCCCCGGCAGCATTGCCAAGGCAGATGAGAGCCAGTAAATTGAAAAGCAGAAATTTTTTCATTGAAGTACAGTTCCTTTCAGCGTCATTTGTTTTTGTAACGGAGGATCAATTTTTCCAGTAGAAGATTCCTGAATTTGCTTCCCAGCAGTGTCCTGGCTTTTTTGTAATACTCTTCAGCCTTTTTCACATCCATATTTTTTGTCAGGACATTGTAGGCGGCAGAATTCCAGAAGTTGCCCCTTTCTCTGCTGCTGAAAGAGCTGTCGGAAGCACTTTTGAGCAGCAGAGCAATGGCTTCATCACTTTTCTGCATGACAAGAAGAAGCCGGACTTCTTCCATAATACAATTGAAACGGCTGCCGCCGGGCGTTTTTTTCAGCAGGAGAAGTTCATCTGCCGCCCCCTTGAAATCTTTTTTCCCGATCTTGATCTGCATCAGCATAGCCCGGATCTGCCAGTAGAAAGCATTCCCGGAGCCATTGACGGTCAGAAGTTTTCTTGCCAAAGTTTCCGCTTCGGCATATTTTTTTGTTGCCATAAGATGCTTGCAATGAGCAGTTTCAATCTCTGTAAAAATTTTCAACGCAGATGCGGATTTTTCTTTTTCAAGATTTTTTTGTGCCAGACTTCTTGCTTCGGCATATTTTTTCAGTTTGACAAGGGAGGTGATAAAAGATTTCATCAAAGCCTCTTTTTTGGCCTGAAGTACCTTCTGAGCAGCAGGAGTTCCAAAGAGTTCCTTGTTTTTCAATGCGCCCTCAACAAGTCCAAAGGCCCGGGGGTAGTCATTAAGTTTTCCCGCATAAATATCGGTCATCTGCAAAAGGATACGGAGCTGATTGGCGGCATTGACTTTGACATTGGGGTGTTTGACAGCCTGTGCTTTCCGGAGATCATTGACGGCACCACCGAAATCTTCCAGTCGAAGTTTGGCTTTGGCAGAGGAAGATAGCAGATTTATTCTGGCTGAAACACTCTTTTCTTTTTCAAGGAGCAGTGTATATGCCGAGAGTGCTTCTTCATAATTTTTGGCTTTAAGCATTTTGGCGGCATAAATGTTCAGGGACTTATTTCCCCCTGCGGCGGCTTCAGCCAATTCACCGGCAACAGAAACGTTTGCTGCAAGCAGCAGGGCCGGTATCAGAAACAAATAATCTTTTTTCATTTTCTTTCTTTTTTTTCTTTCTTTTTTACAGTTTTTTTCTATTGCAGATCACTTCAGAGAAAAGGAGACTCCTGAAGCTGTGATAGCAGTAAAAACGGTCTTGGAAGGATAACAGTAGGTAAGGATCTTCAACAGCATTCCGTTGTCAGCGGAACGGACAGAGCCGTCAAGGGCGTGGATATTGGTCCGTTTTGAGTGGATCATAGTGTGCCGGACAGCTGAAGTCGTTGTCAAAGCTGTATAAGGTGTTGCATTGCAGTTCATTTGCAGAGTGGATTGCTTCACAGCTTCGGAAAGAAGCGGGAAAATTCCCGGTTGTCTGACCTTTTTGGCATAAAGAACTTTGGCATCGTTGCTGCTCTTTTCATAAGGACAGGGGATATAGGAACTTGCAAATTCTGTTCCGCAGAAATCTGCCGTTGCATAAGCAAAAGTTTTTGCTTCCATATTCACCGTAAATTCCGGACAGCCCCGCCAGAGAAACTTGGTGGGACTGATTCGATCATCCACCGGGGTATTGGGCATATATCCCGCCAGAATCAGCCACTTGATGTAACTGGGGCCGGTGACGTGTTTCAACGGCATAACATCTTTGTAATCAGCGGCATAAAGGAAAAATGGCATTCCCATCTGCTTCATATTGTTGGTACATTGAACACTTCTGGTCCGTTTCCGGGCTCCCCCCAGCGCAGGCATCAGCAAACTTGCCAGTATGGCGATGATGGCAATCACGACAAGAAGCTCTATTAAGGTGAAGCTGTACAGCTTCACCTGCCCATGGGCAGGTGAAAAACCTTCTTCCTTGCCATAAACACGATCACAGCAGAGATGTGATCTTTTCACCAGCAGTTCGATCAGCGTGAAGCGGTGAAGGTGCGGGACGGACGATGAACTGTTTTTGTTTCTTGAAAAAAAGTTCATAAATTCGATGGTTCCCGGCAATTTCCTTTTTCTTCCATTGTGTTTTGTCATTTTCTTTGTATCCTGTCATTTTGGATGATCCGGTCATTATTGTTTTGGAAGTGCAGAAGCTCCCTGAATAAAATCATAACTCAAAGGGGGGATCTGCAGTTCTTCACGGCGCAATTTCCCGCGCAGATATTTGCACACATATTTGACAGATTCCACCGCCATTTCAGCGACAGGCGGTTTCATATAAGTCACAGCCGGTTTCAATCCGGTGAAGATCAATCCCGGCGATTTGGCCATAATACGGATATCCTCGCCGATCCGTATACCCAGATCCCGGCAGCTTTCATAAAGTTCTCCTGTCAGATAAGAATAATTGCAGAAAATAAATTCCGGCGGATCATTTTTCAGCAGTGTACGCAACTCCTGTCCGTAATCCCGGTTTTCATACAGTTCCCAATTTCTGCCGGGGGAAACTTCTATACCTTCTTCTTTGCAGTATTGCATAAACAATTGCTGCTGCAGTCTCATCACCCGGAATCCGGGATCATCTTCTGAATAATTTCTGCGGCAGAAAGAGATGATCCCGGCACTGCGGCAGCCGCACTCCCGTGCCTGTCCGGCGATCCGCCGCAAAGCCTCCCGGTTGGCTGAACTGACCCGGCAGATTTCCGGCGGCAGTTCATCATATTCGCTGATAACGTTCAGTACCGGCATTTCCCGGGCAAGTTCTTTCTGGACATCAAAGAGTTCCCTGCCGACAAAAAAAGCAGCATCATTTTCCCGGATCTCCTTCATTTTTTTCATAAAGCCCCCTTCGGGCATTTTTTCATTGAGATGGAGAAAGTTGATTTTCGCCCCGTACAACTCTGCGCCCCGGAACAGCCCCAGGTGGATCTCGGAATTGATCACCCAGTCTTCAAACTGGAGAATATCCGGTCTGATGGCGATTTCAGGAAACACAAAAGCGATATTGCAGACGCGCATCTCTTTTGAATAGGATTCATCCACAATGACTCCGCTGCCGGGAACAGCTTTTACAACTCCTTTTTCTTTCAGAAGTTTAAGTGCGTTCTGCACAGAAACAGTACTGACCCCCAGCGACGAAGCGATCTGACGGATACTGTCAATTTTTCCGCCGGGGGGATAGAAGCCTGCCTCGATCCTCTGCAGCAGGATCTGACTGATCTCCTGTGCCAGTTCGCCACGGATATGATTTTTTATAATATCTCTTTTCATCAGGAAACGACTTTCATGGTACTTGATTAGAAAATAACACAGTTATTAATACAGTTAATATACACTGCCTTTTTATTAAAGTCAAGAGGAAAAAATGAGGAAATCGAAAATTCGTGGCGGATTGAAAAATTCAAAAACAGAGTTGATTTGAGGCAGAAGAAGGTCGCTGAATTGTTTTATGCGTTGCAGTGCTGATTTGGCGTTCTCTATTTGTTCTCTGTTTGAAAGAGTTTACGCTATAAGTGACTGTCATTCATTGGGTAAAATCAAGACACAAAAAAATCCAGCCATAAAGGACTGGATTGAGAGAGTTCAAAAAAAATGGTCGGGGTGAGAGGATTTGAACCTCCGACTTTTGCGTCCCGAACGCAACGCTCTAGACCAGACTGAGCCACACCCCGATAATGTTTTTATAATATATCCCGTCTTTTTCAAAAATTCAAGCTGTTTTCAGGAGATTTTCAGATTTTTTCGTGCATGATACCGCAAATCAAATTACTTCCCAGCATGAACGCTGCAATAATAAGGACCGTATACACCAATATGGTGAATTTTTTTTGATCAACTTTATGATGAAGGTAGTCCCCGAAAAACATTCCGGCGCCGATGAAGGGCAGCACACACAGGATCAGTTTGCCGAGCTGTGGTGTCCAGACAGTTCCCGACAAAGTCCATTTAGTGACCATTATAGTGTTGGTGGTGAGCCACAACGTACTCAGAGTAGCACGGAATGCAGCCTTTTCAGGTAAAGCTCTTGAAGCATACATGACCACAACAGGACCTCCTGAACTGAAGGCTCCTTGAATAAAGCCTCCTGTAACGAGAACTAAACGGGAAAGAAGATTTTTCTTACATTCTTCCGACTGTTTTGGTTGCGTCGCATTGCCTGCAATCCCCAACAGTCCCTTGATCCCGACAAAAAACATAAAACAAACCAATATGGCAATCAACCATTCTTTGGGAAGATAGTCCATCATAAACAGCCCCAGAGGCACGCCAAGTCCGACGTGGAGTACAATAAAAAGGTATTCTTTCCAATCCAGATTTCTCCAGGAACGCAAAACAATAAAAAAGGAAAGCAGCACTCCCAAAGAGGAAAGCATGGGCACAGCTTTGTCTATGCCGATCAGCATTGACACAAAGGGCAGCGCCATCACCGTTGCGCCGAATCCGGCGATACCTTCTACTGTAAAAGTTGTGAATACAATACATCCGGCAATCAGGACGATGATCCATTCATTCATAAAAAATCCTTTCATAATTCAAGCATCTTCCAAAATATATAGCTCATTTTGCCCTTTTTCAAGATATTTCTCCTTGAATTATTGCAGGAGCAGTGTTATATTTCACTCAAGGTTCAGTTATCACCAAATATGTAATGAGGTAATTATTATGTCTGATCAGCATGCGTCCTTTGACTTTCATCTTCACTCCTGCTGGAGTTATGATGCCACCTGCCCCGTGGAAACCTATTTCGCTCAGGCGGAAAAAATGGGACTTACACATATCGCCATCACAGAGCATCATCAGATGGACTCTTTCCCTGAAGTGGTCGAAGCTGCCAAAAAACATCCTTCTGTCAGCTATATTCCCGGAGCTGAGTTGACCGTTCACAGTCCAAAGGGAACTTTTGACATGGTCTGTCTCGGACTTCCGGCTGTGCCGACTCCCGAACTGCAGCAGGTCTTTGCCGCCTATCACAACTGGCAGCGCAACTACGGCGATGCCCTCTGTGCGCTGCTCTCTGTTGAAGGCTACCCCTACACCCGCAAGGAACGGGAGATCCTCCTGAAACGTTACCGCCCACAGAAAACTATTGATGTTCAGGGAATCACCCACGTCCAGAATGGCATCCAGAACAAGTATCTTATTGAAGAAAAGAAACTCTTTCCCGATGCAGACACCAAAAACAATGTGATTTGGAACTCCAACTTCGCACTCCCCCCCGACCCCGAATCTGACTTTGTACTCCCCGCTGTAAAACGCGCCGGCGGACTTGTTTTCATCGCCCACCCCAGAGGCTATTTCAAAATCAACGACCTCACCCGCATGGATGAACTGCGTGAAATGCTGGACTTTGACGGTATTGAGTGTGCCCATCCTTCTGTGCCTGTTGAGTTGACTCCCTTCTACCGTCAGTACTGCAAGGATCACGGTCTTTTATCCACCGCCGGAAGCGACACTCACTCCTCACCTGATTGTGCATATCAGTTCTGCAAAGAGAGTAAGTTCGCCGATCATATCGGTGAAAAACGGTATGTTGAAGAAATTTTGGAAAGAATTACTGCGTTTCACGCTTGACATTTGGTAAAGTTGGGTGTATATTTAGTAAATAATAGTAAACAAACGACAATAATAACATAAAAGAAGCGAGGTATACAATGTCCCAGCATCCCAGTCTCCGCGTCGGCGGCAAGATCCGCAAAGTCCGTAACGTCATGAAACGCTATGAGCGCATCAATGTGCTCCGGGATTCCGGTCGCATTGCTGAGGACAAAGTTCTCGGACTTCCCAAAACCAAACCGGTTGAAATGTAATTTGAACCATTTGGTTGATTACGAAGGCTCCCGGTTACGAGATCGGGAGCTTTTTTGTGTCTTAATACCCTTAGGTTATGCAAGATGGAACAGGAACGGCTTATCAGTTTCGCCAATGAGCGCCCCATGCGCCCCAACAAGAGCGGTATCCAAAGAGTTTTAGATACCCGTGATCCTTCGTGCTGGCGTTTCAGACTCAGCCGTCTGCAATTCTTTGGAGTTGCAGCTATTGTGCTGTTGCCAACGTTGCCTTTAGCATTTTTCGGACATTTGATTTTCCTGATTTTTCCGGCTTTTGTGCTGACGATTCTCGGGATCATATACTGGTGCAATGGCAATGTTCCCACTTTCGACTTCGGCAACGGATGTTTTTACAATGACAGAAAAAAGCCCAGATATGGCGATTTTTCCACACTTAAAGATTATCTGCCTTTAAAAAAGATCACTGCCATCCAACTCCTTTTAAAAACCGTATACGGCGGTAAAGGCTCCCGCCGACTGGTTCTGGAATTGAATTTGTTTACCGATGATCTGAAACGGGTCCATGTAGCTGACAGTTCAGATCTCAAAAAAATGCGCAATGCGGCAAAAATGCTTTCAGAGAAACTTGATGTACCTTTAAAAGAATCGGAGCCGGAGGAGGCAAAAAAACTCAAGAAAACTCCCCGGTGGGTGGGCTTTTTCTTTCTGTTTGTCTTCGGTTCCGTCGGAATCGGCGGATTTTATAGCAATGTTTTGAGACCTCTCATTGATAACTTTGACAGCCGCAACTGGAAAGAGACTCCCGCAGTTGTTGTCAAAAGCCATGTTGAAAACGCCAGAAGACGTTCAAAAAACGGTCACTACACCGTTTACCGGGCAAGGATCAGTTACCAATATCGTTTCAAAGGTAAGGTCTACACTTCTGAAAATTACAGTGCCTTTTCCAGAGATTTTTCCAGAGGCTCCTCCGAAAAATTCCGGCTCGTCAGAAACAATCCTCCCGGCAAAAAAATAATTTGTTTTGTCAATCCTGCGGCACCTCAACAGGCAGTCTGCAGCAGAGAGATCCCTTCATGGCAGCTGATGTTGGAAGGGGGCTTCTTTCTGATTTTCTTTGTCGTGGGTGTCGTCGTCTGCTGCCTCATCTGGAAACAAAGTAAAAAGTGATCCCGCTGTTACCGTTAAGAGAAGTTTTGCCAGAGGATCTTTTCGTCTCTCAACGTTTCAAGTTTCCGGTAGTATTCATCCCGTGTGATCTCTTCTGCTCCGAAAAGCGCCAGAGTGGGTGTTACCATTTGGGTATCGACCACTTTGATCCCCATTTGCCGCAGATGGTTGAACATCCCTGCCAAAGCGAATTTTGAAGCGCAGCTTTCTTTAAAAAACATACTTTCTCCGCAAAAGATGCCGCCCACATGAACACCATACAAGCCGCCGATGAGAGTGTTGTTTTCGTCGAAAGTCTCAAAACTGTGGGCGTGCCCCTTGCAGTGGAAGGCTTTGTAAGCACGGATCATCTTAGAGGTGATCCAAGTGCCTTCCTGTCCCGGACGGTATGCGGCGGCGCACTCTTCGATCACTCTGTCAAAAGCAGTGTCAACATTCAGATGCCACTTTTTCTTTTTCAGTTCCCGCCGTGTCCCGTGGGGAATATGGAAATTTTCGATTTTCACAATTCCCCTTTCCGGGGGAGAAAACCAGAGAATGACCTCATCCGTTTCGGGCCAGGGGAAGATTCCGTGATAATAGGCATCTTCAAGCATATCGCAGTCAAGATCATGGCTCCACCCGGCAAAACCATAGGGATCTTCTTCAGCACTCTGCGGCGGAGAAAAACAGGAGTCGCTCCAATCGATCATAATAAAAATTCCTTTGGAGGTAATTTCAAAAGTCATTCAAAAAATGGCAAAGATGTCATTCGCAAAGAGCTGTAAAGGGTAGTTTGAGGGTGCTACCTGCAAGGTAACAGCCAAAAACGCTCCCTTTATCAGATCGAAGAAGAGGGCACTTTGACAATTTTGAGGAGTTTTGAAATTACCTCTTTGATCACTATATGTTCTGAAGAATAAAATACACGATAAAATAAAACAATGCAAGTCAAAAGCCGGGAAAAGAGAAAATATCCCCCTCTGATAAGGGATTTCTTCTTGAAAAAAACAGCTTTGTGCAGTAAATTATACAAAAGGAGTTTTTACCATGTCTGAGAATAAGATAAAAGATTACATCAACCGGTTTGACCGCTTTGCCGCCGGAAACAATATTCAGCTGACAAAGGTTGAACCGGGGTATGCAGAAGCTGAAATGATCATAACGACCGATCTGCTCAATGGCAACAATGTTGTCCAGGGGGGAGCGATTTTTACCCTTGCGGACATCGCCTTTGCCGGGGCTGCAAACGCTGAGAACAAAGGCATGGTGACTCAGAGCAGCAATCTGACCTTTCTGCGCCCCGGGAGCGGAGAAAAACTTTTTGCTTCTGCCAAAGAGATCAACCGGGGCAAAAGCACCGGCGTGTACGATATCCGTGTCACCAATGAACAGGGAAAACTGGTTGCCTGCGGACAGATAATCGGATTCGCAACCGGGCGACCTCTTGTAGAGGAATGATCCTATGGAAAAAAAACTGCGTTTCTTGCTTCTTGGCTGTGCATTGACCTTATGTTGCGGAGCAGCGCCGTCAGCAGATCCGGGAAAAAATCCCCCGAAGCTGACGCCTCCCCCCATCATTTCTCAATGGAAGGAAAAAGTTGTTCAAGTTGCCGAAACGGGGGAATTTTCCAATATTTCCGTTCCGGAAAGTCCAAAGAGTAAAAAAAACAAAAAAAGCAAAAAG
This sequence comes from Lentisphaeria bacterium, assembly GCA_017457065.1. Classification (GTDB taxonomy): domain Bacteria; phylum Verrucomicrobiota; class Lentisphaeria; order Victivallales; family Victivallaceae; genus UBA1784. Next base: position 17,653 of record JAFTIE010000173.1, read on the forward strand.
CAAGCCCGCTCCAACACTGCCGATCTTGTTTCAGAAAAAGGGAAAAAGTTCTTCTGGAAACCTTCTCCGCTTCTTTCAAGTGCCATCAAGCTTGCTGACTTGACGGGAGCAGCACTTTCTGAAGACGGTTCCCTTGCTGTTGTCACCGAACGTATCGGCGGGAAAGACAAACCCAATTCGACCCGTGTGCTCCTGTTTGATATCAGCAGACGCCGTCTTGCCGGCGGCTTCGAGCTCCGGAAAGAGCGGATCTCTTCAATCGCATTTCTGCCGGGAACAAAAACAGAGTTGATTGCAATAAGAGGTCAGTTTGACCCCTTCAAAACCAAAAACGGGCTTGTCAGGATCGATCTTCGGAAACAAAAAATCGTTGACACCTTTGACTCTCCCGAGAATAAGCGCATTACCTCATTTACGTGCGGCAAGGCTGGAAAAATCATCTTTTCCACACTCAATTCCCCTGTGCTTTTTGAAATAGATCAAAACTCTTTTGCAGAAGAGCCAGTTCCCGTCAAAAGCCGTCTTTCGTCTCCCAAAGTGAGTGCAAATGGAGAACTTTTGGTCGTTTACAGCAAAGATGGCGTTGAAACATTCCGCCAGGATGAGGGGCGATGGATCGCAAATGAAAAATTGTCCACCTTCCCTGAAACCTTTGAGCCGGTAAACTGTACCATAACCGACAGTGCTGTTCCGGCAATCTGTTTTTCCGGAGCTTATGAGGATGATCTCTGGTATTCCCGGAATGGGGTCTTCCGGAAAATTCAGGAGCGTATTTCCGGAATTTCTCTGTGGGACGGGCAGCAAAAAAATTTCTTTGCCGAAGTTGCCGCCAACAACAAGATCGTGATTTTTCAAATGCCTGAAGGTTCTCCGCTGGAAAAAAGTGCTACCCCAAACCGGTTGAGACCTGCCAACCGTAACGGAAGCTTTGCTTTTCTGGGCAACAGAGCATTGAAAGAGAAGATCGTCCAGATCGACGACCGGGGCAATGTTTTTTTACTGGACTACTCCAAGATAACACGCTGGAAAAAATATGTCGTTTACATTGCGGACCGTACCGGGTTCCGTTGATTTTAATCCTATAATAAACGGATCAAGATTCTATGCCTATCTTTAACTTCAAATGTGACAAATGCGGCAATCTTTTTGAAGCGCTGCTGAAAAACCGTTCCGAAGAAACTGAATGTCCCAAGTGCGGCAGCCGGGAGCTGACCTCTGCCCCCAACCGGATCAGTGTCGGACGTTCCAACTCAAACTCCTGCCCTGCTCAGGCAATGTGTCCCGGTGCCGCCGCTGCCGGCGGTTGCGGATGCGGCGGATGCTGCGGGCATAAACACTGAAAAAATCATGAACAAACAGGAACTTATCAAACAGCTTGAACGCTGCGGGATGCGTCCCGGACGCGGTCTGGGGCAGAACTTTCTTCTTGACCGCAACTTGCTTGAATGGATCGTCAGAAAAGCTGCCCCGCAGAAGGATGAAAATATTCTTGAAGTCGGTCCGGGATTCGGCGCTCTCACAGAGCTCCTTGTTGCAACAGGCGCAAACGTGACTGCTGTGGAATACGATCACCGCATTGCGGAGCACCTGAGAAAACGTTTTGCAGGAGCAGAAAATCGGCGGCTGATCGAGGCAGATGCCTGCAAAGTGGATTACAGTGAACTTTTTCCCGATGGTACGCCTTTCCGCTGTGTGGCAAATCTTCCTTACGCCATCAGCACGGTCTTTATCGCAAAACTGTGTCAGCTTGACAATGGACCGGAGTCCATGCTTTTCATGCTCCAGAAGGAGATGGGGGAACGTCTTGCTTCACCTTGCAACTGCAAATCCTATGGAGCGTTGACGGTAACGACTCAGAGTATTTTTGATGTGGTCCTTGAAAAGGTGGTCCCCCCTGAAGTCTTTTATCCGCCGCCGGAAGTGGAGTCCGCACTGGTTTCCTTTACCCGGCACGAGCGTTTCAATCTTGATTCGGAAGGAAAAAAGCACCTTTCCACTATGGTCAGGCTGCTTTTCAACCAGCGGCGCAAACAGATGGGGAAAGTGCTCTGCAACGGCTATCCGAAAGAAAAAGTGCAAAGCGTCCTTGAGACAATGGGGATCCCTGCGACCGAAAGAGTCGATAAAGTCCCTGTTGAACAACTTGTCAATATGAGTGAACTTTTTTACAGAAAGTGATCTTCTTACTTTTCCTCACACCACACCTGTTGGACTTCAGGTGCTTTTCTCCCCTCCCCTGCGGATCATTCCTGCAGATGGGGCGGTGTTCCTGTTGATCTCCCAAATTACCTTGTTAACTATATGAGCAGAGATATAAAACTTTTCTGGCAATACATTCTTCCCTCCATCGGCGGTATGCTTATTGCCGGATCATTCAGTATCGTCGATACCATCTTCATCGGAAGGGGGACAGGGAAAGTCGGTCTTGCCGCCATCGCACTGACCTGGCCGGTTCTGATGCTGCTGCAGGCTTTCGGCTCCCTTTTCAGTGCAGGCGGCGCCGTGCTGATCGCTCAGGCAAAAGGTGCCAATTCCCCGGAGGATGCGAAGAAATACTTTAATAATGCCTTCTTTCTTGTCATTACAAGCGGCATCGCACTGACCGCTTTGACATTGCCTTTTTTCAGGAAGATCATGATACTTCTGGGAGCAACTCCCCAGCTGCTGCCCATGGCAATGGAGTACGGTATCATCCTGACCTGCGGAACGACCCTTTTCATGTTTATGAGCGCCTGTCTGGAAATCGTCCGCAACGACGGGAGCCCTGTATTTTCCATGATCCTTATGATAATAGGATTAGTGTGCAATGTGTTTCTGGACTGGCTCTTTATCATCTACTGGTCAAAGGGCGCCGCCGGAGCCGCATGGGCAACATGTCTGAGCTGGGTATTTACCTGTTTTGTGGGCAGTTCCTATTTCTTTACCAAGCACACCTTTCTGAGATTTTCCCTGAAAATCTTCAAACCCGCCTGGCAGGCATCGAAAGCAGTCATCTGGACCGGCATCCCTGTTTTCGGCAATATGTTTTCCATTATTGCCATGCTTTACATGCACAACGCCCAGTCTCTGCGTTACGGAGGTGTCGACGGGCTTGCCGCCTACACCGTAGTGGCGGCGCTGGAGTCATTGGGCTCCATGCTCATGACCGGGGTCGCCTGCGGTGTCCAGCCTTTGACCGCCAATATGTACGGAGCAGGAAAATACAAGCGTCAGAACCGTTTCGGAAACTACGGCTATGTTGTGGCATTCATTCTGGGGATCGCCATTATGGGATTGTCTTTTCTTCTCTGCAAAACTGTCCCCGGATGGATGGGACTTGAAGGAAATGCAGCAAACCTTGCCGCAAGAGGGATCATCATGAGTGCTCCGGCATTCATTCTTTTGGGAGTGATCCGTGTGGCGGGATTTTACTATCAGTCCACAGGAAAGATCGTACTCTCCTCGCTGCTGATCTACGGAGACTCCTTTGCGGCGTTGCCCTTGTGCCTTTACACCTTGCCCCTCTGGTGCGGCATGGACGGCATCTGGCTGGCTATGCCCGCTTCAAGAATACTGCTTTTTCTGCTCCTTTGCTATCTGTGGTTCGGGATCAAGTTCTTTCACCGCAAAGAAAAAGCCCTCCCCTGAAACAGAGGAAGGCTGAAAAAAAATATTCCGGGATCTCAGTACTGCCAGTGCAGATTGTCAAGAACCTTGCGGAATGATCTGATGGTAGGTTGGGAATAGATGCCGCCGGGTTCATAGTCGTGAACGCCGAATTCAACAGCTACACCGAATTTGGGTCCCATGTAACGGACCATTTTTCCAAATTTTCCACCGGCAAGATAGATGAAGGGTTTGTCAAGCTCTTTATTAAGCAGCAGCATGGTGCGTACAGACTCCTGAAACTCCTCATCGGTATTGACTGCCGTAACCACTTTAAGGATATCGGCTCCCCGGGCACTTTGTTCTTTCATCATGGCAAGAACGTCTTCAGGAGGGACAAACTCTTTTGTGGCGTGTGACGAAATAAGAACGTGTGCCCCCTTGGCGTGGATCTCATCGATCAAAGCACGCTGTTTTGCAATGGCAACAGGATCACTGGTCAGCTCTCTGGGAGCTGGCGCATAGAGATCCCCCATAACATCTATCACATCAGCCCCCGCATCTGCGGCACGGAGCAGATACTGCTGACGTGCTTCATCGTCGGCACCGTGGATGGAGTCGTTGCGGTAGTTGATGAACATAAAGGGAAGCTGCACACACCCGATGATCCCTCTGAGGGTATCGGTACTCCGGTCCTCTTCCGGGAGAGCAGACATTTCAAGGGCGATACCATCGGCGCCGTCAGCTTCAGCAGAACGTGCTACGGCAATCGCCTCAGCCGCTGAACGGGGTTTATAAAGAAGAGATACGGCAACCTCCTGCCGGTTGCAAAAGGAACGCTTCAACATAAAAAACTCCTTTCTTCAGCGCGCAAGCAGATGTCCGCCGTCGATCACATGGGAGGAACCGGTGATAAAGGCGGCTTTGTCAGAACAAAGGTAGAGGATGAAATCCACCAGCTCAACAGGCTCAGCAGCTCTGCCGAGGAGTGTTTTCATTTTCGCCATGCCGGGGCGGGTCAGGACGGGACCGGGAATGACACAGCAGGAGCGGACATTGTGGGGCGCTCCGAGAATGGCAAGGGACTTGGTCATACCCTTCATGGCACTTTTTTCAGCGGAGTAATCCAGAGAGGGACCGCCGCCGCCTTCTTCCCCTGTGACGGAGCCGAAGTTGATGATAACGCCCCGTTTCCGTTCCATCATGCCCGCCAGAACGGCACGGCAGCAGTAGATGGCGCCCCGCAAGTTCACATCAAGCCCCCAGTCAATGACCTCAATGGGGAGTTTCTCAAAGCTGTTGCAGTTGTTGCAGCAACGCCCGGACATGCCGCCCGCCGCATTGATAAGGATATCAAGGGAACCGAAAGTCTCCACGATTTTTTTCTCTGCGGCTTCCACTTCTGCGTATTTGCGGATATCCACTTTCAAGGTCAGCACATTGCCGCCCGCTGCTTTGATCTTTGCTTCTGCGGCAGCAAGAGCTTCTTCATTCACATCAAGGAGCGCCACATTGGCACCCTGTTCGGCGAGCTTTTCCCCTGAAAGCAATCCCATGCCGGAGGCGCCCCCCGTGATCATGGCAGTTCTTCCTGAAAACTCCATTTTCTCTACTTCCTTTCTGCAAGATTATTTGATTTTGAGCATCCGTCCGGAACGGTTTGTTTTTATTCCTTCATCAGGTGAATAGGCAAGTTTTCCATTGACATAGACCCCGGTAATACCTTCCGCCCGGCGGTTGGGAACAGCGTAATCGGCTTTGCTGTCAAATTTATCCAGATCAAGGAGAACCAGGTCAGCAAAGTATCCGGGCGCAACAATGCCTCTCCCCTCAAGGTTGAATTTAGCTGCAGGCAAAGCCGTCATACGGCGTATGATGGAAGCGTAATCGCAATTTCTTGCAGCGATCCGGAAAAACAGCGGACAGGTCCCAAAGGCACGGGGGTGAGTGGTATTGTCATCAAAGGCGCATATATTGCCGTCACTGCCGGTAATGACGTATGGTTTGGCAAGGATCTTTTCCAGATTTTCCTCATTCATGGTTCCGAAAGCCGCCCAGGGAGTATTTCCGGCGGCAAGCAGATTGACCACAGCTTCTTCTCCGGAGCATCCCATCAGATTGCCGATTTCGACCATGCTCATGCCGCGGTATTTTTTATGTTCCTCAAAAGGAGAGGAAACCAGCAAAGTTCTTGCAGGACTGCGCTCAAGTCCTTTTTTCATAGCGTCCAGAAGCTCCTGACGGTATGCGGCAGACTCTTTGAGTTTTCCGCAAAGGGTCATGGTATCCACCGTATCAAAGGGGGGCGGCACGATCTGCCGCAGACCGGTGCTTGAGTGGATATAAGGATAACGGTCGGCGAGAACATTCATACCTTCAGCCCGTGCTTTTTCAATTTTTTCAAAGACGGCATCCAGCTTGCACCAATTCTTTTCACCGGAGGTTTTGAGATGACTGATCTCAAGATTGTTGTCTCCGGCTCTGGCGATCTCAAAGGCTTCATCGAGAGCTTCAAGAAGGTTGGAAGCTTCACTGCGTATATGGGTGGCGTAGGGTTTGCCGGTGCCTTTGAGAAGAGAAGCAAGCTCTTTGAGTTCTTCAGTGGGGGCGAATTTCCCGGGGAGATAGTAGGGACCGCCGGAAAATCCCCCGGCACCATGTTCCAAAGCTTCGGCAAGAAGTTCCTTCATCTGCCGGAGTTCTTCTTTTGTAGCGTTCCGCTCTTCATACCCCATGACACGGACTCTGAGAGAGTTGTGTCCGCACAGATGGACCACATTGACTGCGGGAGAGGATTTTTCAATGGCATCAGCATAAGCTCCAAAGTTGCACCATGTGCCTTTGAAAACATCTTCTGCATCTTTGGCGCCTGTCAGATAAAAAGAAAAACCGCAGTTGCCGGAAATATCGGTGGTCACCCCCTGAGAGATCTTGGAATCCCCCCCGGGGACCCGGGCGGCAGAGGAATCAGAGTGGGTATGGACATCAACAAAGCCCGGAGTCAGAGCCAGACCTTTGCCGTCGATGACTTGAACTCCTGTTTTATTCAGAGTGCCGCACTCTGCGACAGCGGCGATCCGGTCATCCTGCACAGCGACATCTGCCATAAAAGGCGTTCTGCCGGTTCCGTCATAGAGCATAACATTGGTAAAAAGCAGTTTTTCCATAATATTTATACAAACTCCTTCTTTATTGAAAACAGTATCGTTTTTTTAAGATAGCACTTTGCCATTGTTTTTTCCAGTTGCAAATAAAAAAAAAGCCTCAAAACTCATCAACTGACAGTTTTGGGGCGTAAAAAACATATTTTATTACAATAGCACCTGTTTTTTTATTTGTCAAGCGGTGTTTTCACAATTATCAAAAAGTTGTTTTCCCCCTCATTCAAGGTCAAAACCTGCCTTTGATAAAAAGTACTGAAAAAAACGGATTTTTTTTCAAAATTTTTAGAAATCCCCCTTGAAAAATCAAAAAACATCTGCTATTATTAGACAAAAGTCATGAAAAACACGACTTAAAAAAAATCAAAAAAAAGGAGGAAATATGGGAAAAGCTATCGACAGCCGTAATTTCGTCATTGCAGGACACACCGGCAGTGGAAAGACCTTGTTGTGCGAACAGATCCTTTTGCAGGCAGGAGCCATTGCCCGCGCCGGTACCATTGAAGGTAAGAATACCGTTTCCGACTTTATGAATGATGAACATGAACGCGGCTCAAGTATCTATGCTTCTCTCTGCAGCTGCAAGTGGAATGATCTGTCACTGTACTTTGTTGACACCCCCGGATACAGTGAATTTTTCGGACAAACTCTCGGTGCCATCCGCGCCTGTGATGCCGCACTGGTGGTGATCGATGCTATCGACGGTCCCCAGATCGGAACCGCCAGAGCGTGGAAAGCCGCCCGTGAACGGGGCATTGCCCGCTTCGGTTTTGTCAACCGTCTTGATAAAGAGCGTGCCGACTTTGCAGCCACTCTGGAACAGATGCGCAAAAACCACGGTCGTAATGTGATCATCCCCCTTTACTGGCCCGTAGGCAAGGAAGATGGTTTTGAACGGGTCGTAAATGTTCTTTTTGACAAAGATATCCCCGCCGATATCGCCGATCAGGTGGCTGAATGCCGTCAGCTCTGGCTGGATGCCATTGCCGAAACTGATGATGAGATCATGATGCGTGTTCTTGACGGCGGCGAACTGACCGACGAAGAGATCCACTCCGGATTGCGCAAAACCATCATGACCGGCAAAACGATCCCGGTCTTCCCCGGCAGTGCTGTCAAAGGTATCGGTGTACCTGAACTTCTGGAAGCCATCAAAGAACTTTTCCCCAATCCCTTTGAATACGCCACCGTTGACGGTGCCGATCTTGATGTCAAAGAGGCCGGAGCCGCATTGGGCGTTGTCTTTATGAGCCTCAACGATCCCTTTACCGGTCAGCTGACCTTTGTCCGTGCTATTTCCGGCAACTTCACCGGCGACCTTGACATCTACAACCGCACCACAGGTGTCAAAGAGCGTTTCGGTTCCATGTTTGCCATGAACGGCAAGACTCAGACCCAGCTGCCCGCTGCGGGTCCCGGAACTCTCTTTGCCGTGGCAAAGCTCAAAGATTCTCACATCGGCGACACCATGTCAAGCGATCCCAACTCCCGTGTGCTGCCCGGTGTTGAGCCTCCCAATCCCATTATGTTCTACGCCGTCACCGCTGCAAAATCCGGTGAAGATGAAAAGATCGTTGCCGGTATCAACAAGATCATTGAAGCAATGCCTTCTGTGAAACTTGAGCGCAACAATGAGACCCATGAACTGCTTCTCTGCGGTATGGGTGACCAGCAGTTGGGTATCGTTTCCCGCCGTTTGAAAGAACAGTTCAAGGTGGAAGCGGTCCTTTCCACGCCCAAAGTTGCTTACCGTGAGACCATCACCGGTGCCGGTGAAGGTCACTACCGTCATAAAAAACAGACCGGCGGTGCCGGACAGTTTGCTGAAGTCTTCATGAAGATCGCCTACAGCCCTGACGGGTACAAGTACTCCAATGATGTGGTTGGCGGAGCCATCCCTAAGAACTTCATCCCCGCCATCGAAAAGGGCGTGCAGGATATGCTTGAGGAAGGTCCTCTGGTGGGGTGCCGGGTGGAAAACGTTGCCGTTTCAGTCTTTGACGGCAAGTATCACCCCGTTGACTCCAACGAAATGGCATTCCGTATTGCCGGACGTCAGGCATTCAAAGAAGCCATGAATCAGGCGGGGCCTGTGATCCTTGAGCCTATCATGTCCATCAGGGTCCACGTACCCAGTGCCTACACCGGCGATATCAACGGTGATCTGAACCACAAGCGCGGACGTATCCTCGGTATGGAATCAGAAGAAGGTATTGAGATCATCCTTGCTGAAGTGCCTATGGCAGAACTCCACAAGTACGCAACTGAGCTGCGGAGCATGACTCAGGGACGCGGAACTTTTGAGATGGAATTTGCCCGCTATGAGCAGGTTCCGCCCAATGTGGCTCAGGAGATCATCGCCAGACATCAGGCTGAAAAAGGCGACGAATAAAAGTTGATCCATAAACATGAACGGGAGCCGGATTCTCTCCGGTTCCCGTTTGTTGGTTAGAGAAATCATGAATTGTTTGCAATTACTGACCCAGGCTCCGGGAGAGGAGCTGGTGCTGACAAATGAACCGGCAGCTTTTTTCAAAAAGTATGCCCGGGGACGTTGTGCCGTCTTTACCGGACGTAAAAGCGTAGAAGCAAGCGGCACATGGGATGAATTTTCAACAGCCGTTCCCCAGTCTGAAAGATTTTCCGGCATTGAGCCGGAACCATGCGTTGAAACCGTAGAACGCATGACCGCTTTTCTTGATGCAGGAAATTATGACACCGTATTTGCCATAGGGGGCGGCAGTGTCCTTGATGCGGCAAAGGCGGCATTTCTGGTCCACCAGACAAAGATCCCCTTGCAGGAACTTTTCGGAGTCAATATGTACTCTCAAAAATTCCCGGGAAAGGATCTTGCCCGGATCATTGCCGTTCCCACCACTTCAGGTACCGGCTCTGAAGCCACCCAATATTCCAATATCGTGGACCATAACGCCGGTGTCAAAAAACTGATCGCAGAGGCTCAATGTGTTCCTCTTGCAGGCTGTGTCGTCCCCCGCTACACAAACTCCATGCCCCGTGATGTGACCCTTGCCACCGGATGCGATGCCCTTGCACATTTACTTGAAGGTTTTCTCAATGTCCGGGCGGACTCCAATCATCCGGAAGGCAATACCTGGGCACTTGCCGGTATCAGACTTGTAAAAGAATTTCTTCCCGGAGCTCTCGTCAACGATCCGTGTGCAAGAGAAAAAATGGCTATTGCCGCTGCGCTGGGAGGTATGACGATCCGTTTCAAATCTACAGGATTGCCTCACTTGTGCAGTTTTTCGTGGTTCGGCAGGATCGCCCACGGTATCGCCGCCATTATGCTGCTGCCGGAGTCATGGCGCTACTATCTGGGGAACCCCGCAGTGGCAGAAAGAACCATGCTTCTTTCTGAGATTTTCCCCGGTCACACGCCGGAAGCGGTCATCGACTCCTTCCGCGCATTTCTGACGGAGTTGGGAGTCCCGGAAAAACTCAAAGAGTTTCCTGATCTTTCCCCGGAACTCATGGAGCGCACCGCCTGTTCCGCAGGTGAAAACAAGATGAAGTTAGAACTTGCTCCCCGGCCGGTGCCGGTGGAAGAAAGCAGGTTTATATTGCAGAATATTCTGCTTAAAAGTTATGGAGAATAAAAAAATGATCCACGTTATCGCCCGGATGGAAATCAAACCCGGCTGTATGGAAGAGTTCCTCAAGATCCTTCTCGGCAACACCCCGACTGTTCTTGCAGAAGACGGCTGCTACCGCTATGAAAGTTGTCTCGACACCAAAGCCGAAGACAAAGACAAATATGTGACCATTCTTGAAACATGGGAGTCCGAAGAGCATTTGAAAGCCCATCTTGCCACTGAACACATGGCAAAGTTCCGTGATGCGGTCAAGGATCTGCGTTACAGTTCCAATGTGACAGTCGTTTCCCCTGTCAAGTAAGAGAGTCAAACATGTATTCAAAATCTGATCTGAAAGCTGATCTTGCAGCAATGGGGCTGAAAGGGACTGAAACGGTCATTATCCACTCCTCTCTGAAATCCATCGGCGAAGTGGAAGGCCGTGCAGATGGCATTCTTGATGCCCTTACAGAGTTTTTCAAAGATGGTCTGCTGGTATTCCCTTCAATGTCCTACAATCTGGTCAACGCCAAGCAGCCGGTCTTTTCAGTTCGTGACACCCCCTGCTGTGTCAGTATGCTGCCTGAACTTTTCAGACGGCGCCCCGGTGTGATCCGTTCGCTTCACCCCACTCATGCAGTGGCTGCCATCGGTAAGGATGCCGCAGAGTTCGTTGCCGGACACGAAAAGTTCGACTCCCCTGCCCATCCGGAATCCCCCTGGGGAAAACTCTATAAGCGCAATGCGGTCATTCTTTTCGTTGGAACAGGAACGATCCACTGCAACACCTATCTTCACGGTGTTGAAGAGTGGCTGCCTGTTCCCGGCATGTTGACTGACTATCACGAACCGCTGGTGGTCTATGACTACGAGGGCAAGCGCATTGAAGTGCCTTCCCGCCGCCATGTGGGATCCCACTCAAAGTGGTACAATCTTCTGCAGCCCCGGTTCCGGGAAGTCGGAGCTTTGAAAGAGGGAAAATTCGGGGATGCCAAGGTTTTCATCCTTGATGCCCGCACAGCCGGTGACATCGTCTACGATCTGCTGAAAAAAGAGCCTCTCTTTTTCACAGACGAGTATCAGGCTTCAAAAGGTGTTACCGACTGGCATTGATGACCTCGCACTGTTGAGAGGCAATTTCAAAACTCCTCAAAATTGTCAAAGCGCCCTCGCTTCGATCTGACAAAGGGAGCGTTTTCGGCTGTTACCTTGCAGGTAGCAACCTCAAACTACCCTTTGCAGCTCTTTGCGAATGGCATCTTTGCCATTTTTTGAATGACTTTTGAAATTACCTCTTGAGAAAAAACAGACGGCACAACACTGTTGCGATATTCAGCAAAAAGTGTGTGCCGTTCTTACTTTTAACGATCACAAAAGGGGATGACGTTTTTCAGACAAGGGAAAACTGAGCGCCCTGCCCTCGATCCCGGAACGGTAGATGCCGCATATCATCTCTATGGCATCTCTTGCAGATACCATCCCCGCAGCAAGTTCCTCTTTTCCTTCTATGGCTTGAAGCAGATTCCACGCCGCACGGCGGTTATTTTCCGCAAAGTACCTTAACGAATAGTTGCCTTCGGGGATCCCCCATTCTTTCAAATTTATGGGCTGTGCGCCGGGGATCTCAGCCCCCTGCGGCAAAGGAACAACTTCAAAGTGGGCGCTGTCCTCAGGGGGAGCCGGAAAATCCTTTGCCATACGCAGATCCCTGTTGCCCGTGTAGCGGATGGCGAGAGTTCCTTCTGTACCGCACACACTGATCCCCAAACGGGGTTCCCCTTGGACTGTCACATGGCGGCGGCTTTCAAAAATGCCGTTGACTCCATTTTGAAAGCGGAAAAACGCCATAATATCGTCTCCCGCACAAGGTCCAACGGGCTCAGTTGTCGGCAGAAGATCTTTGGATGTGATCCTGCGGTTTTCAAAACGGACATCAGCCATGACCTCTTCCGGCATTCCAAAAAGCCAGCAGGCGGCATCAAGAACATGGGTACCGAGGACGATCATATCCTCCCCTCCCCCCCGGTGATCCTCTTTTCCCCGCAGATAGCAAGTCAGGACTCTTCCAATGGCTCCTGCGGCAATGAGGCGCTTCATCTCTCTGAATGTGGGGGCAAAACGTGCCAGATGGGCGATCTGTACTTTCAAGTTCCGGCTTTGCGCCAGAGCGATAAGTTCATCTGCCTGGATCAAGTCTGCCGCAAGAGGCTTTTCGCACAACACATGGCTGCCCGCTTCAAGTGCGCATTTGATCTGGCGGTAATGGTCATCCACCAACCGGGAGCAGAGGACCGTTATATCGGGCTTCTCATGCTCAAGCATTTCCTGATATGAAGTATAAAGCCTTTGGGCGCCAGTCCGTTTGAAATAAGCTGCCGCATCAGGATTGGGATCTGAAAGGGCGGCGATCTCCACTCCGGGCAATCCGGTAAAAGCAAATTCCGTATAGTGTCCCGCCAATCTGCCGGAACCTGTTTCATGAATGATACAAACCTTTTTCATAAAATTCCTCATGAAGGATTTACGGGGACCACGATCCCGCCGTGCTCAAGTGAATATTGTGCAGCAAGTCCTGCAATGACCGCATTTCTTCCTGCTTCAGGGGGCACCGGAGCCGTGATCTCGCCCCGGATCATACGGACAAATTCAGCACAGATCAAGGGATCTGCCCCGCCGTGTCCCACTTCAGTTTCTTTCTGCTCAATGATCTTCAAATCAATGACACGGTCAGGTTGATCATTGCGTCCGTTTTTGCGGTACCATACCTTGACGGTACCGTCGATCTCGCTGTTTTCCAGCCGTCCTTTGGTACCGATAAAAGTGTAATTCCGATGGTAGTCAGGGGTAAAGTGACACTCATTGTAAGAGACTCTTATCCCGTTGTCAAGCTCAAAAAGACAGGTGTAGTTGTCAGGGACATCCACCTCTTTTCTGAAGGCGCAAAAACGGCGGGCAGGTTTTCCGTCCATGTCGAGGACCGGAACCTGGGAGTCAATGCAGGAGTCTTTCTTATCGCATTGGGTACATTCAAGGGTATTGGCATTTTTGCCGCCGAAAAAATCCAGACCGCCGAAGGCGGCTGCTTTCACCGTATTGTGACCTGTGACAAAGTGGATAACATCGATATCATGGGAGCCTTTCTGCAAAAGGAGACTTCCCGTATTCCTTTTATCAGCGTGCCAGTCGTGGTAGTAGTAAATACTGCCCATTCCGACAAAATGGCGGACCCAGACCGCTTTGATCTCCCCGATCTCTCCTGAATCGACGATCTCTTTCATCAATTTGACAAAAGGCATATAACGCATATTGAAGCCAACCATCAATTTTCCGGGATGAGCATTGGAACAGCTGATCATACGGTCAGCATCTTCAACAGTAGTGGCAAGAGGTTTCTCACAGTAGACGAATTTTCCAGCTTCAAGGGAATCGATCACCATCTGAGCGTGGAGAAAGTCTGGGGTCGCCACCACGATACCATCCAAATCCGGACGTTTGATCATTTCTTTGTAATCGAGTGTGGTGAAGGCATCTTTATTGCAGCGTTCTTTGAATTTTTCCAGTTCCGCCAGATCTTTGTCCGCTCCGGCTGAAACAGTTACGCCTTGGGCGGGGTTATGCCAGAATCTCCATAAACGTCCTCTGCCGTTGACGCCGATAATACCGATGTTCACATTCTTCATGATAAAATCATCCTTTTTATCTGTTTATCCCAAGGTATAATATAGTGCCGGAAATTGCTTTTTTCAACAAGAATAGAAAGAGAAACGGAGTGTTTCATCTTGAATATTGAATTATTCTGTGCTATATTATATGTTGAACAACAGTAGTAAAATTTCTAAAAGGAAAGATTTCAACTATGCGCTACATTGACAAATTCATGGAGGCCTTTCCCTTTGAAGGATTGACCTTTGACGACGTTTCTCTGGTGACTCAGTATGCCGACTTTCTGCCTACAGCGACTGATGTTTCCTGTCATTTTTCCCGGAATGTCAAGTTGAACATTCCTTTTGTCAGTGCTGCAATGGATACAGTAACTGAAAGCGCCATGGCGATCGCAATGGCTAAATTGGGCGGTATCGGCGTGATCCACAAGAATCTTAATCCTGAACGTCAGGCTGAAGAGGTCCGCAAGGTCAAATCTTATCTCAATGGTGTTATCCACAAGCCCATTACATTCCGTGCAGATCAGACTGTGGCAGAGATGATGCGTGAAAAACAGTTGAAAAAATACTCTTTTTCAGGATTTCCCATCGTCGATGACAACGACCGCCTTATCGGTATCATCACCAGCAGAGATATTAAATTTCTTACCGATTTCAATGTCAAGATCAGTGATGTGATGTCCAGGAATCCCATTACCGCCTGTATCGGTGGCACCATGGCAGAAGCCTATACAAAGATGATCGAAAACAAAGTGGGCAAACTTCCCATCGTTGATAAAGATGGCAAACTTGCCGGCTTGTACAGTTTCCTTGACGTCCGTACTCTTATTGAACATGACGAACCTGACTACAACCGTGACAGCAGTCACCAGCTCCGTGCTGCCGCTGCTGTAGGTCCCTATGATGAGACCCGCATCGAGGCCTTGATCAACGCCGGAGTCGATGTGATCGTTATCGACACCGCCCACGGACACTCCAAAGGCGTTATCGACACCGTGGCTCTGATCAAGAAGAATTATGGTGACAAAGTCGATGTCGTCGCCGGAAATATCGCAACCGGTGAAGCCGCCAAAGCTCTGGCTGATGCCGGTGCCGACGGTATCAAAGTCGGTATCGGTCCCGGCTCCATCTGCACCACCCGTGTAGTCGCAGGTGTGGGTGTGCCTCAGGTTTCCGCAGTTTATGATGCTGTCCGCAATCTGCCTTCTGATATTCCCGTCATTGCCGACGGTGGTATCAAGCAGTCCGGCGACGTTGCCAAAGCTCTGGCAGTGGGTGCAAATTGCGTCATGATGGGATCTGTTCTCGCCGGTACCAGCGAAAGCACCGGAGAAGTCATTCTTCATCAGGGACGCAGTTATGTCGCCTACCGCGGCATGGGCAGCCTTGAAGCTATGAAAGCCAACTCCGGCAGCCGTGAACGTTACGGTCAGCCTGATGTGGAAGATGACCACAAACTGGTACCTCAGGGGATCGAAGCCATGGTGCCCTTCCGCGGCGCAGTGAAAGATGTGATCCACCAATTCGTGGGCGGAGTCCGTTACAGCTTCGGCTACTGCGGTGCCAAGTCTCTGGCAGAGTTCCAGGAAAAAGCAAAGCTGGTCAGGATCTCTTCCGCAGGTCTGCGTGAGGCCCATCCCCACGATGTCGTCATCACCAAAGATGCGCCCAACTACACCTCAAGCCACTGATGAAAAAAACTCTGTTTTCACTTCTTTTGATGCTGGTCACTGTTTCCGCTCTTCAGGCGGAAATATTGACCGGGGTGGTCGATCTTGAACGGATTTTCCGGGAATACTACAAAAGCAGGATCGCCGAGGAGCTGATCCGCCGTCAGGCTGAAGTTTACCGTACTTACATCAAAAAACTTGAGTCCGAACACAAGGCACTGTTGGAAGAGGCAAGGCGCGCACGGGCAGAGTCTCAGAATTTGGCACTTGCTCCGGCAGAACGCCAGAAAGCAGAAGAAAGAGCACTTTCTTCTGCAAAGGCTGTTGCCGCAAAAAAAGCGGAGGCTGAAAGTTATGCCCGGGAACGTGCCGTGGATATGCGGCAGCTCCAAAGCAGAAAAAGAGCGGAAATCCTGAAAGATATCCAAGCTCAGATAAAGCGCAGCGCCGCTCTCTTGGGATATGGCTTCGTTCTGGATCGTTCAGGACGCACCACCAATGACCTCGGAGCCGTACTGCTCTACCCCCCCCAGCGGGATTTCACACAGCATGTCATCAACGAACTTAACCGCAATCAGGCAAGAAAAAATACTAAAGCAGGAGTGAAGTAAATGAAACATATTTCCATGACCGCCGCTCAAATCGCTGAAATCGTCAAAGGTGAGATCGTCGGAGATCCCGCCCGGATCATTACCAGTGTCGCAGGGATCAAAGAAGCCGGTGCAGACCAGCTCAGTTTTGTAGGCAGCCGGAAATATGAAGAGCTTTTGAACGCCTCAAAAGCGGCGATCATCCTTGTCTGCCCTGATCTTGCCAAAAAAGAAAAGCCGGAATCCACTCTTATTGTCTGCAAAAATGTGGATGCCGCTTTTGCCGCTGTGGTTGCGCTTTATGCTGATGAACCGCCTGCTGTTGTGCCCGGGATCCATCCTTCTGCGGTGGTCGCTCCTGATGCAAAGATCGGCAGCAATGTTTCCATCAATGCCAATGCGGTCATTGAAAGCGGCGCAGAGATCGGCGACAACACCTGTATAGGTGCCGGATGCTATATCGGTCATGATGTCAGGATCGGTGCCAATTCCATGCTTTACCCCAACGTGACAGTCATGTACCGCTGTATCGTGGGCAACAAGGCAGTGATCCACCCCGGAGTCGTCATAGGTGCTGACGGTTTTGGTTTCGTTCCAGGTCCAAACGGACTTGTCAAAGTTCCCCAGACCGGTATCGTCCAGATCGATGATGATGTTGAGATCGGTGCCAATACCACCATTGACAGAGCCCGTTTCGGCAGAACCTGGATCAAAAGTAATGTCAAGATCGACAATCAGGTCATGGTCGGTCACAATGTGGTCGTAGGCGAAAGTTCCATTCTGGTCGCTCAGTGCGGCATTGCCGGAAGTTCAGAGCTGGGTCGCGGTGTCATTCTCGCCGCGAAAGCAGGTGTCAACGGCCACATCACTTTGGGTGACGGGGTGCAGGTCGCAGGTGCAAGCGGTGTACTCCGCAGTCTCCCTGCCGGACAAACTGTTGTAGGTGCTCCTGCTGAATCCCAGCGGGAGTTCATGGCACGTCTTGCACTGCCCGGCCGTTTTGAAAAGCTCTCCAAGAAATTTGCTGCTCTTCAGGAAGAAATTGCCGAACTGAAGGCAAAAATCAATGCTGAGTAAGTGAAACTTCCTCTTTACCTTCTTTTACTGTTGACTGCTTCTGCTCTTACAGGAGCCCTTCCGCAGGATCCTTTACGGCAGAAAGCAACCGCAGGTGACACCGGCGCCATGGTGGCTCTGGGGGATGAATTTTTCCGGGGAGTCAATCGTCCCCGGAATCTTTCGCTTGCAGCCTTCTGGTATCGTAAAGGTGCAAATTCCGGGGATCCTCTTGCCCGTTACCGCTTTGGAGTTTGTCTGGAATTCGGCTGGGGGATCCGGAAAAGTCCCCGTCTGGCCTTTGAACAATACCGTCAGGTCCTATCTCTGGGGGCAGCGCAGCTGCGGCTTGCAGAGATGTTTCTCAAGGGGGTATCGCCTGAAGGAGATCTTCCGGAAATCGCACCTGATAAAAACAAAGCCATTGAGATCATGCGTTCTCTTTGCAAAAACAACTATTATCCTTCATTCATCAGACTTGCAGAGCTTCTTTACAACGATCCGGAAATGCGGCAGCAGCATGGCAATGAGATATATCAACTGGTATTGAGAAGTCTGGACACTGAAAATCCTTCTGTGCACGGATTGACTTTTCAAGCAAAACTTCTGCAGGAGGGTATTGGTGTCAAAAAGGATCTCGTCTTTGCCAGAGCACTCCTTGAAATCGCCGCAAAACGGAAACATGCCGAAGCAGAATTTCTATTTGCGGAAGCTTTGGAGTTTGGACGGGGCACACCGGTCAACACTGCCAGGGCCTTTGAATATTACTCAAAGGCAGCCAAATCAGCTTATCCTGCCGCTTTGGTCAGGATGGGAGATTATCATTTGGAAGGAAGTTTCACTCCTCACGATCCAGCTGAAGCAATAAAACTCTTCCGGCAGGCGGCAGATAAAAAGTATCCACCTGCCCTGTGGAAATTGGGGTGGTGCAGCGAAAATGGTATCGGCGTTCCCAAAGATCCATCAGCAGCTTTCAATTCTTACCAGCGAAGCGCCAATTTGGGGGATGCACGGGGAAATTATCATACCGGCAGATGTTTTCTTGAGGGTATCGGGGTCAAAGCCGATCCGGCCGGTGCTTTTTATTATTTCAAACGCAGTGCCGCCGGACGATGCAGAGAAGGCATGAAGGCTTTGGCTGAATGCCTCAGAACGGGCAGAGGGTGTACAAAAAATGAAAACCTGAGCCGCCGGATTTTTAGAGAAGCAGAAAAATACTGATCGTTCCTGTTTAAAAATCATAGCAAAGAAGGAAATAAAAAATGCTTGAAATCACTTCACACAGAAATGGAGAACTCCTGAGTGCCCGCCACGGCAAAGAGAGCCCTGATGAACTGACGATCCAACTCCGCGGTATTGCCTCCATTCAAAGTAAGGTAACGGTCAACGGCATGACAGTGCAGAGACGGGACAGAGAGTTTTTTCTCGATCTGCCCCTCAAAGAAAAAATCAACCGGGTGACGGTTCATGCCAAAGATAAATACGGTGAACGTACTCAGACCATCGTTCTGGTGTGGGACAAGGGGTCATTCAAACGTTATGCCGTAAGAATCGATGATAACAGTTTTGTCTTCACCGATCTTGCGAAAAACAAATACGACTCCATCTTCGATCATTTCTATTTCAAAAATTTGAAAGCGCTCCACGAAAAATACGGCAGTAAATTCATTCTCAAATGTTTTTACGAAAATGCCCATGATCCCGAAAAGAGCAATCTCTCCCAAGTTCCGGAGTGTTACCGTGATGAATTTGACCGCTCATCAGAGTGGCTTCATCTCGCGTTCCACGCCTGGGCGGAATTTCCGGACCGTCCCTATCAGCACTGTACAACAGAGCGCCTTGCTCACGACTTTGATACCACGACCGCCGAACTGCGCCGTATTGCTGGTCCCAGATGCTGTACACCTCCGACCAATGTCCACTGGGCGATGCTGGAGCCCCACAACTTCAATTTCATGCGGAGCCGCGGCGTAAAGATCCTTACCTCAAGCGGATTCATGTCCAACAGGATCATTGTTGACGGCAGAGTGGAAACTCTCGATCAGGGCGGATGTGACATCGGATTTTTCTACGAACAGGATGTTGCAAGACACATGCTTGAGAAAAGATGTTTTTACGATGCAGACTACGATCTCTTTCTTTCACGTTCTTTCTTCTGTTTCAATATCGATACCCCCGAAGAGATCGAAGCGAAGATCAAAGCCGAAGATGCCAAAGGTGAAAGCGATGTTATTGAATCCGTCGGACATGAGCAGTATGCTTACCCCTCATACGCCATGTATCTGCCTGATTACTTCAAACGCCTGGAAACCTCGTGCCGTGTCCCCGCAGAACTGGGGTACAAGCCGGTCTTCTTTCAGAACGGGATTTTCGGCAACACGGCGTGGGGGGATTGAGAAATCAGAGCCCGATCTTTTTACGGAACATAAAAGTTGTCAGCGACCGTCCGGGCAGAGCTGGATCTGTCCGGAAACGGGCAACTTCGGTAAAACTGTTGCGCTGATACCATTGAAAATCACAGGTGTCATCTGTCCAGAGAAGCATTGACTCCAAACCATTGTTCAGGCACCGCCTCTGAAACTCCTCCATCAAAAGTGCTCCGCATCCTTTTTGTATACTGCAAAAAAGCAACAGGAGCACTTCATTTTTCTGAAGAAGTTTCTCTTCTGCGTACTTATTGCCGTCAAGGTAGGCTTTGTACACTTCAAAGAGTTCTCTTTCCCCGGCAGACAACTTCTCTCTGAGCCACAGATCAGCATTATCTGTTGAGTGTTTTCCAGTTGCCGCAAGCAAAAAAGCGCACAGTTCCCCCCTGCAGGTCACTGCGCACGAAAAAGGAGAATCCGGCACATAGTAATAGCGTACCAGATATTCGTAAAGTGTCTGCTTCATGTAACAGGGGATAAACCCGGTTTCATCGCCCCACAATCTGCAGGCGATCTCCCCTGCTCCGGGAAGATCTCCGGGAAGAAAATCCCGGAGTATCAAATCACGGTCCATGCCCATGAAAAGCAATAAAATCTTTTACTTGACGATGTCTATGACATCGATCCACTGAACTTCAGGATCTTCTGCCAACATAGCGAGTTTCTGTTCCAGCTGATTCCAGAGACCGTCGCAATCCAGCATTTCGTAAGAGTGCCCCCAGAAGTAGAAGATCCCGTTTTTCGCCTTGGCGGCACGGAACTTGTCGCAGAAGAGCCGGTCCATGTGGTGACAACTGGCGTTCAGGTGCATGGGAGCATCGGTAACGCCCACATCGTCTGTGTACTGAGTGGTTCTGGCGTAAAGAAATCCGGCATCCTGCAGACGCTTCGCCGCCTGGGGTGTATAGTCTCCGCAGGGCCAGGCATAACCGCGGCATTCCCGTTGAAAAACATCTTCCAGATACTTGCGTGCATCCATGGCATCCTTGAAAAACTCATCCACAGGAGCGCTTCCCCCTTTGTGGAGCCAGCCGTGAGAAGCTACCTGAAAATCTTCGTAGATCTCCTTCATTTCAGAAAGACCGACCTTGCCGTTGATAAAGCCGTTGTAACTCCAAACGGGTTCATCCAGTTTTCTCCAGCGGGGCACAGCGGTATGTTCCGGCATGGAACCGGGATTGAGATTGAAAGTGGCTTTTGCTTTATATTTTCTCAACAAAGCAATGAGACGGATATCATTGACAACACCATCGTCCCAGCAACATGCGACCTTGACCATAAGTATATATCTCCATTAATTTTTTTGGTGCAAAAAGTACTCTTTCTGTTCACAGCAGCGCTGTGCTGCCGGAGTCCATATCCGTTTCCCGTTAAATTTCCCGCTTGATTTCAACAGCAGGAAGGATCGAACAAATATGAGTCCCTTCTTTCATAACAGGCAAATGGCTGATGCGTCCCATGATGCCGTCAATGTCTGAAAATCCTGTTTCCAGCACCTCAAGGGTTTGGATGTCCCTGATCTCGTAAACTTTGTCACCTTTGCGGACCACATCATATTCACCGAAACAGTAGCGGATATGTCCGTCATGGGAAGCTTTGAAGGTATGAGCGGACTCCCAACAGTTCAAGGGAATGCTCCAGGTGGGACGATCGGGCAGCCGATACTCTCCTTTCAACATTCCCATCTTGATCATCAGATTTCGGATGGCATTTTTACCCAGTTCGTATTCACTTTCTTTGAGGGCATGCTGGACTGAAAATTCAATACAAAAAGCGTACTTGCCTTCCCGCTTGGCAGCCTGATAATTCAAATTGCCTGCGGCATATTCGTCTTTGTTCGGGGAACACTGATAGACCGCTTCGATACCGGTCAGGGCGCAAAGGAAGTTGTTCTTTTCAAAATCGTTGTAGATAAGAGGCTTCAACGCCTGAAGGCAGTGGATATCCAGTGTCAGATCGGCATCTTCCACAAAGTTTTTCCACAGCCATGCGGTGATATCGTAGGCAATGCCGTCACCTTTTCTGTTCCAAAGGCGGTTCATATTGTACTCGGTCTGCGCCTCTCCGCGGCCGATGCCCCAGGGGGAGTAGTTGTGGCGGAAGCGGGAGTAAAAATATTCATTGATCTTGGAAAGATCTTCGTGTTCCGGATAAAATTCATAATCCATGGCAAGGGCGCCCGGATTGGCACAGGGGCAGATGTGGAGCGTGCCTGCAATATCTTCTTTATCCAGCTCTTCAGCCAGTTCAGGCAAAAAACAGGGACCGGAGTGTTCCATGCCATGCTGCCCTGAAATAACCGTCATCACAGGACCGGGTTTCTTCCCGCCCAAAGTCCACACTGTCACCTGAAAAGTATTGGCGTTGCAATCGTAAAAAGTTTCCCTCTGAATTTTCATCATCTTTTTCCTTTGGATTTATGGGATATCCCGGAGTTATTGAACTGACTCAACATTAATATAGCTTCAGTTTGCAGATTTACAAGTTCCCGGAGTGAACAATACCGTAAGTTTCGTTCTTTGCGGAAATGCTGCTGCAGCATATTCAGAAAAAACGTCCCGGAACATACAGAGTTCAGGGACGTTGGTCTGTACAGTTGCCGCATACAAAACATTTATCTGCGGGGACTGTATGTTGTCCATAAAAATTCTCCTCTTCATTTTTATGAACAGCTGCAGGCTGTACATTTATACATTATACTGCGGCGCCAAATTTTTTCAAGCTCCACTTGACGGAAAGGTGAAAATTTTCTTGAAGGAAAAACTTGATCTGTTCCTTCATTTGCTTTGATTCTTCTTCCGGAACTCCCCCGGTGTCATGCCGGACCAGGCACGGAAAACTTTGATAAAATATCCCGCATTGTTAAAAGCGCACAGCTGACTGATCTCATTGATACTCAAACCGTTCTGCCCTTCAAGGAGATGTTTTGCGGCACTGAGACGCAAACCGAGAAGATAATCTTTCATAGTCATGTTGAAGTTCTTCTTAAAAACTGTGGAGCCGTAACTGCGGTTGATCCTGAGTATTTCACAAACCCCGGAGCAATCGATATCATGCTGAAAGCAGCTGTCAAGATAATCTTTGATCCGCAGCGCCAGAGGATCATAATGGTGAAGATCCTTTGAAGATCCCTCATCAAATTCATAAATGACCTGAGCAATGATCGCTTCCAGCAGAGGGCGGCACCGCTCATCACGGCATTTGTGATCGTGAATGATCGACTCCAGAGAGTTGACCATCTGGCGCAAAGCCGTTCCTGCCGGGTGCGGGGAGTGACAGTAAATGTTTTTGACAAGTTTCCCCTTCTCTAAAACGGCATAGTTGAGTCTTATGAACTGCAAATGAAATATCAAAGAGAATCCGCAGTAAGAGACATTGTTGATCCCGATAACAGAACTGTGGGCATTGGCACTGCCAACAAAAATATCATTTTCAGAAAAAGATCTTTTAGAAACAACGCCGTCAAAAGCGGCTTTCAAAGTCAGATTTTCAACGCCGCCTCCATAACAGCATATCCTTATTGAAAAACTGCGGTCACGGTACAGTATGGTCCCGGGCATAAAAACGGCGTAGTGCAGACGTTTCCGGCGAACATCGGAAAGCATATTACACAATCCCGGTCTCATAAGCTCATAAGGGACTCTTTCACCTGCCCATTGCACAACCTGCGTTATGATTTTTTTCATTTGTAGACTCCTTCAGGATCCGACTGCCGGATAATATAGCTTCTTTTCACAAAAATTGCCAATAAAAAACACAAAAAAAAAGAAAGAGATGCAGAAAAGATCCACTTCCAACAAATTTACCATCGCCATAAAAATTTTTATATTGTCATTCTGCAGATGCTGTGTTATAGTATAGTAGATTCCCGAACAGAACTTAAAAAAAGGAGAAGCCCATGTCAGAAATCTTACTGCAGCACGCGCAAGGCAATCCCCGGAATTCAGAGGGAGCTTTTGAAAGACTCAAAGATGGAACGATCGTCTTTGCCTACACCCGTTACAGCGGCGACCATTGGGACGATGAATGTACCGCAGACATTTGCATGATCCGCTCAAAAGACGGCGGTATCAGCTGGAGTGAGCCGGAACTGGTGGTCAAAAACCGTCACCAGAATGTTATGTCCGTTTCCCTTCTGCGCCTGCAGGATGACCGGATCGCTATGGTATATCTGGAAAAAACCATGATCGGCAATACTCAGTGGATCGACTGCCGTCCTCTGGCAAAGTTCAGTTCCGATGAAATGGCAAGCTGGAGCGAAACTGTGGATCTTGCCGGGTCCCCGCCTTTCTACATGTGCTGTGTCAACGATTGTCTCGTTCAGGTGAAAAGCGGCCGTATCTTCTGCCCCGGTTCACTTCACCGTTATAAGACCCACCCCAGAGATTTTGGAGCAGGAATCGGCGTTTTCTTCTACTCAGATGACGGCGGGGCGACCTGGCAGCAGACCAGAGAATGCTGCTATCCGCCTCAGTGGCTCAGTTCCGGATTCGCAGAACCGGGACTTATTGAACTGGGGCAAAATCACCTGATGGCATGGTTCCGTGCCGGGGGCGGATGCCAGTACAAAAGTTACTCTTACGACAACGGCATGACCTGGACCCCGGCGATCCCGGCAACGGAATTCAGATCTCCCGGTGCTCCCCTTTCCATGAAGCGCAATCCTGCCAACGGGGAGCTGTACGCTGTATGGAACGACTATCACCCTGACCGCAGTGTCCGCTTTGAACCGGGCGTCATGGGCAGAACGCCCCTGGTCCTCGGTATCAGCTCAGACAATGGAAACACCTGGCGTCACCATGTCCTTGAAGACTCCCCCGTCCACGGATTTTCCTACACCGCCATGTTCTTCAACGGTGACGACCTGCTTCTGGGATACTGCTGCGGCGGTCTGGCGACCTGCAAATGTATGCTTCAGGATCTCAAGATCAGAGTCATCAACTGGCGGCAGCTTGACGGAAAATAAGATTTGCAAGAAACTGCTGACAGGTGTATATTAAAATGCAGTTCTGCTGCGGACCATCTTTTTACACTTTACGCTAAGGAGTTTTTCAATGGCAAATATTCTTGAACGCTTTTCTCTCAAAGGAAAAGTCGCCCTTTTGACAGGCGGTGCCGGACTTTACGGCAGACAGATCACCGAAGCCCTTGCAGAAGCAGGTGCCATTACCTGCATTGCCTCACGGAATCTGGAAAAACTGCAGGAAACAGCCAAAGGTTATGACAATATCTTTCCTTTTGCAATGGATCTTGAAAGTGAAGATTCCATCCGGCAAACCGTTGCTGAAATCATTGCCAAGTTTGGCAAAATCGACATTCTCGTCAACAACGCCGTGACCCGCTGCGCCTGTGCTTCGTGGGATCTTTCAATGGAAGAGTTTGACAAAAGTCTTCACATCAACGCCTCCTCTCTCTTTCTTCTGACCAGACTTGCGGCAGAGGACATGAAAAAACGCCATGAAGGCTCCATTATCAATGTGGGCTCCTACATGGGTATGCGGGGCATGAATATGACCAACTATACCGGGACCGATATGTACTCAGGCGACCAGTGGCCCTCCCCTGTCTATTTCTACGAAAAAGGGGGCATGACCAACTTCACCCGTTTTGCGGCTTCTGTGCTGGGTCCGGAGGGGATCCGGGTCAACTGCATCAGCCCCGGCGGATTCCAGACTCCCAGCCATCACGAGCGCTTTATCAAACAGTACAGTGCCAACACCCTTCTGGGACGCCTTGCCAACAGCACCGATCTGCAGGGAGTAATTATTTTCCTTGCTTCTGAAGCATCGGCATATATCACTGGTGTCAATATTCCTGTTGACGGAGGTTACACCGCAAAATGAATTTTTCGCGCCTTCTTCTTGGAACGGTCCAATTCGGACTCAACTACGGCATTGCCAATACCCAGGGTAAACCCTCTTTTGAGCGGGTCAAAGCCATATTGCGAACTGCCCTTGACAATGGTATCACCTCTCTTGACACAGCCGCCGCATACGGCGACAGCGAAGAGGTTCTGGGCAGAGCCCTTGCCGGCCTTGGCATTGCTGAACGCATGACCATCGTCAGCAAAGTCCCCCCCATTCCTGCGGGTTGTGATCCTCTTGAGTTCATCACTGATTCCGTGACAAACTCTCTGAAACGCCTGCAGCTGAAGGAAATCCCCCTGATCCTTTTCCACAACGAAAAGGATTGGTGCTATCATGAAGAACTGGAAACACTCGTTGCCAAAGGCATGATCCAAGCCGCCGGAGTTTCTCTTGATTCACTTGAGTGTGCTGATACAGCTGACGAAGCGCCATACATTCAGCTGCCCTGCAATGTGTTTGACCACCGTTTTGATGAAAAGATCAAAAGTCACCAAACAGGACAGATCTGCATCCGCAGTGTCTATCTGCAGGGCATGGCGGTCATGCCGAAAGAGAAGATCCCCTTCCCTGAACTTCTGAGTTACAGAAGAATACTTGAGTCTTTCGGACTCCCCATGCAGGAGCTTTGTATGCGCTATTTGCTCTCTTTCCCCGGCAAGGTCAGTGTGCTGACCGGCGTGGATACCCCGGAACAGCTGTTGGAAAATTGCCGCATGGCAGCACTGGGAGCATTGCCGGAAGATCTGCTTAAAAAAGTTAACGAAACCGTTCCATTGCTCCCGGAGCGCCTGATCCGCCCCAAATTGTGGAATACAAAATAAAGGTTTATAAAATGCCAACTCTTGAAGAATATAAAAACCGGATCGCCTCTCACTTCAACACCCCCAACTCAAAGCCCTGGACCTGGGTCTTTTACGGGGACTCCATCACCCACGGCGCCGCCCACACCCACGGGTGGCGGAGCTTCCCTGAGATCTTTCACGAAAGGGTCCGCTGGGAACTGAAACAGAGTGCTGATGTCATCATCAACACCGCCTACAGCGGGCAGACTGCCATGAAACTTTCTGAAAAAGAATATTTCCAAAGTCACGTCAGCCGCTTTGCGCCGGATGCGGTGTTTCTTCTCGTCGGAACCAACGATATCGTTAAAACGGAAGGCGGTGCAGAAGGATTCCGCAACCATCTTGAATCCATCGTAGAGCAGATCGTGGCTCTTGATGCAGTCCCAGTGGTGCAAAACTATCCCCCCATCGCCGAATCCCTCAATCCAAGCTACATCAAGCGTTACGAAAATATGCCCGCCTACAACAAGGTCATTGAGGAAACGGCTCAAAAGTACAACGCCATCTTTGTGGATCACTGGAGTCACTGGAAAGCCCGCGCCAACACAGACCGTCTGCTGAATCAATGGCTGGGAGAGACCATCCACCCGGGGAGTCGGGGACACTTTGAAATGGCGATGACTCTTTTCAAAGCGTTGGATATCCACTCAGAAGACTCCGCCTGCTGCCGGATCTTCAACTGAACACGCAACGCCTTACACTGCAAGTCCCGGAAAGAGCTCCGGGACTTTTTTTTAGTATGCTCAGCTGAATCTGAGTACCTGAGGCATGAAGGTTTCCAGACGCAGAGCAACTTCGATCTCTTTCTCACCGATGAAGCTGAACTCAACTTTTTCCCAGTTGCCTTCCGGAGTGAGATACTCCAAACATTCAAAGGCTCTGTCAACAAAGAGTTCAAATGAGTCAAGCTGGTCAGTTCCCAGATTGAACAGGACTCCGATCATGGAGTTGTCAGGCAGTATGCCGCCCCGCATGAACATGTCAACGTCCCCCGTGTAATAGAGAGGAAGTCCTGCCGTGGTGCTGATAAGACGGACTATCTGACGTTTGCGGTTTTCGCAGAGGAATCCGAAGGCGCTCAGGTTGCCAATCGATGGGGGCGTTCCGGCAAAGACAATGACCGTTCCTCCAAGTCTGTTGCGGAAGATGGTGCATCCGGGAGCGATAAAATCCCGCTCCATACTCTGATTGTAGGGTGCATGGAAAATTTTTGAATCCACCGTTGCCCCGAGAAGTTCCAATTTACACAACTCTTCCTGAGGAGCTGTCATGCCTTCGGGGAGCATCTCACCCGTTGCCCGGGGAAGATCCCACTCCTGCACCCGGACGCCCAGATGATCTTCATATCCCTTGTCGCAAAGGTACTTTGCAGCCTTTGAGTCAAGAACAAGAACTCCGGAAAGAAGTTTCTCAAGCTCTTCATTACTGAAAGCACGTACTTGAGTTCCGTTCATAAAAACGGCGCCCCCCGCCTTTTTGCTGAAGTACATGGGGATCCCCATACGCTCCAGCATGAGCATGTGCCAGGATTCCCCCCAGACACGCTCAACAGGATTGTATTCAAAGCATGGTTCCTTCGGCAGAGCAAAACGGGCTCCGAACCAATCAACAGTGCGCCCGAACCCGGCAAGTTTACGGTAAAATCCCTGATAGCTGCTGAGGATCTTGCGGTAGGCTTTGGCACTTTTCCACTCGTTGCCGCAGAGCCTTGAGATCCAGTGTTTGGCGCCGTCACAGCCTTCAAGGAGGGAACCGCTGTAATGGGCGTGGAGACTTGCCGCACTGGTACTGTAACGGTTATGGGGACAGGTATCCGTTTCTGTAAGAACGATCCCGGTCTTTTCACGGATCGCCGCAAGCTGGATCGCGGCACTCTGCATGACTCCGGAAAAAAGCTGAGGCCCGCGCTGATTGTAGAAGCCGCAGTTGATACGGATCAAAGAGGGATTCCCCCGTCCTGCAAAGGCTCCAGCAATGGGCAGAGCATGGCGGATATCGATTCCACAGGGGCAGTAACCGCCGGGGATGGCGGGATCGATCTCATCCACCCCCTGCCGCATACGCTTTGCCATATTGACCAGAGAATCACACTGCATCTTATCAAAGATCCGTGCCAGACGGCGATCTTCTTCAGAACTGCCATTCAAATGCTCCCGCAGCTGCTCAATGGTAAGATCAAGTCCCGTCAGGCGCTTGAATTCTGCCAAATGCAACGGGCAGGCACAGCCCCGTCCTGAACGCCCCAGAAGGCGGAAATCATCGTCAATGAGCATAAACGTCGGATGCGCTGAGGCAATAGTCTTGCACACATTGTAAAAGTGCTCCTGTACCCCTTCATCAAGAGGACAGCAGACCTGCCTTTCTTTTTCATCCATCATGCCGATATAGTTCTGGTAGGGATTCTGCCGGTTGAGGATATAACCATGCCCCAGAGTGGACTGCAGCAGTACGCCGCCTGAAATGCCGTCCCTGGCAAGGCGCTCCTGAAAGCGCATAAATCTTTCGGTCAGCTCTCCTGCCTTATCCACCGGGGGATCCCCCTCAGGGACAAGAGTCATGTTGAAAAGAGGCAGATTAATAACGCCTGAACGCACAAGTTCAACGATATCATCGCAGATGCGCTCAAGATTTTCCACTTCAAGAGGAACGATATTGAAGTTGAACATATTTTTCTCCGTGTTTTATATAAAACATTCAGCCAATATTTCTCTCTTTCAGACTCTGCTTTGATTTGTCAGCAAAAAAGACAGAGGAACATCAATAGGCACTTGCAGGATTCGGACGCCAGGTAGGACCGTCCCATCTCTTTTTGGAGTACTTGTAGTCCGGGGCAGCACTTTCCTTGGTCAGGACGGCGTGTCCGTCAGTATAAAGGATCCAGGCAGCTCCATTGTGACGGAATCCCATCAAGCGGTCCATATCTCCGGCCTCCGTTCGCTCAGGGAACCAGCGGCAACGGTAGTCAAAGTGGCCTGAGCCTGCACTGTCAGCCATAAAAATAAGAAGTGAAGGTTTGGCAATCGTACTGAAACGTATGGCTCCTTTAGTACCCGCCATTCGGCTGGAAACTCCAATACTCATAAAGAGCTCGTTGAGAGAGTGCGGTCTGTTGCCCAGTGGTCCCGGCACATAATTCCTGTAAGTAAGGTGTCCCTCTGTCACTGCGGGACAGAGCAATTTATTGCGATAAAGTTTCAGCTCCCCCGAAGCAGTACGCTTGGTCATAGCCCCCAGATACTCATTGCTGCTTCTGTGCCTCCAAAGTTCTTTGTAAACGTACCAGGAAGAGTTGGTCTTGTGATAGTTGAAATAGTTTGTTGCAGAGGTCTTCCGGAAAGGCACAAAACCTTTGAAGTCGTTGATATAGATCCCCAAATACTTCCCCAGAGTGTTGAAGTTGCTTCCGCAGCTGGTTCCCTGCGCTCTTGCCCGGGCCTGCTGCAAGGCGGGCAGCAGCATGGCTGCCAGTATGGCGATAATGGCTATAACGACAAGAAGCTCTATTAAGGTGAAGCTGAACAGCTTCACCTGCCCATGGGCAGACTTTTCACCGTCGCAGTTAAGATGTGATCGTTTCACCAGCAGTTCGATAAGGGTAAAACATGAACTCGTTTTACTCTTGAGGCCATTTGCACAAAACAAGCTTGAACTGACACTCTTCATAAACAACTCTTCCTTTTATACGCAGTCAACAACTTCTGTTCTCAGATGAGGTAATTTCAAAAGTCATTCAAAAAATGGCAAAGATGCCATTCGCAAAGAGCTGTAAAGGGTAGTTTGAGGTTGCTACCTGTAAGGTAACAGCCGAAAACGCTCCCTTTAACAGATCGAAGCGAGGGCGCTTTGACAA
>JAFTIE010000174.1 GCA_017457065.1 Lentisphaeria bacterium
GATCCGCCGGGCGATCTCCCGGCGGCGGGCAAGACCGTATTCCAGATTGTAGACACGGCCCCGCCAGCTCCAGTCGGTGTTGGGAGCGGCCTGCTGTTTGCGCAGCAGCATCATCCGTTCATCCGCCCTGCGCGCCAGCAGTTTATGGGGGCTGATATCCCCTGCCGCAGAACACTGGGGCAAAAGGAACACGTCACTGCCCCATCTGGCGGCGATTTCCTGCCGGACTTCGTGCCAGTAATCGGCTGAAACGACGCTCATGGCTTCGCTGACCTGTGACGGGCAGGCGATATTGACGATCATGCCGGTCAATTTGCCTTCGGGGGTAAGGGTGGAAAGCACATTGACGGTATGATCCACATGGCCTTCGGCATTGAGCATATCAGGATCATTTTCAAGGGCATACATCACGCCGCCCCGTTCCTTCATGGTCAGGCGACGGTTTTCGCCCACCACGGCGGTGCCGCATCCGAAAGCGATCTTCCCCGGTTTCCGGTCGTTCCACGCTTCGATGGCGGCGGCAGAAATTTTTTCGGTCAGCAGTTGGAAACAGCTTTCACTGTCCGCAAAATCAGGATATTTCCGGCGCATTTCCGCTGTATCGATCCCCCGGTTTCCCACGCAGGGGATGGACTGCTTCTGATGGCGTTCAGCCATAGGGATCACTGTTCCGTACTGGGGACCGGTATGGGTATGGGTGGCTGAAGCGGTGATATTTTCTCCGGGGATCCCTGTGGCGGCGGTGATTTTTTGACGGATCGCCGCCATCAAAGGCATCCGTATCCCCCCCAGATCGGCAGAGATGATAATGACTTTTTCACTGCCGCTCTCGAGGGCAAGGACTGTGGATGTCAAAGGATCAAGGACTTCTGTTGCCAGACGGTTGCGCATCTGGCCCGCCAGCATACAGGGTCCGGGCGGCGTGATCTCTGTCCGGGCCCAGCCGATTTTGATCGTGTCATTCGTCATAAGGGTTCCTTTCAGATGCTTAACAGATAGTAGATGGAAGGATAGGTTTCACCCAACACAAATTCCCGGAACCCGTCTTTGAAAGTGGAAGGAACTTCCCCCGTATAAGCTCCGTCGGGGTCGATGCTCCAGAGTTTCATGGAAGGCACAGAGCTTTCCATGCGGATCTTCCCTTCAATGACTTCAAATATGACGGGGCCGTGTCCCATGGAAATGCGTTCAGTGTGACTGGGATTGTACACAGCGCCGCTGTTGTCGGCCCGGCCCACGGCGGTGATCAGGATCAGACGGGCCTCTTTCAGATCTTCCCCTGAAAGAGAACTCAATGTCACAGTGGCAAAGCCGCCGTTAAAGGTGAATTCAGCCCCTTTGAGGGGGATTTTTTCCCCGGGGCGGAATGTGCCGAAAACAGATTTGCTTCTGGCTGTATCGATCCATCCGGTGCCCCGTTCCCAGTTGCGGTAAAGTTCCTGTGTATCAGAAAGCACCTCCTTTTCATCTGCAGCAGCAGGACCGGGATCATCGGGGCCTATGGCATCATCAGGAACAGGACTTCCCGGCAGACGGATCTCGGTGCGGTGTTTTTCGCAGTTGAGCATACTTTCGATGTTGGGCATATTGTGATTGGCCATACCGTGAACCGGGTTGAACACATCTTTTTCTTCAAGAGCGATCACCCGGGTTTCCCGTGCCTGCGCCACATCGCCCCTGCGGAACATCAGAGAAGCGGCGTAAAACAGCCCGAATTTGGCGGGATCCATAAAGGTTTCAAAGTTCTTCCGGTAACCTATGCCTCCCAGAACAGTTCCCCCCATACACTCCGCCGGACTTGAACGGTAACGGTAGGTGTGCAAATTCATACCGCTCCATCCCTGAAAGGCTCCCATGGAAGATACCAGAAGCGGCGACTCTGCCCGCCATTCGTTGGGCCATACCATGTCCCACTCGGAAATAACCAGCGGTTTGTTTTCCATTCTGACCTTGGAAGGCACCATGCCGAAAACTTCTCTGCGCTCTTTGAGCAGATCTTTGTTGTGTCCTGTATCCCGCCAGAGATCCCAGTACACATTGGAACAGGTAAAATCTGTATCCTGCAAGGCGGAAACAAGGGTCAGCCCCCGGCTCCAGGTGTTGCCTGTAATGGGCACTTTCACGCCGATGGAGCGGAGATAAGCAAACATGGTGTCGTAATACTCTTTCTGCACATCGTGATAAAAGCGCAAGATCGTTTCATCGGGTTCACGGCTGCGGAAGTCGAAAGAATAATCCTCCGGCACTTCTGTTTCAGGGGCATGTGTTTTCGCCCAGGTGCGGAACTTGTTGAGCAGTATCGTCCGGTAAGGTTCAGCGGTGACGGGGAAAGGCTGATTGAACATGTCGTTTTCATTGGTGACAGCCACAAGCGCCATGCCGGGATCATCCGCAAGTGACTTGCCGGTGTAGGGATTGGTGTGCCCCAGAAGCTGTCCGGCATACTCCTTCTGCAGTTCAATGATCTCAGGAACGAAACAGGAGTAAGGTTTGGCGCCGTTGGGGGAAAGGGCATACACATTTTCCAGTTCGTCTTTTTCTTTGAAAGTGCGGTAGACCAGCAGATCCATGAAAATGTAGATCCCTTCTTTTTCGAGGGCATGGATCAGATAGTCAAAGCGGTCAAGGCTTTCAGGATCAAGGCGCCGTGTGGATTCCAGAAGTGTTCCTTTGGAAAACTGGAAGATATTCGGCGTTGCCCACTCCGCATCGAACTGGTGGAGCCGGACCATATTGACGCCGAACTTTGCCAGACGCCGTGCCACTTTGTCAGCGGCGCTGTGCTCGGGGAAACAAGCAGCTGAGTTGATCAGGACTCCCCAGAATTTCCCCTTCGTACCGTCTTCAAAGGTGAAGCTCTCTTTTTCTGTTTTGAGAAAACCGTGTTTCCCTGCGGGAATTTCATCTGCAAAGAGCGGTGAAATATCCAGCGGGGCATCATCCCAGTGAAATGTGTACTCAGCCCATTTGCTCATCTTTTGTATTCTTTCTGTCGTAAATTGTTGTCTTCTGAGGTAATTTCAAAAGTCATTCAAAAAATGGCAAAGATGCCATTCGCAAAGAGCTGTAAAGGGTAGTTTGAGGTTGCTACCTGTAAGGTAACAGCCGAAAACGCTCCCTTTAACAGATCGAAGCGAGGGCGCTTTGACAA
>JAFTIE010000175.1 GCA_017457065.1 Lentisphaeria bacterium
CTGGCTTGTCCCGCCGTAGCTTTATGCGGAGGGGGAAAGGTAACAGCCGCTTGTCCCGCCGCAGCTTTATGCGAAGGCGGAAAAACGCTCCCTTTATCAGATCGAAGAAGAGGGCGCTTTGACAATTTTGAGGAGTTTTGAAATTGCCTCAGGAGTTTTGAAATTGCCTCACAAAGCATAAAAAAATATTTTCGGCTTGACTATTTGAAAAAGTGTGTTATTTTATGAAAAATTTAAAAATTTCAAAAACACAATAAGGCAGATAAGCTATGAATTTCCGCAAAAAACTTGGGCTTTTCATTGATTCTGACAAAGTGCAGAATTTTATCATCTTTCTGATCATGCTGAATGCACTCTTCATGGGGCTTGAAACATTCCCATGGTGGACCAATGCTCTCGGTCAACTCGTTCAGATCATCGATGTGTGTTTTATCACTGTTTTTCTCGTTGAAATATTGCTCAGGCTTTATGCCCACGGGCTTGTGTTTTTCAAAAGCGGCTGGAACATCTTTGATTTCGTGATCGTCGCTTTCTCATTGATCCCGGGGAACGGTGTATTCAGCTGCTTCCGTGTTATGCGGGCGCTGCGGATATTCCGGACTGCACGGCTCTTTGCCCGGATCGGCAATCTCAGGATCATTGTCACAGCCATGCTTAAAGCCCTGCCCAATCTGGTCTGGCTGCTGGTGCTGCTCTTCATCTTCTTCTATATTTTCGCAGTCCTTACCACCACTTTGTTCGGGAAAATGGCTCCGGAAAAGTTCGGGGATATTTTCGTTTCCTTTTACTCTCTTTTCTCTCTTATGACCATGGAGGGGTGGCAGGATATCGTTGAAACAGTCAAGTCCCCTTATTCCAAAGTGGTGTTTATTCCATTCATGCTGATATCCTCCTATATCTTCCTCAACCTTGTTGTCGGTATCATTGTTGCCGCCATGGAAGATATCGTTAAAAAGGAGAAGGAAAAAGAAGAGCCGAATCTGAAAGACCTGGCTGAAAAAGTGGACAGGATCTGCGAACTCCTTGAAAAGAAAAAGTAACTCTCCCCCTTCAGCCGGGAGAGATGCTTTCTTTCATTGTCCGAATTCAATGACGGCGACACTTGCTCCGGGAAGCAGATATTTCCCGTCACAAACAGAGCGTTCCACAAGTTCCGGAGCGTTGGAACAAAGCTCCATCATCTCCAATTCCGGATCGGCTGAAATTTCCCAAACTCTGAAGTTTTTCACCGTTTTTCCATCGAGTGAAAGTTCGATTTTTTGCGGTGCAGAACGTTCTTTATTGACCAGATGACAGAAGAATTTTCCCTTTGTGCAGCTTCCGGCAATGTCAACAGAAGATGTTCCCCCTGATACTTTGACTGCCATTTTCCCTATGTGATGGCGGTAAAGTTTGGCGATATGCCCCACTGGAAGCAGATAAGGTTTGGCTTCCGGGATCCAGAGGGGAGTCGGGATCATGACAGCGTTGCTGTTCCAGCGGTTCCCCATGAAGTCGGCAAGAGTGGCGATTTCCACGACCTCCCCGTGGCGCTGGAGTGCGTTGAAGCACTCGGCATACATGACTCCTGCCGCCCAGCTTGCCATAAGACCGGTACGGTCACGGCAGAGGTGTACCATGTGTCCTTCGGTCATGGCAAGTTTTTTACCGTAGGGAGCAACGCTGCGGTGCATGTATTCAAGCCGGTCATTGAAATCCCGTGCGGCGGTTCTGAGCAGTTCCCAGGTAAGAGAGGGATCTTTGCGGTATCCCGTTCCGCTGAGGGGAGCAAATTCTTCATCGCCGCCGAAATGATTGTGGAATGCAATGAGTTCAGCCCCCTCCCCTACTCTGTCGCAGACAGCTTGAGTCCAATCCGAAAGTTCCCCGTTGCGGAATCTTTCTTTCCACACCTGATTAGGACCATCTCCCCAGACAATAAGGCGGATCGACGGATCTGCCTTACGCATTTCCCCGACAAACCGGGCGGCATAGATTCCGTTTTCCTCAGCGGTGAAGCCGGGTTCTGTAAAACAGGGGGGCTGATATCCTGTTTCGTTGCCGATCTGCCAAAAGCGCACATTGTAAGGCTCTTTCGCCCCGTGGCTCAGGCGGAGTTTGTCTTCAGGATCGTTGCAGTAACGGACCCATGCCGCAGCCTCTTCCGCCGTGCCCCGCCGATCGTCGCCGGAAACGGGCTCCATCCACTTTTTCTGTCCTTCAGACATGAAATTGACATTGAGAAGCAGTTGAGCGTTGACGGACTGTGTCAGTTCAACAAGTTCAGCAGTTCCCACCTGATTGAGGTAGATCCCGTCCCAGCAGATGTTGTGCATGGGAACTCTTTGAGGGCCGACTCCCTCGCGCCAGTGATAGTAAGAAGCAAAGCAGCCGCCCCAACGGATCATAGTGGGGGAAAGCTCTTTCAGTATTTCGATCACCTTCCCCTGCCAGCAGTTGTTTTTGAAATCCCACGCCGCATCGATGGAGCTGTCGGCACACCCCAGGGGTTCGGCAAACTGCATAAAAAGGTACGGTGAAAGTTCATAAAGAGGAGTTGAGTCTATTTCAAATTTCATTTGCCTTTTTTCAGAGGTAATTTCAAAAGTCATTCAAAAAATGGCAAAGATGTCATTCGCAAAGAGCTGTAAAGGGTAGTTTGAGGCTGCTACCTGCAAGGTAACAGCCGAAAACGCTCCCTTTATCAGATCGAAGCGAGGGCGCTTTGACA
>JAFTIE010000176.1 GCA_017457065.1 Lentisphaeria bacterium
AAATGGCAAAGATGCCATTCGCAAAGAGCTGTAAAGGGTAGTTTGAGGTTGCTACCTGTAAGGTAACAGCCGAAAACGCTCCCTTTAACAGATCGAAGCGAGGGCGCTTTGACAATTTTGAGGAGTTTTGAAATTGCCTCTGATAAAGCAGATAAAAAAACACCCTGAATCCGCCAGAGGTTCAGGGTGTTGAGTTTGGAAACGCTGTTATTTGCTGTTAAGCAGGTTCAGAGCATTGGTGCGTCCCATTTTGGTCAGCTCTTCTTCTGTCCAGATGTTGAGGGACTCAAGGAATGCCATACACATGCCGATGGTGGAGGCTGAACCCACCAGACATTTCTTCACAGGGTTGTGGAGTTTGCCGTTGGGCTCAAGAATGGCATCGTTGCCAAGAACAAAGTAACGTCCGGGTTTGAATCCGGTAGCTTCTGCCTGGTCGCTGGTAATGATCATCTTGTCCACGCCCTTGGTGCGGATGAAGACTTTGAGAAGATCTCCGGGAAGGTGATGTCCGTCAGAGATGCACATAGCGGTCAGACGCTCTTCGGCAAGTCCAGCCCAGACGGGGT
Organism: Lentisphaeria bacterium; assembly: GCA_017457065.1. Classification (GTDB taxonomy): domain Bacteria; phylum Verrucomicrobiota; class Lentisphaeria; order Victivallales; family Victivallaceae; genus UBA1784. The sequence continues at coordinate 570 of JAFTIE010000176.1, forward strand.
TGTTGTGACGGTCGATGAGGTTGGGGCATCCGTTGCCCAGATGGGTCAGAAGTTCAGCACCGGCATCAGCGGCGGCTTTGACCTGTTCGTAATTCGCCATGTGATGCCCGACGGAAACGTGGATACCCACTTCACGGGCACGGGCAATGGCTTCGGGAGCGTTCTGAGCATCGGCACCGATGGTGATGATCTTGATGAATCCGTCAGCGTTCAGCTGGTCAACAGCCTCTCTTGAGGGGATCTGGACCCAGGCGGGGTTGTGGGCGCCCACAGCGCCGGGAGTGTTGGAAATAAAGGGACCTTCAAGATGGACACCGGGGACTTTGTCGGCGTAACCGTGGGATTCAACAGCCTTCTTGATGATGGGAATGTTGCGGCGGTAAAGCTCCATGGGACCGGTGATGATGGTGGGCAGGAAGATTTCGGTACCGGCTGCGAAAAGTTCTTCGCAGGCTTTGATGACCATATCTGCGGTCAGTTCAGGGTTGGAGAAGTCAACACCGTTGTGACCGTTGACCTGAAGATCGATCCATCCGGGATTTTTCATTTTTCTTTCTCCTTGTAATTTAGAAAAAATGTGTGAACACATTTAATATATACCTTGAATATCAATTTGGCAAGGTCAATATCGTAAAAGTTTCAAAATGCGCCGTACAGGGGAACATGTCAAGCGCTCCTGACTGGACGACTGTGTATTTCTCTGAGAGCATTTCCAGATCCCGCCGCAATGTGTCGGGACCGCAGGAGATGTAAAGCAACAGAGGAACGGGATCTTTCAACAGCTTTTTTATCAGCTGTTTTTCCACACCGCTCCGGGGCGGATCGAGAAGAATGATATCATAATCGCCTTTTTGGGGGAAATTTCCCGCATCTCCTGACTCAAAACGGCAGCGGTTTGCCAAATTTCGCTGCTTTGCGTTGAGTTTTGCCGCAGCAATGGAATCTTTGGAAAGTTCGATGCCGAAGGTTTCCAAATTCTCATTTTGCGCCGCTGCCGCAAGAGAAAACACCCCGGTACCGCAGAAAAGTTCCAACATCCGTCGTGCTCCGGAATCGGTAACTGCCGCTGTGACCCGGGAACAGAGCTCTGAGGCAACGGCGGGATTTGTTTGGAAAAATCCTGCTTTGGGAACAAGAAACTCTCCTGATCCGGGGAGTGTTTCTGTCAGGTACTCCCCTTCAAAGCTCCCGATTTCGCCGCACCAGGAGGAGGTGGCGCGGAAAAAGAGAGAACCCTCTTGCGGAATGGTGGTGCGGGCGAAGGCTTTGTTGATCTCAGGGTGAGCAAGAAGACATTTGTCGATAGGTAGAAGCGTTGTATTGTCGAATCCCCGGTATCCTGCTTTGCCTCTCTCGCAGGCGACCTTGAGACGGTTGCGCCATCCAAAACGGGCAGGGGAGGGGAATATGGGCAGACGGGTTCCCGGGAATCCCTGCAGGAAACGTTCAAACTGCCGTTGTTTCCACTCCAATTCCAATTCGTAGGTACAGTGTTGAAAGGAGCATCCGGGACATTCCCGTGCGAACGGGCAGGGGGGCGAGACCCTTTGGGGGGAAAGATCGCTCAAGGCGATAAGCTTTCCTCGTGCAAACCTTTTTTTTCTTTCCGTGATCTCCACTTCTGCTGTTTCACCCGGCAGGACGCCCCGGACAAAACAGACCTCTCCTGAGTCCAGACGTCCCAGAGCTTCGCCGCCGTAAGCAATAGCTGTTACGGTAAATTTTTCTCTTGCGTTCAACAGACAAGTTCCTTCTGCAGTTGGAGCGCTGCTTTCAAATCGCCCAGCAGAATGACTCCTGTCAACTTGCCTTGAGCGTTCCGGGTGAGGCGCTGATAATTGCCGTCAGTGCCGGAAACTTCTGAAACAGCATCGTTGATTTTTCCTGCGGCAAAGAGTTTGAGCCCCAGAGCCATCATACGGACAGGATAGACCTCCGGAATGAACTCTTCATTGCCTCCTGAGGCATTGACTCCGGCAATGTGTCCCATGGTTTTGGCAGCGCTGAGAAGTCCGAAAGTGCCGAAAGGTGTTTCTGCCGCATCACCGCAACTGAAAATGTCAGGATCTTCCGTTGCCATCTTTGAGTTCACTATGATCCCCCGGTTGACCGGGAGTCCTGCATCAGCTGCGAGAGTTGTACAGCTTCTGACGCCGGTGGAGAAAAATACCATTGAGGCGTTGAGGATCTCATCTTCCAGTTCCACGCTTTCAGGAGTGATCTTCCTGACTTTTGCATTGGTTTTAACTGTGAGACCGGGGTGTGAAGCAAGCTGTTTCATGACCAATGCGGCACTTTCCTGATCCAGATTTCTGGCAAGAAGTGCGGGGCCGGATTCCACAATGGTCACTTCATACTTTGCTTCCAGAAGTGAATCTGCAAGCTCCATGCCCAACACACCGCCGCCGATGACTACGGCTTTTCCTGTACCTTCCGCAAGTTCCTGCCTTATCTTCTGAAGGTCCGCATAATCTCTCAGGACCTTTGCATATCCAGCTCCGGCAACAGGGGGGATAAAGGCATCGCCGCCTGTGGCGAGGATAAGCCGGTCATACGGAAGAGCCGTGCCGTCTTTGAATTGAACACTGCGTCGGGTGCGGTCAATGGAAACGGCTTCTTTTTCTAACAGGATCTCTATATTCTTTTCCTGATAAAAAGCACTGCTTTTGAAGTAAAATGCCGTATCGCTCAGCTCTTCGGCAACCATTCGCGAAAGTGCCGGGCGCCGATAGGGCAGGACTGCTTCTTTGGAACAGACCGTCACTTTGCATCCGGCTGAGACTGCAGCTGCAACTGCTGCTTCAAATGCGGCAACACCGCCGCCGACGATCAGAATGTTCATATAGTCATATCTCCTTATTTTTGTGTGACATCAGGCAAAAACAGGCGGAATGTGCTGCCTTCGCCGGGAGTGCTTTCCACAGAGATCCAGCCGCCGCAATTTGTGACGATACCGTAAGCCATGGAAAGTCCCATGCCGCTGCCCTCTCCCTGAGGTTTTGTGGTGAAAAAAGGTTCAAAGATCTTGGATACGGTTTCTTGATCCATTCCGCTGCCGTTGTCAGCAACAGCAATACAGCAGTAATCCTTTTTGGCAGTTGAGCGGACCTTGATGCCGGGGGGAACTGCGAAAGCACTGTCGGGGAGTTCGGCTGCCGGAACAAGAGAAACGTTCAACTTCTTTCCTGATTCGTTTTTCTCCATGGCATAAAGGGCGTTGATGATGATATTCACCACTACCTGTTGGAGCTGCAGCTGGTCGCAATGGATCAGAAAACGTTTGGCGGGCACATCTGTTTCAATCTCCACCCCTGAAAGTTTTTTGGGACCGATGAGATCAAAAGTGCTTTGAAAAAGGAGTGCCGGATCAAAGTCGGTTTCCACATAGTTTCCTCTGCGTGCAAAACCCAGAAGCTGTTTGGTCAGTTCCCCGGCTTTTTCGGCAATGGTGATGATCTTGCAGAGATGGTCATCGATTTTCTGTGTCCAGTTTTTCTCTCTGGAACCGATGAGTCTTGCCAGATCCACATGACCGAGGATCGCATGTATATAATTGTTGAAGTCATGTGCCACGCCGCCGGCAAGCACTCCCAGAGACTCCAGACGCTGGGAGTGGACGAGCTGTTCTCTGAGAGCTCTTTTTTCTTCGGTAAGTTTTATTTCCTGAGTGATGTCTCTTGCAATCAGCATCCGGTATTCCTCATCCTGCAGTTTCATAATGTTCCATGAGCAGTAGAGTTTGAGCTCTTCGCTTTTTCCTTCTACAAAACAGCTGCAGCGGAAGGCGGCAGTTTCATTGACCGGAGAGTCAAAGGAAAATTCTGCAGGCTTGATATTTGAAAAACTGCGAAGCAATCCTTCTGTCCCCGGTTTTGAGGCGTTCCCGAAGACACGCCGGGCGGCGAGATTGGCTTCTTTGACGCAGTTGCTGCCGTCAAAGATGATGATGATCTCTGAGGCATTGTGAAGCAGCAGACGATAGCGGTTCTGCCAGGCTGTCAGATTTTGTTCCAGTTCTTTGCTGCGCCCGTAGCTGCCGAAGAACGCAAAGAAAAGATCCAGGGGACGCCGGGGCGAAGGAGCGTCCTCCTCCTTTTCGGTCAGTTTTAAATATGACCCCAGCAGCACGCCCAGCCACAGGTTGATGATGAGCTGTGCCAGACAGTCTCCTGTGAACCATTCCGGGGTGATCCCCGCCCCCAGCTGGAGAAGCCAGTTGGGAACGATGATCAGAACCTGGGCACTGAGCATGGAAACTACCACCGCACAAAGTCTGCCGAATCTCAGTTCAGTGAGACTTGAATAGATGATGGGAATGGAAAAAACAGAAAATACCACGGGGATCACTGCTGAAAAAAGGGATTTCTTCGCTCCGTTCAAGAGCATTTCCAGCGCCGGACCGGAAACGCCGGCAGAAATGGAAAATGTACTCCAGGAACACTGCAGATAGATCATTTCCGCAATATAGACAAGCACGACTCCCACAGCCAGGATCCCATAGATCAGACGCTGTGCAGAAAGGGTGCCGTCCACGATGTATGTGAGCAGATAGATCGCCATGAGGGGAGTGAACATGATCACTTTGGGGACAGAAAAAAACAATCCGCTCCAGAGATGTGCCTGAATGTCTGCTCCCATGGTAAGAAAAGTCAGAAGAAGCAGAGCGGAAAATGCCATGGTAAAGGGGGATTTACCGATATTGGTGCGCTGGTGGAAAAGCAGAGCCAGCACCGTGAATACAAAGGTGCTTTCAAGCAGCAGCAAAAGAGGGACACCTATGAAATACGGCATAAGACTTCAACTTTCAGTATGAATTGATTTTTTTGACAACTTCCAACACGGTCCGTGCCGTATCAAAACCGGCTTTCAGAGCTTTCGGAGCATGAGTTTCCCAGTAAAATGAATCTACAAGAAATCCCTGTCTGCAGCCGGCATTTCTCCCCGCCTCCAGATCAGAGATCCTGTCCCCGACCATAAAAGAATTTGTCACATCGATATCGAAATCCCTTGCTGCCTTGAAAAGCAGCCCCGGACGGGGTTTCCGGCATGAGCAGTCACCGTTGACCTTCTGGTGATGGGGACAGAAGTAGAATCCGTCGATCTTTTCCCCTGAAAGACCAAGAAGTTCCTGTATCCGGGCATGACAGGCGCGGACTGCATCTGCTTCATACATTCCCAGGGCGATCCCCCCCTGATTGGTCACAACGATGGCAAGGAAACCTGCTTCATGAAGAGCTTTCAGACCTTCGGCAAAACCGGGTTTGAGTTCGATTTTTTCCGGTTCATGGCAATAGCGGACATCATAGTTCACCACACCGTCCCGGTCGAGAAAAATGGCTTTATTCATAGTTCTTCAGCTGCACTCCATTATAGTGATTCCAGTTTCCAGATTTTCGGGTCTGCCGAGAGTTGCGGCAGCATTGTGCTGCGTTGAGCTATCCTCAAAAAGGGCAAAGAGCGTAGGACCGCTGCCTGAAATATGGACACAGAGAGCCCCCTGTTCCAGAAGCTCACGGCGCAATTCTCTCAAAAGCGGGAACTTGGCGAAGAGAGGGGCTTCCAGGTCATTGGCGCAAAGCTCAGCTGCCCGGCGGAACTCCCTGCGGCGCGGGGCATCGGTCAAAGCAGTGAGCTCCTCTTCCGCCTGTTGGTGTGGAGTCATTTTCTGCAAATGTTTGTATGCCCATGCCGCACTGACGGGGAAATTCGGGAACACCGCCAGTACCGGAGGAACCGGCAGCGGAGCAATATATTCAAGCTTTTCCCCGATTCCCCTTCCTGCGGCATCTGCGGGGGTGAGGAAAAAGGGAATATCTGCTCCGAGAGCGGCGGCAAGGTTGAGCAACTCATCCTCCGGGCATCCGGGAAAGCGTTCTGCAAGAAATCTGAGGATCGTTCCTGCATCTGAACTTCCGCCTCCCATGCCGGCGGCAACGGGGATATTTTTTTTCAGTTCAAAGTGCCATGACGGGGAAATTCCCATTTTTTCTGCGAATCCTGCGGCGGCTTTTGCCCCCAGATTACCATTGTTTACGGGAACGTCCGGGTGTTGACAACTCAAAGTGATTCCCGGAGCTGCCGCCAAATCCGCCTGAATTTCATCTGCAACTGCAGGCAACGGGTGAAAGAGCGTGACCAGTTCGTGATAACCGTCAGCTCTTTTTCCCGTGATCCTCAGCAGCAGATTGATCTTTGCCGGAGCTTTGAGGGTATAGAGAGCACTCATGATCTGCCCGTTATTCTGCTGCAGGACCGAATTTGAATCCGTACTGTTCGTTGTAGCGTCTGGCTTCTTTCTCAATGGCAACTGCCAGCTGCAGGGCTTTCAGACCTTGAACACCTGAGACTTTTGTATCAGCCACAGTTCCGGTGGCTTTTGTTTGACGCACGGCATTGAGGAAGTTATCCAACTCTTCGGCAAGAGCATTTTTCTCTTCCAGCTCCACATCTTCTTTGACAATATCGGAGCCGCTGCGTTTCAGGAGTGTGCCGCAATGGTTGCCCAGGTCCATTGAAATGCAGTTGTCTTCCTGGAATACTTTGAAACGGCGCACGGGATCCTGACTGACCCGGCTGGCGGTGAGGACGGCACAGCAGCCGTTGACAAATTTGATGCGGGCGTTGACAATATCTTCTGTGGCGCTGAGCACGGGAGCTCCGAAAACGTCGATACTTTCCACTTCTGATTTGACCAGAGAGAGCACCAGATCGATATCGTGGATCATCAGATCAAGGATCACACTGACTTCAGTGCCCCTGGGGAGCAAGCCGGGACGTGCGGGGGGAAACTTTGCCAGACGGTGGACTTCAATGAACCGGGGCGTGGTATGGCAGCTTTCAAGGTAGTCCATGGCGGGGTTGAAACGCTCTACATGCCCCACTCCGAAAACCACTGCGTTTTCCCGGGCGGCTTTAACCATTTGTTCGGTCTCTTCCACAGTTGCTGCGATGGGCTTTTCAACGAGGATATGTTTCTTCATGGCAAGAAGAGGCAGTGTTGTGGAACCGTGATAGGTGGCGGGCACAGCAACGCTGAGGGCATCGCACTGTTCTGCCAGTGTTTCCCAGCTGTCAAAGACCTTGAAGCCGAATTCAGCTCCCACCTTTTGAGCGGTTTCGCTCTGAACATCAAAAATCCCCACGACTTCAGCACCGGGATTCTGAGCGTACAGTCTGGCATGATGTCTGCCGAGAGCTCCAACACCGATGACGCCGACCTTGATTTTTTCCGGATTTTCCATTGAAAAATTCCTCTCTTTGGGTTTAATTGAGTTTGCTTTTTGATAAAATAGCACATTTTACTGTTTTTTTCCACTTGCAAAACCATCTTTTAAGGGTTATATTTTGTAAAATATTTGGAGGACTGCAAATGGAAAGCACTTTCAGCTACAAAAGAATCATGCTTAAACTCAGCGGCGAGGCCCTCAAAGGGGAACGCTGCCACGGCTACGAACCCGGGGCGCTCAAAGAGGTCGTTGCCCGGATCAAACAGGTCAGGGACAAGGGAATAGAGGTCGCCGTAGTCGTCGGCGCCGGGAATCTCTGGCGGGGAAATATGGGCGTCGGTATGGATCATGTGCGTGCCGATTACATGGGTATGCTTGCCACTGCCATGAATGCTATCGCCATCGGTGAATTTCTGACTCAGGCCGGGATCCCGGCTGAAGTGTATTCCGCTATCAATATGGCTCCTGCAGTCAAACTTTTTGACCGTGAAGCGGCAATGGCATCTTTGAGTGCAGGAAAAGTTGTGATTTTTGCCGGCGGGACAGGCAGTCCTTTCTTCACCACTGATACTGCTGCTGTTCTCAAAGCCCTGGAGACCCGGTGCGACATTGTGCTTAAAGCGACCAAGGTGGATGGTGTCTATTCGGCAGATCCTTTCAAAGATCCTGATGCCGTGCGTTATGAACGCATCTCTTTTGATGAGGCTCTGCAGAAAAATCTCAGAGTCATGGATGCCGCAGCTTTCTCCCTTTGCAGAGACAACGGACTTCATATCGGGGTGCTTAACTTTTCCGATCCCGAAGCCCTTGAAAAGCTGTTGATGAATGATACCGCATACGGAACGATCGTCAGCTGAACTTTCTGCATTGCGATACATCTGCATCACCATAGGGGATCGTGGAGAGCGGCTGCTTGAAAAACTCATGCCCGGGAGGAGATTTTTATGAAGAGACTGCGGATCATTTTTTTACTTTTGTTCGGGATCGCTTTTCTTGCGATCGCGGGCGGATGTGCGCTTCCCGAGGAGATGTTGCGTTATAAACCTGAATCCGGGGAAAACGTGAAGATCGGTTTGCTTCTGCCTTTGAGCGGTCCCGATGCTTCTCAAGGCAGAAAAATGCTCAACGGTGCCCGTTTTGCTGCAGAAGAGATCAACTCCAAACGGGGACATTTCGGAAGACGGGTGGAGCTTGTAGTTGAAGATACCTGTTCCAGCGGTCCCGGTGCCGCCGCCGCTTTTGAAAGGGCTGTCCGGGGCGGTGCAGTCGGTGTCGTCGGAGCTTATTCAACTGTTGAAGCCCGGAGTGTCACAGACCTTGCTCCGCGTTTTCGTGTGCCTCTGATAATTGCCATGGCAACTGGTAATGACGAGGTGATCGGGGGGAACCGTTTCGTTTTCCGCTCCGTTTTCACAAACAGACAGCAAGCCCGGATGATCGCAGGATACATGAAATATTACCGCCGGGTGAAACGTATTATCGTGACTGTTTCTGCCGATCCGGAGGATCTTTACTCGCGGAACGTTGCCCGGGATGTGGCTGCCGCTTTCAGAGAACTGGGCGGTGAAGTCATAAGTGTCAGTGAGATCAATAAAAAATCTCCGGAAGGAATGTTGAGAGAAACTGTTGCTCTGGCTCCCGATGCTGTGGTCCTTCCTTTCAAGGCGCATGAAGCTGCCCGATACTACAAGATACTGCGGAAAAACGGCTATGTAGGGCTGATTTGCGGACCAGATTCCTGGGATGATCCGGAGTTTGTCAAGTCTCTTCAGGAACTCGGTAAACCGGGGCTGAATTTTTATACCGCCTTTTTCAGCACTGAAACACGGCACTGGGAGTCTTCTCAGTTCCGGGAAAATTTCAGAAAGAATCTGTTTTATTATCCCGACAGTTGTGAGATCCAGACCTTTGATGCCGTCAATATGCTGCTGATAGGGCTGGGCAACAATGCCCGGAATTTGAAACAGTTTCAGAAAAATTGGCGGGGCATGAGAAAGCATGTCGGTGCAGCAGCTGTTTATACGATGAAACCTGAAAACGAAATTGACCGGACCATTCATGTCAACCGGATCGGCGTTGCCGCAGATGGCGGGAAGAAATTTGTTTCCAGAAATCTGGTCAGTTTACAGTATTCCCGGCTTGAAGAGTACAATGCTGTGGGAAAAGATGATGAAGAGTGATTTTTTTCTCACCGGAAGTCACATCTGACTCCGGTGCGTTTTCTGAACAAAAAACTTTTACATACAGGAGAACAGTTATGAGTTATGTGGTGAAACGCGCTCAGGTAAAACCTGACATCTCTGCTCCCTTTGATGCCCCCTGCTGGGCGGAGGCAGAGATCATGAAGATCGATAACTGCTTTGTTGAAGGCAGCAATTATAATCCGGAAGTCAAATTCAAACTTATGTATGACGGAGATGGACTCTACGGGCTTTACGAAGTCCACGACAACTATGTCCGCTGTGCCCACACTGAATTCCAGTCCGGCGTTTGTTCAGACAGTTGTCTGGAGTTTTTTGTCCGTCCTTCAGCAGGTGTCGGCTATCAGAACTTTGAGATCAATGCCTCAGGCACCATGCTTTGTATGCACATCACCAACCCCGGACGTACTGCAGAAGGCTTTATCGAATACCGCTTTCTGGAAAAAGAAGAGGTGAAGGATATGAAGATATTCCACACTCTGCCTGATGTGGTTGAACCGGAACAGCAGGGACTTTGTACCTATCGTCTGGGCTGGTTTATTCCCTTTTCTCTTTTCAAGCATTTGAACGGTGCTCCTGTGCCCACAGCTGGAACCGTCTGGCGTGCCAATGTTTACAAATGCGGCGACAAGACATCTCATCCCCACTGGCAGAGCTGGGTACCTTTGCGGGCAGTGAATTTCCATGTACCTGATGAGTTCGGGAAGATCGTCTTCGGGTAAGACCGCAAAAAAGTTGAAGGGAGGTGCCGGAAGAAATTTTCCGGCTTTTTCTCATCAGGAAAGGCAGGATACGATGGATTTGCAATGGCAGCTTTTCTACGGTGTTGACGGCGATAAAGTCAATGCCGGGGCTCTTACCGGGATCCCCTTTGAATTGGAGGGCGTGAAAGGCGAAAATATAGAATTTTCTGACGGGGTTTTTGAGGGAAAAAATGGCGCTCAATCCCCTCCTGAACAGGGGGTCTTTTTTGCTGCCTTTGAGCTTGAGGAAGATAAAACTTTTGCAATGGGCTTCGGAGGCTGCTATTTTTATCAGGTTTTTCTCAACGGCACTTTGCTTCTTGACAGAAGCGAAAGCGGTAATAAGCCTTATTTTCCGCCCCGGCCGGATGATTTTATCGTACCTGTTCCCTGTCACAAGGGAAATAATCTTTTGACCGTGGTGCTCCGTTCAGCTCCCGGTGAACCCATGCGTCTTGCCTTCAGGATCTTTGAAAAGTACCCCTGGCAGAAAACAGTTCCTTCCATTGAAAACTTTGACCGTCTTGTGACTTCCCCCGTTTATCCGGCTGAAGGTTCTGCGGAACGTGAATATGCCTGTGATCTCATTCAAAATGGTGTCCTGATGGTGCGTAATACTGTATTCAATCCCTTTTCTGCAGATCGCTCCATGGAACAGGCGAAGCTGAAGGCTCTGACGGATCAATACCCTGTTCTTTACTTTTACGAAAAAGCTCTTGACAGGATCATTAAAGAGGTTGCTGAAGCGGCTCCTGAAGAGGATGAGGTCTTTTTCTGGCTCCTTTACAATATGGGGTATGTGATCAAATGCACCTCAGGCACCTTCGGCTTGGATCTCAATCATCGCAGAGCAGCAGAATTGGCTCCTTATCTTGATTTTCTTCTGACGACCCATAACCACGCTGATCACTACGATATGGAGCTTTTCAAACTTATGGGGGCTCAAAAGAAAAAGGTGGTCAGCAATTTTCATCCTCTGCCGGGATTTCACCGTCCCCCTGCTGAATTGGAGTTTGAAGGAATCTCCATTGTCACTCAGGAAAACGATCACAATCCCACCCTGCAGAAGTTTGTGACCTCGTATTATATTACTTTGCCCAACGGATGCACCATTTTTGCTTCAGGCGATTCACGCAATGTGGAACAGCTTGATCCGCCGGGCAAAGTGGATGTCTTCATCCCTCACCCCCGTGTGGGGCTGAGTGTGCCTGCTGCCGTTGAAAAGTTCGATCCGGCAGCGGTGCTCTACTCCCATTTCCTTGAAATGCGGCACACCCCGCCTACGCCTTGGTACGCAGTACCTTACGATCTGCTCAATGCTGAGCGGCAGAGTGTCGCAGAAGAAGGTTGTCAGACCCTTGCTCCCATTTGGGGCGAAAAGCTGGTTTGGAACACTTCGGTGAAACGTTTTATTTGATCTTGGCAAATCTGGATAATCCCCCTTCTGAAGTTTCCCGGTAAAGTGAAGGCATATCTTTGCCTGTCTGGAGCATGGTTTGGACTACCGTATCAAAGGAAATGAAGTGTACTCCATCTGACAGCAATGCCATTTCCGCCGAAACAACAGCACGGTTTGCGGCGATGGCATTTCTTTCGATACAGGGGATCTGTACCAGTCCCATGACAGGATCACAGGTCAAGCCGAGAAAGTGTTCCAATCCGATTTCAGCGGCGTATTCGATTTGGGGGACTGTGCCGCCGAAAATCGCTGCCGCTGCGGCTGATGCCATGGCGCAGGCAACTCCGATTTCCCCCTGACAGCCTACTTCTGCTCCTGAGATGGAGCCGTTTTGCTTGACCACATTGCCGACGAGACCTGCTGTGGCAAGAGCGTGCAGTTCCTCCCGCCGGGAGAGGGGGCGTGTCTCCCGGCAGTAACGGAGTACCGACGGAACAACGCCGCAGCTGCCGCAGGTGGGGGCAGTAACCACGATCCCCAGAGAGGCATTTTCTTCAGCCACGGCGTAGGAGTAGGCAGAGATCATGCCTGTCCTCAGGATGTCCTGCCGCAGAGAACGGGATTTCAGATACACGTTTCTGGCTTTGCGCGCCAGCCGGAGCCCTCCCGGAAGCACTCCGTCTGCCATGAGACCTGTTTCGATGCTCTGTTCCATTTGTATGGCGATTTTTTCAAGGTACTCCATGATATCTTCGTGGTCAAAACGCCGTACCACCTCCCAGAGGGGGATCCCTTCTTCCCGGCAATAGCTGATGATCTCCTGCATGTTTTTGAAGGGATAGCGTTCTTCGCTTTGATCTTTGACTCCTTCCTCTGAAAGGGCGCCGCCGCCTGTGGAGTAAAAGACAGCCTTCCCCAGTTCCCGGTGTTCTTTGTCAAAGGCTTTGAAAAGCATTCCATTGGGATGGAAAGGAAGCACTGTATCAGGATTCCAGACGATTTCAGTTGTTCCGGGAGCCAGGTGTTTGATGATCGCCTGATCGGTAAAGTGTCCTTTGCCAGTGGCAGCCAGACTGCCGTAGAGAGTGACTTCATAAAAAGGTGCGTCCGGGAAGCGCTTTTTGAAGATTTCAGCGGCTTCTGCCGGAGCCATGGTGTGGCTGCTTGAAGGTCCATGACCGATACGGAAAAGTTCTTTCAGGGACTTCATAGTATTTTTTTTCCTTCTGTTGAAAAATTCAAAGTACCATGCTGTTTCTGACATTCCGGTTCCAGATCCGCTTTAGGGGCTGCAAGTGTGATCAAAGCTGTGATCAGTGCTGTCAGAGCGCAGATCAGAAAGATCACTCCTGCCAGACGGAAGGAGCGGGAGTAGCTCTTTTTGTGCAAAGCAATGAGACAGGGGAGAACGCCGAACAAAGTGACGATCCCCACGCCGCCTACCACATCCAGGGCTTTGATGAATATGGCGGGATAAAGCAGAGCGATCAGCGCCGGAGGCAGAAAGGCAAAGAGTTTGATGACAAGAGAAGGCTTTTTGCCCGGATCACAGCTGGTCCCTGAAAAAAGGTCCCGCAGAAAATTCATCAAACCGGCTCCGTTGGCAATAAAAGAGGTGGCAATCGCAGTCAGTGAAAACAGTGCCGCCACCAGAGTGAAAATACGGGATTTCAGAATATTTCCCATGGGAACTGTGGCTGGCAGATTGGCTGTGTAGGCTTGAATGAGACTGTTTTCGCCGTGTCTGGGAAGTGTGGCAATACCGCATACGGTCCAGAGTATGTTCATGAGCAAGGCGATGAACATGCCGCAAAGGATCGCTTTGCGCATGGCTTTCAGATCCCAGTTGAGATCCCGGCAGAGCAGAGGGATAATGTTGTGAAAATGACATGCCGTGACGATCAGGGGAATGGCAAGAGGGGCGTGCTGCCAGTGATTTTCTTCCAGACGTGAGAAATCCATGGCGGGAAAACTCAGGAATATCAATGCTCCAAAAGCGCACAGTAATACCCCTACCAGTACGGCGTTGTATTTATTGATGACCGACAGATCAAGGATGGTCAGAAATGAAAGTACAATAGCAAGTCCCAGGGCAATGAGGGATTTGCCGCTTTGAGCGCCGATCAGGTCGGCAATGATTTGGGAACCGCCTGAAATATAGGCAACAAGAAGACCGTAAAGGATGATTCCGTTGGTGAGGATCGCTGCCCATTTGCCAAAATTTCCCAGATAGACGGCGTAAAGAGAGGGGAGATCAAAGAAAGCATTTTTTCTTTCAATGGCCTCCCTGCTCAATATTTCTGCGGAATAAAACATCAGCGCTCCGTAAATCACCATCAGTATCAGCGAAGGCGCAAGCCCGCAGACTCCCAGACTGACGGGAAGCGCCAGTATCCCGGCGCCGATCAGATTGCCTGTAATCAATCCGGCAGTCCAGAGAGTTGATTGTTTAAGAATTTTTCCACCCATACTTTCACACTCCTTTTTTGCAATTACTCCTCTGGATTTTAATATAAGATGCCGGAAGCGTTTTTTCAAGTCAAACTATGCTTGAAGAGTGTAAAGCCGGGAAGGAAAAAGATCTTATTTCAAAGGCAATTTCAAAACTCCTCAAAATTGTCAAAGCGCCCTCGCTTCGATCTGATAAAGGGAGCGTTTTTCCGCCTTCGCATAAAGCTACGGCGGGACAAGCGCCTGTTACCTTGCAGGTACAGGTGCAAACTACCCTTTACAGCTCTTTGCGAATGGCATCTTTGTCATTTTTTGAATGACTTTTGAAATTACCTCTTCAGCAAATTTTTCAATTTTGCCGAAAGTCTGACGGAACAGAAGTCCGGTCCGCACATGGTGCAGTATTTGCCGTCATGGGCTGAAGCGGAACTGCTTTCTCTGAGGGCTTCTTCACGGAGTTCCCGGGCACGCGCCGGATCAATGGAATTGGCAAACTGAGCTTCCCAGTCAAAGTTCTGCCGTGCATCTGAAATGGCATCGTCCTGAGCTCTTGCACCCGGCTTTTTCAGAGCAACGTCGGCGGCGTGGGCTGCGATCTTGAAGGCGACCACCCCCGCACGGACATCATCGGGATTGGGGAGTCCCAGATGTTCTTTCGGGGTGACATAGCACAGCATGGCAGCACCGTAAAAGGCTCCCAGCATACCGCCAGCTCCGGCAGTGAAGTGGTCATATCCGGGTGCGCAGTCGGTGACGACGGGACCCAGTATATAAAAGGGTGCATCTCCGCAAAGTTTGCGTTCTTTGAGCATATTCATGCGGATCTCATTTAAAGGCACATGACCGGGACCTTCCACCATTGCCTGAACACCGGCTTTACGGCAGCGGTCCACCAGTTCGCCGAGAGTCCGGAGTTCGGCAAACTGTGCCGCATCGGAACTGTCGGCAAGGCATCCGGGGCGCAGACCGTCCCCCAGAGAGAGGGTCACATCGTATTGGCGGCAGATGTCGAGGATCTTGTCAAAGGCGGTATAAAAGGGATTTTCTTTTTTATGTTTTTCCATCCATGCCGCAAGGAGAGCACCGCCACGGCTGACGATCCCCAGTTTCCGCTTCAATGCCAGTGGAACGTGTTTACTCAGGAGTCCTGAGTGGATCGTCATGTAATCCACTCCCTGTTCTGCCTGTTCAGAGATGACCTGAAGTATCTCCTTTTCTCCGAAGTTTTCTCCGCCGAAGCGGGCGACCACCTCATAGATAGGGACCGTGCCCAGAGGAATGGTACAGTTGGCAAGAAGATTCCTCCGTATGGCTCCAAGATCGCCTCCGGTACTCAGATCCATAACGGTATCTGCTCCGTAGCGGCAGGCGATCTCAAGCTTTGAACGTTCCGCTTTTCCGCAGCTTGCCACAGCTGAGTTACCGATATTGGCGTTGATCTTGGTAAAAAGCTCTCTGCCGATACCGCAGGGGGAAAGCTGCGTGTGATTGATGTTGGCGGGGATAACGATCCTGCCGTCAGCAACTCTGCGGCGGATGAACTCTGTGCTGCGTTTCTCTTTTGCCGCAACGATCTTTACGGCGTCACTGATCTGCCCTTTGCGGGCGATTTCCATTTGTGTCATTGGCTCACCTCTTCTGGTTGTTTGCCGGAAGACACCGTACATGAGGCACTTTCCCGGGCGCGGCAACTCTTTGAGGCTGACCGTTTGCGGCAACTCCCTACGTCGGCATGATCCGAATCAGGTTAATGGAAAGGGAAACTCATTTTCCCTTATCCGTAGGGGTCGAAGTGTCAAACTTCCTCTCAGCCCGTTACGCGGACTCCCCCGTGTGTTGCTTTTAATTTAGCACATGAAATCGATCTTGTCAATATAAAAATTGTAAAAAATCACCTCTTTTTCATTGTGCCGTTTCAGGAAGCGCAATAAGGGAAGGGGCATTAAGATTGCCGCTGCCTTTGTTGAACTGGAAACGGATGTAAGGCTTTTTCGTTATGGATTTTCCCGTTCTGAAACGGAACTCCTGACGGAGCCATCCGGAGGGCCCCGGAAGGGGAACTTTGGGGAGCATGTGGACTCTGCCGTTGGCTTCATCCAGACGGATGTTGAAAGAGCTGTTTTTATCCAGTTTGACCCAGCAGCTTAAAATATAGTCGGTGTCAGGCTGCAGTTGAGGCAAAAACTGCAGAAGCTGCTGTTCCTTGAGGTGGATGGAAAAGCCGTCTGAGACAAAGGTCGTGTGATCTTTGGAAAAAGGCTTTGAACTGACCCAGGCACTTCCAAGGAAGCGCCCCCGGCGTATTTCCCCTTGCATATCAGTTTCGCGCAGAGTCTCTTTTCCGGGCTGGGGCTTCAGGTGGATAAACCCGAATTTTTCCCGGTCAACAAAAGAGTTTGCAAAGATGCTCCAGGAATAAAAGCGGGTGGTTTTTTTGTGGGCAACTGCCCGGTGACGGTTGAAATTGGCTCGGAATTTTCCGGGGACAACTTTGGGAAAAAGTTTGCGGGGCAGTGTCAGAGAGACGGTGTAACCTTTCTCCGGCGTTACTTTGACGACTGGTTTTACGCCGGAGTTCCAGCTGTAATCCGCATAGGAATTGCTGTGCCTGATATCTGCCATGGCACCTGAGGCGGTGATGATGAACTGATAGTGGCTTGTCTCTTTTCCATCCGGCACCAGATGTATTTCCACACAGGAGTCCTGCCACAATGTTTTGTCGTCTGCGGTCCGTTTGGAGCAATACATCTCTGAAGTGAAGGGCTCTTCGCACTCAAAGCGGAAATAAAAGTTTTCTTTGTCATGTTTCATCTGTACGGAGGTTTTGACTTCAGCTTTCCCTTTGCCGCAGGGCGGAAGGAAATATTTTTTGCTCCAGCTGTTTTCCGGCATGAAAGCGGACCAGTTCCGGACTGAACGGGCGGTATCGATCCATTTTTTGCGGGCATCGGTAAGGGGGGAGAAAAGTTCTTTTTTGACGAAACGGAGCCGTTTCAATGCTTCGGAATCTTTGGAGGCGGCTTTTTCTGCCTGACGGAAAAGAGTCTCAAGGTGTTTGAGTGTTTTTTCATCGTAGACCTTTTCCCAAAGTGTCTTGTGGGGAATCTGTTTGGTCTTGGGTCCTGCGGGGGTGTCTATGAACTCTCCCGCACAGAGCAACCACTTTTCTTCAAGGAGCGCTGAAACTTTTTTCATGAAAGGAGCGCCGGGACCGAACATCTTTTCATGATAGTCATCAAGGAGTTTTTGCACATCTGTTTTGTTGTCCCAGGCAACACGGCTGAAAACATAAAAATTGAGAAGTCCGAAAAAGTAGCGGTCGCTGTCAGCCTGGGCAAAGGCACCGAAAACATGGGGGGCGATCCGGGAATAAAAGGAGCCCATTGCCTGAGGAGCATAGTTTGGGACTCCGGGCAGATCAATGGCGTATTTGCTGGGATAGGTCCATACCCAGGGACGGGAATTGAGTTTTTTGTTCCACTGTTTCAAAAGGGCTGTCTCTTTTTGAACGTGAGCCGCAGATTTTTCGTTCCACGGTCCCCGCATGGCGAGCATGACCAGCAGATTGGAAGGAATATCACATTCAGGAACAAGAGTGTAGCTTTCGTAAGCCATTGTAGTGAAGTTGCCGGGAAGGGCGCGTTTCTTTCCCTCCCGGGCAATGTCGGTAAAAAATTTCCAGATATAATTGCTGGTTGCCTGAGGACCTTTTGAAAAATGTTCCCGGCACCCGGCACAGCGGCAGCGGTAACAGCTGTCATTGGGCATGATGTTGAAGAAAGGGAGCCGGGGGTAGCGGGAGGGGGACCAGGTACGGATACCCCGGCTGGTGGAAGGCTGTTTTTTAAGGAAGGCTTCGGCATCTTTGAGGATGACCTCTTTTATACCGCTTGAAAAGCATATCTGACCGCGGCTTGAGCTTTCACGGTGCGCAGTGGGATCATTGATCCTTTTTCCCCCCGCATCAAGAGCAAAGTATTCAGGGTGTGTTTTGCCGAACCGCTGAACAAGATCCAGATAGGCAAGTCCGTGGCAGTTGGGGATCTGGAATGTTTCCAGCCGCAGCATCAGAGCGAGGCGTTTACGGATATTTTTGGGGAACTCTTTGGGCATGACTGCCGCAGAGCCCCCCTGGAGTATGCGGCGCTGGAGCCAGTCGGGTCGGTCGGAAATATCTGTCTCAGGGAGGACGAGATCTTTTTTTACAGGCACAACTGTTCCAAACTCCCCGGGAAAGAAAAAACGCACATCGGCAAAGCGTTCAAGAAAAGCGTATGTGCCGTTGAGAGAACCCGCTTCAGGCTGCAAGGCACCTCCTCCCTGCAAAGGAGAGCGGCGGGGATCGTCTCTGCCGATGATGATGATATTTTTTCCGTGGGTTTTGATACGGAATCCGTCACGGTCCAGTTTGGCAATATCGATCCCGGCGGCTCTGGCACTTGCCGGACAGCCGATGATGATGGCGCTTTTGGTGCCTGTGGGCTTGAAAAGGACTTTGATTTGTGTTCCGCAGAGCTTTGAAAGAACAGCCGCCGCCTCATCAGCGGCAAAACGTGCAACTTTGGTGGGACCGGCAACAAGTTCAAAGTTGGCTTGCCCTGTCCTGA
>JAFTIE010000177.1 GCA_017457065.1 Lentisphaeria bacterium
GGGAGCGTTTTCGGCTGTTACCTTGCAGGTAGCAGTCTCAATCTACCCTTTACAGCTCTTTGCGAATGACATCTTTGCCATTTTTTGAATGACTTTTGAAATTACCTGAGGCAATTTCAAAACTCCTCAAAATTGTCAAAGCGCCCTCGCTTCGATCTGATAAAGGGAGCGTTTTCGGCTGTTACCTTGCAGGTAGCAGTCTCAAACTACCCTTTACAGCTCGTTGCGAATGACATCTGTGCCATTTTTTGAATGACTTTTGACTTTACCTCTCGTACACTGTGTTTTCTGCTCAACCAATAGAAAAGGGCTGTCGCTTACCTTTTTTGAGGTTTTGCAGCAGCCCCTTTGAGAGATGTGAAGTGATTACAATATGGCTGTATCCACCGATTCGGCGTAGGGCGCCAGGAGCAATTCCGTCTCAAAGACGATGATCTCGTTTTTGCCCTTTTTGAGAATGGGGGAGGGGACGTAAAGGGTGTTTGCCGAACCTGCACGCCAGTAGCGTCCCAGATTGAATCCGTTGACCCAGACCACGCCGCGGACTCCGGGGAACTTGATGAAACTTTCGGCGATCTCATCCACTTCAAATTCACCCTTGAAGAAGGTGGGAACTTCCATATTGGCTTTGAGAGGTCCGAATTTGAGTTTGTCAAGGTTGTCCATGGGCAGTGACCGGTTCTGCCAGTCGAAGAGGTAGGCGTTCCATGAAAGCAACCCTTCAGGGAGTCCCTTGCGGTCCTTGCCGGTGAGGTAGCCGTAGTTGATGCGTCCGAAGCTTTCCACCAGAACATCGATGTCGGCACCTTCCGGGGGAACGGTGAAGTCGATCCCTTCCGCCTTTTCATCACGGAACACAGTGGCAAGCTTTTTGCCGTTGATGAAAATATCGGCGCAGTCCCCCACGGCAGGAGCCCAGAGGTTGCCCTTGTGGGGACCGGCAATGCGGGTGCGGTAGTGGACAAATCCGAAAGATTGATCCAGCTGCTCCATGGAGAGAGGCGATTTTGATTGGACCGGCGTGCTGATCTGATCGAGGGCGTCAAAAATGGTGACGCTCTCTTTGAAGTCGATCTTGCCGTAGGATCTGCGTTTCACAGGTTCCGGCGTGCCGGTTTTGGCGTCGGGGAAATATTTTTTCACCGTCTCCTGGAGTTTCCGGTATTTAGGAGTCACATCACCCCACTCTGTAATGGGAGCATCGTAATCGTAACTGGTGGTGTCGCAGGTGTAGTCGATGTCTTTACGGGTCTTGTTGGCTCCGGCTGTGAATCCGAAATTGGTTCCGCCGTGGAACATATACATGTTGACATTGGCACCCGCACGGATGATGTCGTCAAACTCCCGCGCCACATCATCGGCATCGCGGCTTTTGCGGGGGTTGTTTTTCCAGTGGTCGTACCATCCCAGCCAGAACTCCATATAAAAAGGCGGATCATCGGGACGCAGAGTTTTGAGGAGTTCAAAGCCGTTCAGGGGACGGCTGCCGCCTGTGAGCATGGCGGCAGTTCCGGGGAGCATACCATTCTGCAGATAGGCAAGCCCCGCACCGTCGGCAGTGAAAAGAGGCACGGTGATACCGGCATCCAAGGTCATGTCACGCAAGGCGCCGATATAGTCGTTGTCGTGTCCGTAGGAGCCGTATTCGTTTTCGATCTGCATGGCGATGATGGGACCGCCTTCATCGTACTGCAGGGGCTTGATCATGGGCATGATCTGATCGAAGTATTTCTGAATGGACTCCAGATAGACCTTGTTGTAACGGCGGAACTCAATGCCTTCTTTGTTCATGAGCCAGTGGGGCAGGCCGCCGTTGTCCCATTCGGCGCAGATGTAGGGACCGGGGCGCAGGATCACATAGAGCCCCAGCTCCTGAGCAGTCCTGATGAAGCGGGGAAAATCCAGCATCCCGGAAAAGTCGAACTGACCTTCATGGGGTTCGTGCAAGTTCCAGCACATGTAAGTTTCAAGGCAGTTGAAACCGCATAATGCAAGTTTTTCCAGACGGTCACGCCACAGATCGGGGTGGACCCGGAAGTAGTGGATGGCGCCGGAAAAGATCTGGGTGGCTTTTCCGTCGATGAAGATCTTACGCTCTTTGAATTCTACTTTTGACATAAAATTTTTTTCCTTGGATTTTATTGTTTCGGAATAATTACCGGGGTAATTTCAAAACTCATTTGAAAAAGGCTCCCACCTCAGACATGCTTTGGGCAGAAAGTCCCGCCAGACGGTTGCGCACCTCAAGAAGTCTCTGCTGTAAAGCGCTCCGGTTTTCAAGGATCTTCAGCGCGGTAACGAGCATCTGTTTCCCCGAATCCATGTCATCAAGGTCGATGAGGAACTCAGAAAGTTCCATGTCCCGGACCATCTGCCTTTTTCTGCCGCACTCCACATAAGGGACGTGGATGAAGGGAACCTGATTGCCGATCGCCATGATGATGGAGTGCATCTCAACACTGACCAGCAGCGAACTGCCCCGGTAAACGGAAAGTGCCTGCTCCGGCGTCCAGAAACGGTCAAGGTACACTGTGGCAGACTTTGCTTCGTCGCTCAGAATGTTGTAAAGATGGGTACGGGCATCTTCAAGGGTGTCCCGTGTTTCATGGGCGATAAGGATCTTGTGACCGGTCTTTTTGATGTACTCCTCAATGAGATACTTCATCTGTTCCATCTGGTGACGGCAGCGTTCCGGGGTGACGGAGCCCCCCGTAGGGTCGTGGTATTTGGGCTTGGGTGCGGAAATACGCAAAGCCACGGTCATGAATTTTCCCTCTTCAAGAGCGTTTTCTTTGAAAAACGCCTCTTTCCACTTTTCATCCCCGCCGTCGAAATAGACTGTTGTATCGGGGCGGAAGTCGATTTTTTTGAAAGTGAACTTTTTCTGTAACAGATAGTTGAGGGAATCCGTATCCCGGCAGTAAACGAACGCCGCATCGGCAAAGAGTTTATCGTACAGAAGATCCATGGGCCACTCAATAAGGTCAAAGGATTGTGAACCGATACCGTAGGGGATCCCCAGAGCCCGGGCGAGGATCAGAGACATGGCAAGGGGGAGCGTGTATCCGAAAAGACGGCGGACCCCCAATCTGCCGAAGTTCAAAGTGGTGCCGGAGTTGTAGTAGACAAATCCGGCATTCTGAA
This sequence comes from Lentisphaeria bacterium, assembly GCA_017457065.1. GTDB lineage: Bacteria > Verrucomicrobiota > Lentisphaeria > Victivallales > Victivallaceae > UBA1784. Next base: position 3,145 of record JAFTIE010000177.1, read on the forward strand.
AGGCTTCTGCCAGATCAGGGAAGTGGACTTTCAGATCTTCCATGATCTCCAAGGGGAAACGGTTGAGCAGATCATCGGTCAGGGCTTCTGCATCAAAGGAAGAGATGGTGCCGGTGCGGAACTGTTCCAGTTTCAGTTTTCCGTGACGGGCAATGAGAGCGTTCCAGGCGTTGCCTTTGATCTTTGCATCACGGATCGCTTCTGAGGCGGCATCGGGCATGGGGTCTCCTGCGATCAGGTCAAAAAAGGGCATGGGCAGCACTTCGCCTCTGGGATTGTAGGGAGGGAGCACCTCTTTATAATGAGCGTAAGCCGGGTCGCTTTCGGGCAGATAGTTTATGAGTTTTACATCCAGATCGGGGAACTTTTCTTTCAGAAGGGTGAAAAGTCCCCCCTGGATCCCCATGTCGCCTATATTGTTGATGCTCCAGGCGTAGCTGACCAGCAAATGTTTTTTCATCTCATCCTCTCAATAAGTCCGGCTGCTGCCGAACGGTTTTTCAATAGCTCAACAGGTGTGATGTTCTCTGAAGAGCTGAGTGATTTATAAAGTTTTTCCCCCTGCAGACGCAAAGGATCATTCTTCTTTCTTCCATGGGCAAGCTTCATCATAATGGTGTAATATTCGTAGTCTTCAATGCCGTCCCGGATGGCTTCGGCACGCAACGTAGAAAGGAATTTCCCCTTTTCCCCCATGCAGAAATAACTGCCCCCGCCGTTGTCTCCGGGAAAACTTTCAGGGTTCCAACGTGTGAGAGGAGCAGTCCCCGAAATGGGGGAGGAGTTGTTGTACCACCGCGAAACGGTCCACACCAGCCACCCGTCTGTCCGTGAGGCGGCAGCCTGTTCCCCCAGCTGGGTGCGGATCCGGGCAAGGGGAGTTCCGTCAACAGTCATCTGTGTGGTGTAGTACCACACTTTGCGCTTGAGTTTTCTTGCTTTTTCCGCCCGTTCAAAGTTGTACTGCCAGACGGGGGGGATCCATTCATCAATGATACCGTGAAGATCGCTCTGGAAACCGTAGGAGTTGTCGGTGATGGTGCTGACGATCTTCAAATCGGGAAACTCTTTTTTCAAGCTCCTGACCAGGTCGATGATGGCGCACCACTCAGAGGGGGTCGCTTCATCAAAGGCATAACAGGCGGCGTAGTGCCAGAGGTTTGCTTTTTTCAGCTCAGGAACTCTCTTTCTCAGGAGCTGCAAGTACTTTTCTTTCCACTCTGCCGGGTAATGGGACTGTTCTTTTGCACTCATCTTTTCCCACAGCACTTTGGAGCTCCCGGGGGAGATCTTCTTTCTGGTGTGATGTGCCTGCCGGGGGAGTTTCAAATAAACGATGGGGATGAAATTCAATCCGCTTTTCACTGCCTCAAGATATTCCTGCATCGGGGGCAGCTGGGGGATGCCGTAGCTGCCGGAGTCGGAGTAAATGGAAAAGCTGTTGAGATAAAAATTACTGAGCAGCCACTTTTCAAACTCTTTTTTGTATTTCCCCATAAGCTTTGAACCGTAGACCGAAGTTGCCGTTCTGAGGGTCTTTCTGCGGGGCAGGGTGAAATTGTAAGGCGTGACATCCAGAGGAAGGGAGAACTTTTTGCCGTCAGCATTGAAGTTGACAGAGATCCGGTGTGTGCCGGGGACCGGTTGGGGGAGCTTTATCCTGACCACCCAGAGCTGGAGCTGGTAAGGAGCAAGACCAGTGACTTTTGAAGTGTATTCAAGGATCGGATCAAAGTGCCACCCGGTGTGGACTCCAGGTGTTCTGGAAGAACGGGTCCTGACCGCTCCGGCAGGATGGATGGAGCCTGAAACGGAAGAGGGAAGTCCGGAAAGAGAAGCGGAGAGCTCTTTCAAGGGCGTTTTACTTACTGTGATGATGTGGATATTTTCTGTTTCATTGCCCGCAAGAGAGATCTTTCCACGACTCCGGGGCACAGCGTCAAGAACACCGTAAAAGGGCAGGGGACGGCAGAGAGGGGAGATAAAGCCTGCTCCGAGACTCTTTGAACCGGTCACTTCACTGCCGGCAGCAATAAGGTTGTCAAGCTGTTTTCTGCGTAAAAAAGCGGTGAATTTTTCACATTGAGCCAGGGTGGAGATCTTTTCAAGCTCCTTTGAAACACCGCAACTTTCCGCAACTTGGCGCAGCTTTTCCTTTTGTTGGGCAAGGCGGCTGAAAAGTCTGATATCGTAAATGGTGAATTGGGCGCTCAGGGCGGGACGGCTCAGATAGATGCGCAGAAACTTCATGTTTTTCTTATCCATCTTCCGTGCCGGGTTGAAGTTGAAGCGCAAAGTCGTCCTGAACCCGTCAGCAATAGGCTGCACATCAAAGCACTGTTTGCCTTTGGCATCCCGGAAATTGATGGAAAGGGAAGAACTGAAACCGCCTGACAATCTCAAATCCACATCCACTCCATCGTATGCTGAACAATCAGGAACGAGAAGCAAATTTACTGTCGGATGAGTGTTTTTCAGTTCATGTGCATAAGCGGGAAAATCAATGATAAGAGAAGTGCCGTTTTTCCGGAACTTTGCTCCTCCTGTGGCAGAGACCGGTTCCAGAGGAACTGTTTGCGCTGCAAGCGTGAAAAGCAGGAAAAAAATCAACAGAAAAAAGAGCTTCATGAAACAGTATTCCCGATGGATAATTTTGAACTGTGAGGTAATTTCAAAAGTCATTCGAGTTTTGAAATTGCCTCCTGTGTCTATACTATACACCGGCAAAGCTGATTATGCAAGACAGCAAGCAGAAAAAATGTTCCTTTGCAGCAGCAAAAACTTATTCATGACTTCACGGGGGAGTTGACTTGCAAAAACAAAACAGAAGGTGTATATTATCCTTATTATGATAAACAAGATTAAAAATTTTACAGCAAGGATCGCCGTGATCGGTCTCGGTTATGTGGGACTGCCTCTGGCGGTGGAGTTCGGACGCAAATTTGATGTGGTCGGTTTTGACGTCAAGAAAGAACGTTTGAAAATGTTGCGTCAGGGAGTTGACGTGACTTTGGAAACTTCAAGTGAAGATCTTGAAAACGCCCGTTTTCTGCGTTACACTGATTCCATTGACGATCTGCGGGACAGAGATATTTTTATCGTAACGGTCCCGACCCCCGTCGATGAACACAAACAACCTGATCTGACCCCTCTGATCCGTGCCTCTGAAACAGTGGGCAAGGCGATCAAACGGGGCGGTATCGTCATCTATGAGAGCACTGTTTACCCCGGATGTACAGAAGAGGACTGTGTGCCTGTAATTGAGCAGTTCAGCGGACTCAAATACAATGCGGACTTTTTTTGCGGGTACAGCCCTGAAAGGATCAATCCGGGGGATAAAAAACATACTCTGACCAGGATATTGAAGGTTGTTTCCGGTTCCACACCCGAAACGGCACAGCAGGTGCAGGCACTTTACGATTCGATCCTGACTGCCGGGACTTTTCTGGCAAGTTCCATCAAAGTCGCCGAAGCTGCCAAGGTTATTGAAAACTCCCAGCGGGACCTGAATATCGCCTTTGTCAACGAACTTGCCAAGATCTTCAATCTGATGCAGATCGATACCAGCGACGTTCTTGCCGCTGCCGGCACAAAATGGAACTTTCTGCCCTTCAAGCCCGGATTGGTGGGGGGGCATTGTATCGGCGTGGATCCTTATTATCTGACCTACAAAGCTCAGGCTCTGGGCTATCTCCCCGAAGTGATCCTTGCCGGACGCCGTATCAATGACGGTATGAATGAATATGTTGCCACCAGAGTGGTGAAACTGATGATAAAAAAACATCAGCAGGTGTGCGACTCACGGGTGCTCATACTGGGGATGACCTTCAAGGAAAACTGTCCGGATATCCGCAACTCTCAGGTCCCCGGTGTGGTCAGGGCGTTGCAGGATTTCGGCTGCAAGGTGGATATTTACGATCCCTGGGCTGATCCGGCAGAAATAAAAGAGAATTACGGATTTGAGGCTGTGAACGATTTTTCTCAGCTCGATCCTGCAGTTTATGATGCTGTTGTTGCGGCCGTTGCCCATCAGCAGTTCCGAAACCTGGAGTGGGGCGCTTTCAGCAAACCCCGGCGGGTCATTTTTGATGTGAAGGGCTTTTTGCCCGCTGATCTGGTCGATGGACGGCTCTGATTATGAACAAACAAATTACCAATACCAAAGTACTTGTCACCGGCGGCGCCGGATTTATCGGTTCTCACCTGGTGGATTCTCTTTTGGCGAACAGCAACGAAGTGGTTTGTCTGGATAATTTCGCAACCGGCAGACGGGAAAATCTTGTTTCCGCTCTGAAAAATCCCCTTTTTACACTTATTGAAGGGGATATCAGAGACAGAAACGTTTGCCGTGATGCCATGAAGGATGTAAAGATCGTTTTTCATGAAGCGGCACTGGGGTCAGTTCCCCGGTCGATCGCCGACCCGGCGGAGTCCACTTCGGTCAATGTGGCGGGCTTTGTGAACATTCTCCATGCGGCAGTGGAAGCAAAGGTCGAATCATTTGTTTACGCTTCAAGCTCTTCTGTTTACGGCGATGAGGAAAAACTCCCCAAGAGCGAAGAGCGGATCGGCACTGCTCTTTCACCATACGCCGTTACCAAGTACGCAGATGAACTTTTCGGAGCCAACTTTGCAAGTGTCTATGGTATCAAAGTCACCGGGTTGCGTTATTTCAACGTCTTCGGTCCCCGGCAGGATCCAAGGGGGGCTTACGCCGCTGTGATCCCCCGTTTTGTGACAGCGCTGCTCCGTCATGAAAGTCCGGTGATCTACGGTGACGGGACCAACTCCAGGGATTTTACCTTCGTTGCCAACGTGGTGAGCGCAAATATGCTTGCCGCACTCCGTGAAGGCTCAGGACACCGTGTCTACAACGTTGCCGCAGGTGGAAGGACCGATCTCAATGAATTGTTTCACTCTCTCAGAGAGGCTCTGGTGATGCGGGGCGTTCCCTGCGGCGATGTCGAAGTTGAATATGCCCCCGGCAGGGCAGGGGATATCCCACACTCCTTCGCCGATGTTTCCCGGGCGGAAAAGGAACTCGGATACCGCAGTCTCTACGATATAAAGAGCGGTATCCGCGAAATGGTCGGGTATTACATGGAGAACTTTGGAAAATGAATAAAATGCCTCCCCTGATGATCCTGTGCGGCGGCATGGGAACACGGATCAGAGAAGTTACCGAACTTCTCCCCAAACCCATGGTCCCCATCGGTGAACAGCCCATTGTCTGGCATATCATGAAAAGTTATGCAGCTTTCGGCGTGACACGTTTTATTCTCTGTCTCGGCTACAAACGGGAGTGTTTCGTTGACTACTTTGCCAACTACCATTTGCGTACAGCAGATGCAACGATTTTTCCCGGAAGGAAGAATCAGGTGCAGTTCCATGGCAGAAGTGATGAGAGCGATTGGGAAATCACCCTTGCCGGTACCGGTATCGGCACCGGGACCGGTGCCCGTGTCCGTATCGCTTCAAAGTATCTGAAAGATGAGGATGACTGTTTCTTTCTCACTTATGGTGACGGTGTAAGCGATTTTGACATTGCAGCTGAATTGGAGTTCCACCGTGCCCACAAACTGCAGCTTACTGTGGGTGCCGTCCATCCGGCGGCGCGTTTCGGTGAAATGAAGATCTCTCAGGACAATAAAGTGAAGTCCTTTATTGAAAAACCCAGCCGGGTTTCAGGATATATCAACGGCGGTTTTATGGTCATGCAGAAAAGTTTCATTGACCGTTTCATTCCGGAAGAAGATTGTTTTCTGGAACAGCAGCCCCTTCATGATGCCGCAGCGGCAGGGGAGATGGCGGCGTTCCGCCATGAGGGATTCTGGCAGTGCATGGATACCCCCAGAGAGCACACCATGCTCAACGATATGTGGGCAGCGGGGAACGCTCCCTGGACTAAATTCTGGAAGTGAAAAGAAGTTTTTGAGATGTTTGACGGCATTTACAACAATCGCAGATGTTTGATCACAGGCCATACCGGTTTCAAAGGAACATGGCTTCTCTTCTGGCTGCAGCAGCTGGGGGCGGAAGTTTGCGGCACAGCTTTGCCCGTCGAAGAACCTTCTCATTATACTTTGCTCAAAAGCTCCTGCTCTTCTTATTTTTGTGATGTTCGCGACTTTGAGGGATTATACAGGATATTCCGTTCCTTTCAACCCGAGATCGTTTTTCACCTTGCGGCGCAGCCTCTGGTGCGCCGTTCTTATAAGGAGCCGGTCGATACCTTCGGCGTGAACGTTATGGGCACTGTCAATGTGTTGGAGTGCTGTAAAAATTGCGAAAGTGTGCGCAGTGTTGTGGTCGTGACCACCGATAAGTGCTACGAGAACCCGGAAACAGGAGTCCCCTTTGCTGAATCAGCCCCCCTGGGAGGTCATGATCCTTACAGCGCCTCCAAAGCAGCGGCGGAAATGGCTGTTTCCGGGTATAACCGTTCTTTCTTCATCCCCGGCGGGGAAGTTTTCTGTGCATCCGCCCGTGCCGGGAATGTTATCGGCGGCGGTGATTGGGCTGCTGACAGACTGGTCCCCGATATGGTGCGCGGCGCCGCTGCAGGAAAGATCACCAAACTCCGCAACCCCGGAGCTGTCCGTCCGTGGCAGCATGTCCTTGAGCCTCTGAGCGGCTATCTGCAGTTGGGCGCAGGACTTTTTCAGAAAAAAGAACCATTGCGGGGGAGCTGGAATTTCGGTCCTGATGAAAACGATACACTGACTGTGGTTGAGGTGGCTGAAAAAATGCACGATTGCTGGGGAAAGATGTGTTTTGAGTATGAACAGGAACCCGATGCGCCTCATGAAGCCGCCCTTTTGCGCCTGAATTGTTCAAAGGCAGCTGAAATCCTTGACTGGCGGGGCGTGTGGGATTCCGGAACTGCTATCTCCCGTACCGTCGGATGGTACAGGGAGTTTTACGAAAATCAAAAAGTGATGACGGCTGAAGATCTGGCGTCTTACTGCCGTGATGCAGCAGAAAGAGGTTTGGCATGGACAAAGTAAATGAAGCTGAAACTCTCAGACAGCAGATATTGGAACTGACTGCACAGTATTATACACTTGTGCATGATAAAAGCTCCGAAGAGTTTATCCCCGGAGAAAGCCGTGTCAACTATGCCGGCAGGTGTTTTGACGAAAAAGAGATGGTCAATCTGACCGATTCCGCTTTGGAGTTCTGGTTGACTTCAGGGAGATACACCCGGGCGTTTGAAGAGCGTTTCGCCGCTATGCTGGGGGTGAAAAAGTGTCTCCTTGTCAACAGCGGCTCTTCTGCCAATCTGCTGGCATTCATGGCTCTCACTGCTCAGGAACTGGGAGAGCGGCGGATCCGGAGAGGTGATGAAGTCATCACCGTTGCCGCCGGATTCCCCACCACCGTTTCCCCCATCGTTCAATATGGGGCAGTTCCTGTCTTTGTGGACATCGACCCCGTAACGGTCAATATCGACCCGGAACTTCTGGAACAGGCGCTTTCGCCCCGGACAAAGGCGGTGATGGTGGCACACACTCTGGGAAATCCCTTTGATCTGGAACGGGTAGGCGCTTTTTGCAAAAAACACGGACTCTGGCTCATTGAAGACAACTGTGACGCTCTGGGCTCTTGTTACAATGGACGCTTTACCGGGACTTTCGGAGATTTCGGCACATCAAGTTTCTATCCGCCTCACCATTTGACCATGGGAGAGGGCGGGGCTGTGTACACCTCTGATCCCTTGCTGGCAAGGATCGCTCTTTCCTTCAGGGATTGGGGCAGAGACTGCTGGTGTCAATCAGGATGCGATAACACCTGCGGATGCCGTTTTACCCGGCAGTTCGGAACACTGCCGGCAGGTTACGATCACAAATATGTGTACAGCCACTTCGGATACAATCTGAAAGCCACCGATATGCAGGCTGCCATCGGTTGTGCTCAGCTGGAAAAATTGGAGGGCTTCTCAGGGCTCCGGAAACGCAACTTTGAATATTTGCGCTCCCGTCTGGAACATCTCCCTCAGCTGAAGATCATGGAGAAACTTCCCCAGAGTGATCCGGCATGGTTCGGATTCCTGTTTACTTTGAGCGGGGAAGCCCCCTTTGACCGCAACGAACTTGCCGAGTTTCTGGAGCAGCGCAACATTCAGACCCGGAACCTTTTTTCCGGGAATTTGACCAGACATCCCTGTTTTGCCCCCCTGACCGAAGGAAAAGATTACCGTGTGGCATCAGTGCTTGTGCATACCGATGTGATCATGAACCGGGCACTCTGGATCGGTGTGTATCCCGGAATGAGTTTGGAAAAATTGGATTATATGGCAGAGAGCATCGACACATTCTGCCGTCAGAAAATATAAGGAACCAGAAACTATGGGGAATCGTACCGTTTTAGTTACCGGCGGCAGCGGCTTTTTGGGGTCGCGCCTGTGCGAAGAATTACTCAACCGCGGCAATGATGTGGTTTGTGTGGACAACTTTTACACCGGAGCCAAACGTAATATCCGCCATTTGCTCAGCAATCCCCGCTTTGAGCTGATGCGTCATGATGTCAGTTTCCCGCTTTACGTTGAAGTGGATGAGATCTACAATCTCGCCTGTCCTGCATCCCCGGTCCACTATCAGAAGGATCCTGTGCAGACCGTCAAGACCTGTGTGCACGGGGCTATCAACATGCTGGGACTTGCCAAGCGGATCGGAGCAAAGATCCTTCAATCTTCCACTTCCGAAGTTTACGGTGATCCTTCCGTCCATCCGCAGGTCGAAGAGTACTGGGGCAATGTGAACCCCATCGGTATCCGCTCGTGTTACGATGAAGGAAAACGCTGCGCTGAAACCCTTTTCAACAGCTACCGGCTCCAATGCGATCTTGACATCAAGATCGTGCGTATTTTCAACACCTACGGTCCCGGAATGCACCCCAATGACGGAAGAGTTGTCAGCAATTTCATTCTTCAGGCATTGCAGAATCAGCCTATCACTATCTACGGCGACGGCTCTCAGACCCGCAGTTTCTGCTACCGTGACGATCTGATCGAGGCTATGATCCGCATGATGGCAACTCCCCACGAGATCACCGGTCCCATCAACATCGGCAATCCGGGAGAGTTCACCATACTGCAGCTTGCTGAGCTGGTCATTGAACTGACCAACTCCAAGTCTGAACTGATCCGCAAGGAGCTGCCCGCAGATGATCCGAAACAGCGCCGTCCTGACATCACCAAAGCCAGAGAGATACTGAACTGGCAGCCGGTGACACCTTTGCGTAAAGGACTTGAGCTGACTATTGAATACTTTGATAAACTGCTCAAGGAAGATCCTGAGTTCTGCCGTTCCTGAATTTGAGAGAAGAATTATGTACAACTGTATCATCTGCCGCTATCACGAAATAGCCACCAAAGGCAACAACCGGAGCATGTTTGAACGCTGTCTGGTCGATAATATCCGCCATCTGCTTCAAACTCTTTCCGGGATCAAAGTTTCCCGGGTCAGGGGCAGGGTCCGGGTGGAAAGGGAGGACAAGGGCGCTTTTACTCAGGAGCAGCTGGAAGTTATTAACACTCAATTGCGGAAATGCTTCGGTCTCGAAAGTTTTTCCCCGGCGGTGATCACCGGTGTGGATATGGAGCAGATCCGCCCCATCGCCGTCGAACTTGCCGCTTCAGCCATTCTGGGATTTCAGGGGGAAAAAAGACCTGCTTTCCGGATCCGGGCACGACGGAGCAACAAACGCTTTGCTCTGACTTCAAAGGAGATAGAGATCGATCTGGTCTCTGCTGTGGCTGGACGTGTCGGCGAAAACAAATTCACCATCGATCTGAGCTCTGCCGATATCACTCTCGGTTGTGAAGTCCGTGATGAATTTGCCGTTCTTTTTATGGAAAGTATCCCTGCTCCCGGCGGATTGCCCGTGGGGTGCAATCCCCGGGTGATGACTCTTCTTTCAGGGGGGATCGACTCCCCTGTGGCGGCGTGGCTCATTATGAAAAGGGGATCGCCCTGTGATTACATCACTTTCCACAGTGCCCCCTACACGCCCCCGGAAACGGTGGAAAAGGTTCAGCGTGTCGCCGCAAAACTCAACGAATATCAGTTGCGCGGTACCTTGTGCATTGCCAATCTGAGCGAATTTCAGAAGGCGGTCAGAGACAACTGCAAGGAAAAGTTCCGCACTGTGCTCTACCGCCGTGCCATGATGCGTATTGCCGAGATCGCCGCCCGACACCGCAGGTGTCACGCTCTTGTGACCGGGGATTCTCTGGGGCAGGTGGCAAGTCAGACCGTTCCCAATATGTATTCCGTAGGCAAGGCGGTGGATATGCTGGTACTCCGTCCGCTGGTGGGGACCGACAAACTTGACTGTATCCGTCTGGCTGAAGAGATCGGGACCTTTGATATTTCCAATGTCCAGGTCCCGGACAGCTGTACGGTCTTTGCACCATCTTCTCCCTGCACTGCATCTGAACCGGAGATCCTGGAGCAGGAGGAAGCAAAAATTCCCGATTATTGGCAAATATTGGAAAAAATTGCAGCAAACTTGGAAGAATGGACTTGACATTTCAGGAAAATTGCGTTAATTTTTCTGTGTGACGTTTTTTGATCGCTTTTTACAGGTGGGAGGTTTCTTTTGGCGCGCGACATCGAATACATATTGAAACTGCTTGAAGAGTACGGCATGGTGACGGCAGAGGACATTTATTATGCCCGGGAAGCCGCCATGAACAGCGATGAGATCACAGATCCTGTTGAGATACTGCTCAAACAGGGGAAGGTTCAGGAAAGAGAGCTTCTTTCCATGCTGGCGCAGCAGTACGGATGGGAGGTCGTTGATCTCAACGACTATGACGTTGATCCTGAGGTCATTGCTGCTATCAGTGTGGATATCGCACATAACTACTGCGTTTTTCCGGTGATGAAGCATGATGATATGCTGACCATCGCCATGAGTGATCCTACGGATATGGAAAAACTCGATACGTTGCGTTATCTGCTGGGGATCGACGTTGATGCTGTTGTTGCTCCCGAAGCGCAGATCCTCAAGATGATCCAGAAATATTACAAGGATGATGAGGTCGTCAGCGATGTCGGTCAGAGCGACTTTGATGAATCAGACAATGTGATCGACCAGGCGGGCACCGCCAATGACGGACTGCCTGAAGATGATGATACACCTATCATCCGTCTGGTGACCAAACTTATCGTTGATGCCTATAAGATGAAGGCATCAGATATCCATCTGGAACCTATGGAAAAACGCTACCGTGTGCGTTACCGCATCGACGGTGCGCTCCGTGAAGTGGATGGTCCCCCAAAGTATCTGCAGCCCAACTTCACCAGCCGTGTGAAGATCCTTTCAGGTCTTGACATCACTGAAAAACGGATCCCTCAGGACGGACGTATCCGATTGACTGTCAACGGGCAGGATGTTGACTTGCGTGTGTCAAGCATCCCCACCAACTTCGGTGAATCTGTCGTTATGCGTATCCTTGACAAAGCCAGTATCCAGCTGGATATTCCCAAACTGGGTTTTTATGCAGATGACCTTGATATGGTTACCCGTATCATCAACTATCCCGACGGTATCTTTCTTGTGACCGGACCTACCGGTTCCGGAAAAACGACCTCTCTCTACGCCTTTTTGAATACCATCAACACCCCGGCGCGCAAATTGATCACCGTGGAGGATCCTATCGAATACCAGCTCCCCGGTATCAATCAGGTGCAGGTCGACAGGCACGTTGATATGACCTTTGCCGCAGCTCTGCGCAGTATGCTCCGCCAGGCCCCCAACATCATCATGGTCGGTGAGATCCGAGACGTTGAAACTGCTGAGATCGCCATCAACGCTTCCCTTACGGGGCACCTTGTTTTCAGTACGCTCCATACCAACGACGCTCCCGGTGCCATCACCCGTCTGGTGGATATGGGGGTGAAACCCTTCCTGGTTGCGACCTCTCTGCGGGCTGTTATGGCACAGCGTCTTTTGCGCCGTATCTGTTCGGAGTGCAAGGCTCCTTATACGCCGACTCCTTCAGAATGCCGCCTTCTGGGGCTGACTCCTGAGTATCTTGCCAACCATCAGTTTTACAAGGGCAAGGGATGCCGCCGCTGCGGCGGTACGGGGTACAAAGGGCGTATCGGGATCTATGAAATATTCCTCATTACCGAGGATATCGCCAAGATGATTTTCGCCAATGAGAACTCTGTGACGCTGCGCGACTTTGCCCGGCGGAACGGTATGAGAAGCTTACGCGATGACGCTTTGCGCAAGGTGGAGGCAGGGATTTCCACCCTTGAAGAGGTGCTTTTCGTGACGCTGCGTGATGAGTGATAAGGAGTAAAAGAAGATGACTGATATTGAAAACAGCGCACTTATTGATCTGATCCTCAACGAACACAGCGCAGCGAATCCACAGCTGAAAGAACAGATGGATGCTGTGGTTGAAGAGTGTGAACGCTCCGGTAAATCAGCTTATGAGGTCATTGTCAATTTCGGATTATTTTCCAGAGAAGAGCTGCTTCAGGCAATGGCTGACAACCTGGGGTCATACGTTTGGAACCCCAAAGAGTTCGGTGATATTTCAAGAGATGTGATAGAAAAGGTCGATCTCAATCTGGCACGCACCCATCAGGTTATTCCCATCCGGTACGATGATCTGGGGATCGACCTTGCCATGCGCCGTCCTCTGGATTATCAGACGGTGGAGGCACTGCGTTTTATTCTCAATAAAGATGTGCTTCCGGTTCCCTGTGATCCGGATATCTTTGACGGTGAGCTTGAACGTTACTACCCTGAAAAGGTCGACTCTGTGGCAGATATCGTGGCAGAGTTCAACATCAATCCCGAAGAACTTGAGGATGAGGGCGATGAAGAAGATCTTGCCAACGCCGCTCCTATTATCAAATTCGTGGATGCCGTTATCAAGCAGGCTGTTCACGACAAGGCATCGGACATCCATTTTGAACCATTTGAAAAGAATTTCCGTATCCGTTACCGGGTGGACGGAGCTCTTTACGAAATGCCTCCGCCGCCCCGGAGTCTGGCGGCTCCTGTGATCAGCCGTATCAAGATCATTTCCGGACTTAACATCTCCGAGCGCCGCCGTCCTCAGGACGGACGTATCCAGATGAAGGTCAACGGCAGACCTGTAGACTTGCGTGTATCCTGTCTGCCTACCAGTCACGGTGAATCAGTGGTGCTCCGAGTCCTTGACCGTTCAGTGGTCAATCTGCAGCTTGATGCTTTGGGGATCGGTCAGGATGTTCTTGACAAGATCCGTGAATTGATCCATCTGCCCAACGGCATCCTGTTGGTGACGGGACCTACCGGTTCCGGAAAGACCACCACACTTTATTCCGCTTTGGGTGAGATCAACAATCCGGAAGATAAACTGCTGACTGCCGAGGACCCTGTGGAATACGATATCGAAGGTATTGTCCAGTGTCCTATCAACGATGCTGTGGGTATGACTTTTGAAAAAGCCCTTCGCGCCTTTTTGCGACAGGACCCTGACCGGATCCTGGTGGGAGAAATCCGTGACTTTGTGACCGCACAGATCGCTGTTGAAGCTTCACTGACGGGACACTTTGTGTTCAGTACGCTTCACACCAACGATGCGGCAAGTACCGTGACCCGTCTGGCGGATATGGGCGTTGAACCGTTCCTGATCGCCTCTTCACTGGTGGGAGTGCTGGGACAGCGTCTGATCCGCCGTGTATGCAAAAACTGTATGACTGAGTATGTCCCCACCGATGAGGACCTTGACCGTCTCAACCTTGAACGCGGACAGGTGGAGGGCAAGACCTTTGTGTACGGCAAGGGGTGTCCCATCTGCAATAATACCGGTTACAAAGGGCGGAAAGCTTTGACTGAACTGCTGGTGGTGAACAACGAATTGCGTGAAATGATCTCCAATGGTGCTCCTGCCAATGAACTTTCTGACAAAGCTTGTGAATACGGCATGAGACCCCTGCGGGAAGACGGTTTGCTGGCGATCTTCAACCATGAAACTTCTGTTGATGAGGTCGTCCGTTATACCTGATATATGAAAATATTACTGAAGTTTTATCAGAAAGGAGCATGAAATGCCGCAATATGTATATACTGCCATGGACAGCAAAGGCAAAGAGCAGAAAGGCAAGATTATTTCTGACAGTGAAGCCGCAGCTGTTGCCGAGCTCAAACAAAAAGGTTTGTTCCCCACCTCTGTCAAAGCCGTGGTCGCCAGCAAAAAGGCGAAGAAAGCAGGCGGCAGCGGATTTAACATGGCTCTGGGACCCATGGTCATCAAGCGCAAGGAGCTGACCGTTTTGACCCGTCAGCTTGCCATTCTGCTTTCAGCAGGTCTTCCTCTGATCCGTTCACTGCGGACTCTGGAAAAACAGGCTGCCAACCCGGCAGTGAAGATCGTTCTGGGGAAAACTGCGGATACTGTTGAAGGCGGTGCGACCTTTGCTGAAGCTCTTTCTCAGAATCCCAAATCCTTTGACAAGCTTTACTTGAACATGGTCCGTGCCGGTGAGGCATCGGGTGCTATGGAAATCATTCTTGACCGTCTGGCAAGCTTTATGGAAAAGGCTGCCAAGATCGCCGGTAAGGTGAAGTCGGCAATGATCTATCCTATTGTGATTCTTTCCATCTCCATCCTTGCCATGGTGGGGTTGATGATCTTCATCGTGCCAAACTTTGAAAAGATCTTCCGTGATCTGCTGGGACCTTCTGAACCTCTTCCCGGTATCACCATGCTTATTATCGGTATAAGCAACACCCTTGTTTCCAAATGGTACATGTATGTAGGAGGTGTTGCAGGAGTTGTCATATTCTTTGTCGTGCTGGTGAAGATCCCTGCCGGGAAATGGGCGTTTGACTGGGTAAAGTACAATATCCCTCTCTTCGGTCCTATTATCGCCAAAACAGCAGTTTCCCGATTTTCCCGTACTCTGGGGACTTTGATGAGTTCCGGTGTTCCTGTGCTCAACGCTCTTGCCATTGTGAAAGAGACCAGCGGTAATGAAGTTGTTGCCAGCGCCATTCAGAAAGTGCACGATGCTGTGAAAGAGGGTGAAGGTATCGCTCCGCCTCTGGGAAAGACCAAGGTCTTTGAAGAAATGGTGGTTTCCATGGTCGAAGTGGGAGAGGAAACCGGTAAACTCCCTGAAATGCTCACCAAGATCGCCGACACATACGAAGATGAAGTGGATAACGCCGTAGGCGCTCTGACCTCCATGATCGAACCTTTGATGATCGTGCTTCTGGCAGGTATCGTGGGTACCATCGTTATTGCCCTCTTCATGCCCCTTGTCAAGATCATCGAAAAGATGAGCTGAAAAAAGGATCTTCCTGTATTTTATGGGAATTTTCAAGCTCCATCAGCCTTTCCCGCCTGCCGGTGACCAACCGGGAGCCATTGCTTCGCTGGTCGCCGGACTTGAAGAGAGAAAGCGTTATCAGACCCTTTTGGGTGTGACCGGCTCCGGGAAGACTTTTACTTTGGCAAATGTGATCGCTCAGTGTGACCGTCCGGTGCTGGTGCTTTCGCACAACAAAACTCTTGCGGCGCAGCTTTACAGTGAATTCAAGGGTTTTTTTCCTGAAAACGCCGTGGAGTATTTCATCAGCTACTACGATTACTATCTGCCTGAATCCTATATCCCACAGACTGATACCTATATTGCCAAAGACTCCTCCATCAACGAAGAGATCGAGAAACTGCGTCTTTCTGCCACTGCAAGTTTAGTGGAAAGGCGTGATGTGATCATTGTGGCAAGCGTTTCGTGTATCTACAGTCTTGGCGCTCCTGAGGAATATAACGAGATGTGTGTCCGTCTTTCTGTGGGAGACACTATAGGGCGGGATGAACTGCTGAAAAGACTTATCGCCGTCCAGTACACACGGAACGATACAGCCCCTTCCAAAGGGGAGTTCCGGGTCAGGGGGGATACTGTTGATGTTTTTGAACCTCAGAATGAAGAGTTTATCCGGGTGGGATTCTTCGGCGATGAAGTGGAATTCATTGAGCGCCGGGATGCCCTTACCGGCAAACGGAAGGCGGAAGTGGAATTGGGAACTCTTTTCCCCTGCAAACACTTTGTCATGCCTCCCGAAAGGATCCAGGAGGCTTCCGGCGCCATCCGGCAGGAAATGGAACAGCAGGTGCGGCGTTTTGAAGAGCGCAATCTTCTTATTGAAGCTCAGAGGGTCAGGGAACGGGTCAACTGTGACCTTGAAATGATGAACGAGATCGGTTATTGCAGCGGTATTGAGAACTACTCCATGCATCTGTCCAAAAGAAAGCCCGGTATGCGTCCTTATTGCCTGTTTGACTTTTTTCCTGAAGATTTTCTGACCATCATTGATGAATCTCATGTGACCCTTCCTCAGATCCAGGCGATGTACAAAGCTGATCGCAGCCGCAAAGAGGTGCTGGTGGAACACGGCTTCCGTCTGCCTTCCGCTCTGGAAAACCGCCCCATGCGCTTTGAAGAATTTGAACAGCTCACCGGAGACACCATTTATGTTTCCGCCACCCCGGGGAATTTTGAACTCGAGCGCTCCGGCGAACCGGTGGAATTGGTGGTGCGTCCTACGGGCTTGCCCGATCCTGAAATCGAGATCCGCCCCCTTGAAGGGCAGTTGGATGATGTTATTGCCGAGATCCGCAGCTGTGCCGCAAAAAATCAACGGGTCCTTGTTACCACACTGACCAAGAAAAGTTCAGAGCGGCTTTCTGATTATCTTTCCGAAGTGGGGATCAATGCTGCTTATCTTCACTCTGAATTGGATGCCTTTGAGCGGGTCCGGGTGCTGAAAAAGCTCCGGGAGGGCAGCTGTGATTGTGTTATCGGCATCAATCTGCTCCGTGAAGGTATCGATTTGCCTGAAGTGGCTCTGGTGGCGATCCTTGATGCTGATAAGACAGGATTTCTGCGGTCAGTCCGTTCTCTTGTCCAGACCGCAGGAAGAGCCGCACGCAACGCCGAAGGCAGAGTCATCCTTTACGCTGATGAGAAAACGCCTGCCATTGAAGATTTGATCGAACAGACCAATGCAAGGCGTAAAAAACAGCTTGCTTACAACAAAGAGCACAATATCATCCCCAGGACTATTATCAAAGCACCCGGAAAATCCATTGTTGAGATCATCGGCGGCAAAAGCAAAAGAACTTCCAGACTCAAGAGCAGCTCCGGCATTGCCGATGCTGTCTTTTCGGTGGAAGGGGAGCTTGATCTGGAAAAACTGGGACTTTCTGAAAGTGAAGGCCGCAAACTCATCGACGAACTTACCGCAGAAATGCTTCAGGCTGCTGAGGCTTTGGAGTTTGAACGTGCCGCAGATTTGAGAGATCAGATCAAGGCGTTGAAAAAAGAAAAATAATCGAAACAATTTCAAAACTCCTCAAAATTGTCAAAGCACCCTCGCTGCCATTTTTTGAATGACTTTTGAAATTACCTCAATCTTTCCAAAATAAGGAGTCCGGTATTTATGATGTCCCCTGGTGAACTGGTATTCAGAATTATTCTTGCACTTATATGTCCCCCTCTCGGAGCCATTGGACTCCGGGACGTCGGATGCGGAACTTTGCTGCTGCTTGTTCTTTTGACACTGATAGGTTTTGTTCCCGGTCTGATCGTTGCGATCGTGCTGATCGTCAAGGAGTACGGCGACCGCACCGTCTGATCTTATGGGGGGGGCGTTTCTCAGGGCTCGTAATAGTCCCGGTGTTTGGGCATGATGGCGGGCAGAGTGGGGATGAGAATCAGCAGAATTGCAGCAAGAACGCCGTAAAAGAGAAAGAGGGTCTGATAACTGCAAAGTTCCATGGCGCCCAGAGTCCACGTGGGAGCCAGCAGATTGGCTCCCAGGACCAGAGCCGTCCCGGTACGGCTGATGGAAATACCTGCATTCTGATAGGTTTGCAGAAACGCCATTGCCATGGTCTTGTTGCCCGGCCGGGCAAGGGCGAGGAGTTCACTTGAATTGTTGCACATAAAGGTGCTGCCCGCAAAAGAGTTCAGAAAATAGATCGCCCCTGCAATATAAATGTAGCAGGGGATATTTTTGCTCAGCAGGGCAAAGGCAAGGGCAACGCTCATGAAAATAAAGTGGACAAGAAGTTCAAGGCGTTTGATTTTCAACTGTTTTTGAAGTCTGCCGTAAAAAAAGTACCCTGTGATACCTCCGGCAATGCCTACGGTGGAGAAGATCTGGAGTTTCCCCGCATCCAGCCCCACATGATTTTTCAGATACAGCAATATGACGGGAACAAGGGAGGTGTAGGCAAGTGACAGAAGACACACATAGACTGAATAGCTTACAAGTGATCCGTTGCGGATGGAAATACCCAGGGTCTTGCGGATATTGAGTTTGACATTCTTTTCATGGGGATTTTCCGGGAATTGCAGCATACAGAACATTCTTCCCAGTATGAGCACTCCTGTGATCCCCACGATGGTCTGCATCAGAGCCACGGGGGGCTTATCCCCCATCAGTTTGCCGATGGCGAAAAAGAGAACACCGGCAAGAATGGTGTAGGTGTAACGCATGGTGCCGAAAAAACTTCCCCGGTCCTGAGGACGCAGAAAGGCATCCAGCATGGGATACCATGTTGCGCCGTAAAGACTTCTCTGGGCACAGTAGATCAGACAGCCGGTGATGACAGCGGTTTTCTGAAAAGCTCCGAAAAGGGGCGCTGCCGCCATAAGGAGATAACCGCAACATCCGATGATACAGGCGATGGAGGCCGCCTTTTTCATGCCGATACGTCCCACGAACCAGGCGCAGGGGATCAGGAGACACATGGAAAGTATGGCTGAAAAGCCGGTGGAAAACATCACCTCATCTTTAGATCCGCCCAGCATGGAAATGTAAACGATGATAATGGCACTGCTGTCAAGCATGACTTCTGAGATACACCCGAAATAGCAGGCAAAATAGGCAAGGAGTCTGCCTTTCCTGCGTTCCTGAGGGGATAATGTTTCAGCAAACGAACTCATGGGGATCACTCCTGTTGGATTTCATATTTTGTCTAATATACTGTTCCTCCGCAGATAATTCAAATAATTTTTCTTCTTTTCCTCCGGGGTGTATGGAAAAAAAGAATAGTTGTGCTATATTTGGTAAAATAATATTTTGAATACCCAATGAACGAAAGATGCTGCCAATGGAAAAAGACCAGATCATTGCCGGACTCAATCCGGAACAGGCCGAAGCTGTAAAAACACTTGAAGGCCCCGTCCTTGTCCTTGCCGGAGCCGGAACCGGAAAGACCCGTGTCATCACATGCCGTATCGCCTATATGCTCAGCTGCGGGATCATTCCTGAGAATATTCTGGGATTGACCTTTACCAACAAAGCCGCCGCAGAAATGCGCGAGCGTCTGGCGGCAATGGTCGATCCTGCTCTGGCTAAAAAGGTCACTCTTGGAACTTTTCACAGTTTTTGTATAAGACTTTTGAGAAGAAAGATCACCAAACTGGGGTATCTTCCAAGCTTCACCATTGCCGATGAATCCGACCAGCAGGGGATCTTCAAACAGGCTTGCGGTGCTCTGGGATTTTCCGGCAACAACTTCCCCATCGGAGCCGCTTTCAGCCGCATTTGCGACTGGAAGAACCATCTTATTGATCCTTTACAGGCGCAGCGTGAAAGCGTCAGTGACTTCGACTCCAAGACCGCCCGGATCTACGAAGGATATCAGGAGCTGCTGGAACAGCAGAACATGGTGGACTTTGATGATATGCTGCTCCTTGTTTATCAGCTTTTCCGGGATTTTCCGGAAATACTGCAGGAGTATCAGGAGCGCTACCGCTATCTGCTGGTGGATGAGTATCAGGACACCAACACCGCTCAGTTTGTCATTATCAAGATGATTGCAGGTGAAAAGCCCAATCTCTGTGTCGTGGGTGACGATGACCAGAGTATCTATTCCTGGCGTGGCGCCGAGGTGAGCAACATATTGGACTTCCCTCAAATCTTTGAAAACTCCAAGATCATCAAACTTGAGCAGAATTACCGTTCCTGCTCATTGATCCTTGAAGCGGCAAACGCTGTCCTTGAATCAGGGGGCAGCCGCCGCCACACCAAGAAACTCTGGAGCGCTCTGGGGGAGGGGAAGAAACCTCAGGTCCTTGCCCTTGAGGACAGTGAAGGAGAGGCGGATTTCATTTCCACTGCCATCTACCGGATCAAAGATGAGAACCCCCAGCTGCAGTTTCAGGACTTTGCGGTCCTTTACCGATCCAATGCCCTTTCACGTGCTTTTGAGTTGAATTTCCGCCGCAGCGGGATCCCCTACCGGGTGGTGGGGGGGCAACAGTTCTTTGCCCGCCGTGAGATCAAGGATGCCATTGCTTATCTGATGCTTGCCATCAACCCCCGTGCCGACCAGAGCCTGCTCCGGGTCATCGGTACTCCCCCCAGAGGATTCGGTGAAACCGCCATTGCCGCTTTGAAAAAAGAACGTGCCGGTTCCCAGTTTTCCATGCTGGATCTGCTGGGAGATGAAAAGTTCCTCAAAAAGGTTTCTCCTGCCGCCGCCCGGGGAGCAAAGAGTTTTTATGAAGCTGTCAAAACAGCCGGTGCCGCCCTTGAAGATCCTGAGTGCCGTCTGACCACTGTCATCAGCGAATACCTCCACAATGTCGGCTATCTTGACGGCTTGCAAAAAATCTACAAAGATGCCAAAGATGTGGAAAAGCGTCTGGAAAACCTTGACGAATTTCTCAACGATGCCGGAGAATTCCAAACTCGCAACCCCGGTTCCGGGATCAATGAATATCTGGAAAAACTCCGCCTCGATGAAAGCAACGCCGAGGATCGGGACGACAATCATGATGCGGTAACGCTGAGCAGTATCCACGCCAGCAAAGGTCTTGAGTACAACATCGTCTTTCTGACTGCTTTAGAGCATGAGATATTCCCCCACTACCGCGCTTTGCAGGAAAATTCTCTTGATGAGGAGCTGCGGCTCTTTTATGTGGCGATCACCCGTGCCAAACGTGAACTTTACATTTCACGCGCCAAGCGGCGTATGGTCCGGGGGATCTTTCAGGGGACGAGACCATCGCCGTTTCTTGAAAAACTGGGAGATTCTGCCATACAGACAGAGGCGGCAGAGGTCAACAAAGTCATGGATGTCGACAAAGCTGCCGAAATGTTTGCCAAGGCTTACGAACAACTTTTTGGGAAAGATAATTGAGTGTTTCTCTCTTATAACACACATTTGCGAAGTTTTCAAGTGCAAAAACCATCTTTTTCTTTAAAAAAGTTTTGGTTTTCCATTTGAAATTTTGGCAAATGCGGGGTACATTGTGTAATGTGCGCCCCGCAAGTGGGCAGCATGGGTTGTTAATAACTTGTTAATAGATTGTTGCTGAAAAGCTTTTTTCCGTCGTAACTTCGTGATTTGAGCGGACTTTTGTAAAGTTACGCAACAAACCCTCCTTTTCGGCGGGCTTGAATGGTACGAATCGGGGAATTTTGAGCTTGAAACGTCTGTAAACAGCGTTTGTGCAGATGTTTGTCAGAAAGAGAAGTTCAGGTGATTTGTTTTTGAGATAGGGCTTTTCTTTGCAGAAAGAGCAGTGATTGTTAACAAATACGATCATAAGTTGTCGCCGGAAGGTTCCGGAAGTTGGGCGGCGGGCAGAAAAAGTTAATTGTTTGGGAAAAAAAATGGTTTGCAGAAATTTGGCCGCAGAAGCGGTTTGGGAAATCGCTTCCGCGCGGTTGCGGAAAAGAAATGAGAACAGCTTTGTTCAGTGGTTCAGCAAGATGGTGCCTCTGCGCATCGATGGTGAACTGCTGGTGCTCGGCGTTCCGGATGAGTTTTTCGGACAGCTGGCAGAGGATTGCTGCGGCGATTTCCTTGCCGATTCTCTTCTTGACATCGAAGGAGTGAACTACAGTTACACCTTTGAAGTGGGCTACTGCGCCATTGATCTTGACAATTTGAAACCCCTCAAACCTGTGGAAAATACAGTTGCACTCCCGGGGACAGATGATGAGTCTGATTCAGAGCAGCCTGACCTTTTCTTTTTTGACGAAGATCCTGCCCCTGTGGAAGAGGCTGCGTCCGCTCCTGTTCCTGCCCCTGCTGTTGCCCCTGAGTTCAAGACAGTGGTTGTGCAGAGCGTTGCTCCTGTTGTGCAGAGCGTTTCAGAAAACAGCGTTGCGGGGAGCGGGGCAGACAGGCGTCTTCCCCGGTGGAATTTGAATGATGCCACTTTTGACAACTTCATTGTCGGCGATGACAACAAAGGCGCTTACAC
Source organism: Lentisphaeria bacterium (assembly GCA_017457065.1). Taxonomy (GTDB): domain Bacteria; phylum Verrucomicrobiota; class Lentisphaeria; order Victivallales; family Victivallaceae; genus UBA1784. Next base: position 25,389 of record JAFTIE010000177.1, read on the forward strand.
TGCTGCCCGAGCCGTTTCAGAGGAACCCGGTGCTCTCTACAATCCTTTGTTTATTTACGGGACCAACGGTATCGGTAAGACCCATCTGCTGCAGTCCATCGCTCGTGAAATCGCCTTCACCCGTCCCGGATGTGTGGTCAAGTGCATCCCTTGCAGCGATCTTGTCAATGACTTTTACCGTATCATGAGTGAACACCGCAGCACGGTGGAGTTCCGGGACCGTTTACTTGAGTCCGATGTGCTGCTCATCGACGATGTCCACGGACTTGCCAAAAAGGTGCAGATGCAGGAGGAGTTTTTCAGCGTCTTCAACACCCTTATCGGGCAGGGAAAACAGATCGTCATGACCTGTGACCGTCAGCCCTGTGAGATCGCCGATATCGACAAGCGGCTGACCACCCGTTTTGAATCAGGAGTCATCTGCCAGATCGGTATGCCCGAATATGAAGCACGCATGGTGATCTTGCGGATGTGGCGTAAAAATATCCTGACCAACACCTGGCTGCCTGATGATGTTCTTGAATTTCTGGCAACCAATATCCGTTCCAGTGTCCGCCGTTTGAAAAGTGCCTTCATGACCCTTTCGTTCCACGCTTCTTTGAGCGGCAAATCTGATTTGTCAGTGGCTGATGCCGAGGAGCAGCTCCATGCTCAGATCGCCGAAGAGCTGACCTCACGTTCCATCAGTGTTGAGGATATCCAGCGGACTGTGGCTGAGTTTTTCAATCTGACCATTGCCGATCAGCTGGGGACCAAGCGCACCCGCAATATCGCAGAGCCCCGTATGGTGGCAATGGCGCTGGCGCGGGAATTGACTTCAGACTCCTCCACAGCGGTGGGGGCAGCTTTCGGAAGGAACCACGCTACCATCTTGCACGCTGAAAAACAGGTCGAACAGCTGTGCGCCAAAGATGACAACATGCGCCGTTCTGTGGCGCAGATCAAAAGAAAGTTGCAAAAATAATCAGAGAAAAGGTGAAAAATGGCTAAAGTTCTGGTGACCGGCGGAGCCGGGTATATCGGCAGTGTCTGTACGGAGTATTTGCTTGACCACGGATATGAAGTGACCGTTTTTGATGCCCTGATCACCGGACACCGTTCCGCTGTTGATCCCCGTGCTGAATTTATTTACGGCGACCTGGCGGACCGTGAAAAGATCATTGAGGTCTGCACCAAAGGGAAATTTGATGCGGTCATGCACTTTGCCGCTTTTTCACTGGTGGGGGAATCCATGAAGGATCCCTCCAAATATTTCCGCAACAACCTTGCTTCCGCCATCAATCTGGCGGATGCCGCTGTGGCGGGAGAGGTGAAGAATTTTGTGTTTTCCAGCACTGCCGCCACCTTCGGACAGCCTGAAAAGGTGCCCATTGCCGAATATGACCGTCAGATCCCCATCAATCCTTACGGCGAATCCAAACTCTGCTTTGAAAAGGTGCTCAAGTGGTATCACGAGATCCACGGCATCAATTATGCCGCTTTGCGTTACTTTAATGCGGCGGGAGCCACGGAACTTCACGGTGAGGATCACCGCCCTGAAAGCCACTTGATCCCCATTATCCTTCAGGCGGCGGCAGGGCAGCGTGACTGTCTGAAACTTTTCGGCGACGACTACGACACTCCTGACGGCAGCTGTATCCGGGATTACATCCATGTCTGGGATCTGGCGCAGGCACATGAGCTTGCTTTGCACGCTCCTGAAAGCGGACACTACAATCTGGGCACCGGCAACGGACTTTCCGTCTTTGAGATCATCAAAGCCGCCGAAGCTGTTACCGGCAAAAAGATCCCCTATGAGATCGCTCCCCGCCGTGCCGGTGATCCGGCGAGGCTTATTGCATGCAGTGACCGTGCCCGCAAAGAACTTAAATGGACGCCTCAGTTTGAATCTGCGGAGCGGATCGTTGAATCCGCCTGGAAATGGCGTCAGAAATTTCCGGAAGGGTACGCCGATTGAAGTGGCATGAACTGGGACCTTTTACGGTCTTTGATGTGGAGACCACCGGCATGAGTCCGGTAGGGGACAGGATCGTTGAACTGGCGGCAGTGCGTATTGATACTGACGGCAGTGAAAGGGAGTTTCATACATTGGTGAATCCCGGTCGTTCCATTCCTCCAAGTGTTATTGCTGTGCACCATATCACAGATGATATGGTGATCGATGCACCTCATTTCAGCACTGTGGGCAAGATGTTCACGGAGTTTGCAGCAGGAAGCACTCTTGTGGCGCATAACGCTCGCTTTGATTTGGGATTCCTTCAGGAAAGCCTTGCCCGCTGCGGCATGGCGCTGTGGGCGGGAAAGACCATTGACACGGTACGTCTGGTCCGCAAGACCCATCCGGGGCTTCCCAGCTACCGTCTGCAAAGTCTGCGGAGCATATTCCACCTTGACTCAAAGGAATCCATGCAGGCACACCGTGCCGGTTCAGATGTCCGCTGGACGGTTCAGGTCCTTGAGATCGCACTGACCAAAGCCCTCAACTCCTGCAGTTGACCGTTGTGAAATCTTGAAACGCCCCGTTGTGACCCGGGGCGTTTTTTTTATTTGCGCAACTCTTCCAGGCGCTCTTCGCAGACGATTTTGAGAATGGGGTTGAGCACCAGACGGAACTCTCCTTCCATGACCTTGGGGAGGTCGTAACTGGAAACATTGAAGCGGTGATCGGTCACCCGGTTCTGGGGAAAATTGTAGGTTCTGATGCGTTCGCTGCGGTCGCCGGTGCCGACTTGGGAGCGTTTGTCTGCGGCGGCTTTGGCGGCTTCCTGCTGCTGTTTGTGTTCAAGGAGTCTGGCGTAAAGGATGCGCAAAGCGATCTCCTTGTTGCGGTGCTGGGATTTTTCCTGCTGGCTTGCCACGGAGACTCCGGAGGGGATGTGCGTTACCCGCACGGCGGAGTCGGTGGTGTTTACATGCTGCCCCCCCGCACCGCTGGAACGGAACACGTCAAAGCGCAAATCTTCCGGATCAAGATCCAGCTCTACGGCTTCTGCTTCGGGCATGACGGAAACGGTGACGGTGGAGGTGTGGATCCTGCCGCCGGCTTCGGTGGCGGGGATGCGCTGGACCCGGTGGACTCCAGACTCATACTTCATCAAGCTGTAGACATCGGTTCCTGAAATGGAAAAGGAAACATCCTTGATGCCCCCCAGATCGGTGGCGGAGTGGTCAAGGATCTCCACTTTCCAGTGCTCCTGTTCGGCAAAGTGCATATAGGCACGGTAGAGATCGGCGGCAAAGAGGGCGGCTTCATCGCCTCCTGCGGCGGGTTTGATCTCAACGATGATATTTTTGGAGTCGTTGGGATCAGGGGGGATCAGGGCGAGCTGTATTTTTTCTTCCAGAGCGGGGGCACGGCGTTCAAGTTCGGCAATTTCTGCTTCAAGGAGTTCCCGCATTTCCGGATCGTTCTCTCTGGCGAGAGCGGTACGGTTTCCGGTGATCTGCTGCAAAGTTTCTTCCCAAGCGGAAAAATCGGTAAAAAGGGATTCAAGTTTGCGGTGTTCGCTGCCGAGTTTGCGTGATTCCTCAACTTTGGCATAGACAGCCGGATCGGCAAGCAGTGCGGCAAGCTCTTTTTCTCTCTGGCGCAGATTTTCGATATATGCTTTGATTTCGTCGGGGGACATCTTGAAAACTCCGTGATTTGTTCACAAAAACCGCCTTTGACGGTCACACAAAAACCGCTTTTGCGGGTCACAAAAAAACCGCCTTTGAGGGGCGGTTCTTTCGTATTCACACTGAGCAGAGTGCTCAGGCCTTCTTGTAGCGGCGGTTGAACTTGTCGATACGACCGGCGGTATCAACAAATTTCTGCTTTCCGGTGAAGAAGGGGTGGCATTTGGCGCAGATACCAACTTTGTACTCAGGACGGGTGGATTTGATGTGCCACACTTCGCCGCAAGCACAGGTCACGATGGCATCGCCGTAAGTCGGATGGATGTCTTTTTTCATTGTTTTACCTGCCTTATTTTAAGAATTGATTATAACTGAATAATAACGTTTGAATAATATAGCATTGAAATGCTTTTTTTCAAGTTTCATTATGAATTTTTTTGAGATTTTTCCGTCACAGGGTGAGAAAAACAAAAAAAGTTCAAATTTTTTCAAAAGAGTACTTGTAATAATCGCCGATTGCAACAATATTAAATCTCATAACTCATTTTTTTTTACGTTGAAACCGCATAAGGAGACCGGTGCTGTGAAAATAAATGTTTCTGATTACTATTCCCCTGAGGAGTGGAGCATTTTCAAAGCCGAGTCCGCCAAACACGAGACTCCCTTTGTCGTCGTCAATCTGGATATCATCCGCCGGAAGTACGAGGAGCTGCGCAAGTTCTTTCCTTTTGCCAAAGTCTATTACGCCATGAAAGCAAATCCCGCTCCTGAGGTCCTTGAACTGCTCCGGGATCTTGGGTCCTGTTTTGACATTGCTTCACGGTATGAGCTTGACAGGGCTCTGAGCATGGGGATCTCACCTGAAAGAATGAGTTACGGCAACACCATCAAAAAGGTCTCTGACATCAAATATTTCTACGAAAAGGGGGTCCGGCTCTACGCCACTGACAGTGAAACGGATCTGCGGAACCTTGCCAAATATGCGCCGGGTTCAAGGGTTTTCTGCCGCATATTGTGCGAAGGCAGTGAAACGGCGGATTGGCCTCTTTCGCGGAAATTCGGATGTCACCCGGATATGGCGATCGATCTGCTGGTCCTCTCCCGTGAACTGGGGCTGAAGCCCAGCGGCATCTCTTTTCATGTGGGCTCCCAGCAGCGTGAGATCGGTTCCTGGGACTCTGCCATAGCCAAGGTACGCTACATTTACGATTACATGGAAAGCGAAGGCATCGACCTTGATCTCATCAACATGGGTGGGGGATTCCCTGCCAAATACATCAGCAAGACCAACGGGATGGAAGTTTACGCCAACGAGATCACCCGTTATCTCAACGAGGACTTTGGAGACGATCTGCCTGAGATCATCCTTGAACCGGGGCGTTCTCTGGTAGGTGAGGCAGGGATCCTTGTTTCTGAGGTGGTGCTCATCAGTCAGAAATCCTCAACGGGTGTAGACAAGTGGCTTTACATCGACGCAGGGAAGTTCAACGGACTTGCCGAGACCTGGGATGAATCCATCAAGTACCCCATCTACTCCGAAGCCCGCGGGGAGGATTGCGAAGACTTTATCATCGCCGGTCCCACCTGTGACAGTCAGGACATCATGTACGAATACTTCCGCAACCCGCTGCCTGCTTACATCAAGCCCGGGGACAGGATCTACTGGTTCAGCTGCGGCGCCTACACCGCAAGCTACGCCTCTTGTGAATTCAACGGATTCCCCCCCATCAAGACCTATTTCACAGACACCCGGAAGCAGGATGTCTGAGGAAACCTCATTGGTGTGTATCAGAGCAATTCTCACGGCATTTGAGGGCAAAAAAAATGGAGCCAATGACCGGATTCGACAAGGCGGGCTTCAGCCCGACGCAGTGCCTGAACGAAGTGAAGGCAACCGCCTGATAGTGAGAATTGGTTATTGGCGTCAGCCAATGAGCAAAGCGGAGATACAGAACAAAAACAGCGGCAAAACATTTTTTGCAAGATGTTTTTGGGTTGTATCAGAGCAATTCTCACGGTATTTGAGGGCAAAAAAAATGGAGCCAATGACCGGATTCGAACCGGTGACCTATTCATTACGAGTGAATTGCTCTACCAGCTGAGCCACATTGGCACCTTGTACTTATAATATAACCTCTCTTTTCCTCATTGTCAAGGGAAAGAGAGGTTTTTTTGTGAAAATTAGCCGTAAATTCAGAGGGCAACGTCAAAGTTGCGCGCTGCGAGGAACTTTTTCAGTTCGGGGATGTCGATCATGTGGAAGTGGAATACAGAAGCGGCAAGCAGCACAGTGGCACCGGCTTCGGCGGCTTCGGCAAAGTGTTCCATGGTTCCGGCGCCGCCTGAGGCGACGATTTCAGCGTTGCACACATCGTGCATGGCTTTGATGACGGGGAGATCGTAACCGGTCTTGGCGCCGTCACCGGCTTTGCTGGTGGGCAGAATGGTTTTGACGCCGTAACCATCCACCTTTTTGGCGAATTCAACGGCATCGAACCCGGTTGCGGTACGTCCGCCGTCGATGTAGACTTCGTAGCCGGAAGGCAGAGCGGGGTTCACATCCACGTCGATGGCGACGGTGACGGCATCCACGCCGAACTCTTTGATCAAGTCGGGGATCAGCTGGGGATTGCGGAACGCTGCACTGCTGGTGGAAATCTTATTGGCACCAGCTTTGAGCACCACTCCGGCGGCTTCCACACTGTTGATACCGCCCCCCACGGTGAAGGGAACGGTGCACACTTCGGCAACCCTTTTCACCACATCGGCAAGGGTGGCTCGTTTTTCAACGGTGGCGGTAATATCCAGCAGCGCCAGTTCATCGGCACCTGCGGCACAATACGCCCTGGCGCACTCCACCGGATCACCGGCATCTGCGATGTCCACGAAATGCACTCCTTTTACCACCCTGCCTTCGCGCATGTCAAGGCAAGGCATGATCTTGATCTTTGCCATTTTCTCTTTTTTCATCCTCAATATTATTTCAAACGCCTCATGCGTTTTCATCACTTGTGCCAGGTGGCGATGTCGTCCTGCAGTTTGGTGCCGCCTTCGCTGGCATTCTGTCCCAGATCGTTTTCGCCATTGGGACCATAGGAATAAATAGCGGTTTTTCCCATAACATAGCGACCGGAAGATTGTAAGTTAACCCACGAAGTCGGTTTTATGATTCGGTCGGAGCCATCGGTGCAAATCATGACAACATACTGATGCCCCCATGGATCCAACCACAAATAGGGATCGTTGGCTTGAGCATTGTAATTGATTGCAGGATCAAAATTTTCTTTGGGATCAAGGAACTTGATTTTACGGACGTTGGTATTGTAAGTGATTGTTCCACTGCCGCTGCGTCCCATTCCGGTAAGTTCTGCAATCAAAGACTTATAGGCGTTTGAAGCATTGGTGAGCTGAGTAGAGGTGACAGTTGAGTCTCCATCGGTAGTAGTTGCACCAAGGACAATATTTGTTGTAGAAGCGCCGCTCCCCAAGTCGTTATCTGATTTTGTGACCAAGTCAACATTCACAGCATCTGAAGCGGATGGAGCTCCGGAAGAATTGGGGGCTGGGGTCCAATATGATGCTGCAGATCCGGTAGTTCGTACCATTTTTCCATAGGTCTGATCCATCTGTGCCAGTGCCATCTGGATAGCTTTCATATCGGACTTTGCCTGAGTGATGCGTCCCTGCTGGGCGCCGCCGATGACAGCGGGGAGAACCAGTCCGGCGAGGATGACAACGATGCCGACCACGACAAGAAGTTCAACAAGGGTAAAATATCTCTTTTTCACGGGGTATTTTCCTTTCTGCAAGTTTAGAAAAAACAGTTTGTCACACACATACTGTATCTGCAAAAAGCCTTTTTGTCAAGAGAAAAATATAAAATTTTGCCAAAAAATTCCCTTGAGGTCTTGACAAATCCCCCTTGCAAGGTTATTATATATTGGACACAACTCTAAATACTACGGAGAACACGATATGAAAAGACACACATTTACTCTCGTTGAGCTGCTGGTCGTTGTGGGTATCATCGCCCTTCTGGCAGGATTGATCATCCCCGCCGTGGGTATGGCGCAGACCTCCGCCCGCCGCACCGCCTGTCTGAGCAATCAGGGACAGGTCATGAAAATCATGCGTGCTTATATGAACGAAGGTGATGTGCAATTTTTGCCGGGCTGGTGCAATTCTTCTTCTAATACTTACTATTGGACACAAGCGCTCTATAATGCCGGTAAATTGCAGAATGATATTTCAGTTGCCCGCTGTCCTGCAATCTTGCCTGTTCAAGATCCTCAAGTGACGAATGAGTCTGATGCTTCTTTGGCAGAAGCCTACGGAATGATTTATTCAGATCAATCCGGAGTTCGGGGGATCGATTTCAAAAGTACCCGTTCGTTACGGTGTACTCCCGGAGGCGGTGTCGATCCTTATATGGTCGCAGCCAATCAGTTGACTTTGGGGGGCTGTTCTGCATCTCTTGATACCAACAGAGATCAGGTCGTGGCCAAGGCGTTTATCAATTTTGGACAGGAGGGAAATGACAATAATATAGGACGTCCCGCTTTGGTCCATGGAGATCAAACCAATTTGTTCTTTCTTGACGGTCACGCTGAAGGTTTTACCAGAGGAACGCTTTACAACAAACGCTATTATACGGTTTTGACAGGCAATAATGCTGCTGATCGTGAGGCAATCAAGGTGGCTCAGTATAAGTCCGGTTCTTCTACTCTGACAAGAAATGAGACACCTGCAGCTGATAAGGATTGGATGATTGAACCTGACAGCGCAAAATAAAAAACATTTTACCGCCAAGCGTCCGGGGAGAGGAGCCGGACGCTTTTTTAGCGGTTCATTAAGTTAAATGAGGAGAAAAGGAGAAAAAGAAAATGTCATCGATCAAACTTTACAACAAAACAGGCGATGAAAAAGCAGTTGCCATCCAGAATGCTGTGGAAAAGAAATTCGGATTTGTTCCCCAGGTCTTTCAGGCCATGGGCAGGAACGGCGACTTCCTTGAAGCCGTGCTGAATGTGGCTGATGCCGCCGGGAAAGGACTTGACCCCAAGACCAAGGAACTCATCATCATCGCATGCAGCGCCGTCAACGGATGTCAGTACTGCCTTGACGCACACCGTGCCGCAGCACTCCAAGCCGGATGCACTGACGAAGAGATCACCGCAGCTGTGGAAGTGGCGGCATCCATCAGTTTGTTCAACAAATTCAACGGTGCCATCGGATTGACCTCTGACATCAAGGCTCCCGTGAAGTAAACACAGTAAAAACACTTTCCGCCTGCCGCAAGAGATGACCTTTTGCGGCAGATTTTTTTTTGCCTCAACTTCCGCCCCAAGTCACGGAGCACCGCACCGATTCAGATTTTTTTGGGAGCCTTGAGTTGAAAAATTGCTTTGTGCAGTGTATATTACAACAGCAGGAGTTGAAAAGATGAAAGATATCACCGGCAGCGTTTATAATTTCAAAGACTTGATACAGGGGGAGTTCCTGTATGTTGACAAAACAGAATATATCTGGCAGCTGATAAGACCGGCAAGAGGGATGTATTTTTTGTCACGCCCGCGCCGTTTTGGTAAATCGTTGACTATCTCCACGCTTAAAGCTGTGTTTGAGGGGGATAAAGAGCTTTTCAAAGGCCTTGCCCTCTATGACAAACCCTACGACTGGAAAAAATATCCTGTGAACCATTTGGATATGGCAAACTGCGATGTTCATTCGGAGGAGGATCTGCGGGACTATCTTGTTCATTTGATGGAGCGTTTGGCACAACAGCACAATGTGACTGTAAAGATCAAGCGTAATTTGCTGGCTTCCTCCTTTGCTGATTTGATTGAAGAAATTGCCCGGCAGGGCGAGGTCGTCATTTTGCTGGATGAATACGACAAACCGATCCTGGAAAATATTTCCAACCCCCATGTCTCAACGATCAGGGATACTCTTGCAGACTTCTATTCTTCCATAAAAAAAGAAGCTGACTGTGAGCGCTTTGTTTTTATTACAGGGGTATCAAAGTTCTGCCATGTCTCTTTGTTTTCCAAATTGAATAACCTTACCGACATTTCCATGGATGCCAGATACGCAACCATGTTTGGCTATACTCAGCAGGAAGTAGAGGCGAATTTCGGCGACCGTATTGCAATCCTTGCACAAAACGGGGAAATCGAAAGTTACAGAAACAGGATCAAAGAGTGGTATAACGGATACCGTTTTCATAAAAACGCCCTGACGGTTTACAATCCTGTCTCTTTAGCATATTTTTTTGAGAACAATGGAGAATTCAATAACTATTGGTTCTCTACGGGCACGCCCTCCTTTTTGTTGGAACTCATAAAAAAACAGCGTTTTGATCTTGAAAAAGTTTTGGAGTCTCCGGTTTCAGGTTTTGCATTCAATGCTTATGAAATCGACAGACTCAATCCCCTGACTTTGTTGCTGCAAACCGGGTATCTTACCATTGACAAAGCTGTTGAACGCTACGGTGACACAGTATATATGCTCCGATTCCCCAATCTGGAAGTCAAGGGGGCTTTTGAAGCGTACCTGACAGGCGATTGCAGCGGACTTCATGCAGATCAGGTCAAAGATTCTGTTTACAGACTTGCTGACAAAGTAAGCGCAGGGGATGTTGATGGATTTCTTGAGACAATGAAAGTGTTTTTTGCCAAAGTGCCTTACGATGTCCATTTGAAGAATGAAAACAATTTTCAGCTGCTCTTTTACTCTGTCTTTATGCTGCTTGGTATCAGCATCACCGCTGAGTCAAAAACAAACAATGGCAGAATTGATGCCGTTGCAGCCAATGAAGATTTTGTATTTATTTTCGAGTTCAAATTGAACAAAAGCGATGAGATCGCCTTACAACAGATCAAAGAACGGGATTATTATCGCCGATATATGAACTCCGGAAAAAAGATTTTTCTTGTGGGCGTAAACTTTGATCAGGAAGCAGGACAAATCGGCAGTTGGACTTACGAGAAACTTTGAAACGGGGACCCATGATCCCCTTCAAAACGGTCAAAGCCTTCTTCCGGCAACCGGAAAGAGAAAGGCGCTTTCCGGCTGTTACATTAGGTGATTTCGCCTGAAGGCAACTGTGTTTGCCGAAAATTTTAAAAAAAATTTACACAACACGCTCCAAATGCTATTGAAAAATGCTTTTTTTAATGCTATTGTAATAGAAGTGGCGATGTTAACGTTAACAGAGTCAATTTCAAAACTCCTCAAAATTGTCAAAGCGTCCTCGCTTCGATCTGATAAAGGGAGCGTTTTCGGCTGTTACCTTGCAGGTAGCACCCTCAAACTACCCTTTACAGCTCTTTGCGAATGACATCTTTGCCATTTTTTGA
>JAFTIE010000178.1 GCA_017457065.1 Lentisphaeria bacterium
ACCAGAAGTTCAATCAGCGTGAACGCTGATTGAGTGAAGATGTGAAGGTGTGAAGAGCATTTTTGACTGTTGTCAAAAATGCGTGAAGTGCGCCCTGTCGGGCGTAAGGATGTGCAGTTTTTATGAATTTTTTTGAGGCAATACAACGGTAAAACACCTATTTGACAAGCAGCACTCACGAGCAATTCTATCAAAGTAAAAAGGTTCTTGCGAAACATGATCTATTTTCCTTGCAGTTGCACCTTCTTTTATAAACTGCGGTTAATATACTGCACAAAGAAACAAAATGCAAATTTAAAGAGGTAATTTCAAAAGTCATTCAAAAAATGACTTTCGATGCCATTCGCAAAGAGCTGTAAAGGGTAGTTTGCACTTGCTACCTGCAACGTAACAGCTGCTTGTCCCGCCGTAGCTTTATGCGAAGGCGGAAAAACGCTCCCTTTCGCAGAGCGAAGCGAGGGCGCTTTGACAATTTTGAGGAGTTTTGAAATTGCCTCTAAAAACTTACTCTGCAGTTCCGAGGAGCCGGACCCTTTTGCCGCTCAGGGGAAATCTGAGCTGAAAAACACTGCCCCTGCCGGGAGATGAAACGATCCCGAATTCAACGCCGTGTTCACGGCAGATGCGTTCAACGATCATGGTACCGATGCCGTTGCCGCCGGCTTTGTGGGTGTGGAAGGCGGTAAACATGGTGCTGAGCTGTTCAGGGGTCACGCCGCTGCCGGTGTCGGCAAATTCGAGGGTGAGGAACTCCCGGTCGGCAGAACCGAAAATGGTCAGTTCTCCGCCGTTGGTCATTGCCTGCACCGCATTGCGGACGATGTTGTAAATACACTGTTTCAGCTGGTCGGAGTCACCGGAGATCTTGGGCAGCCTTGTTGCCCAGTTGCACTTGACCTCCACCCGCCGGGCTTCGATCTCGCTGCGCATGAAGTTGAGCACAGCGACCACCAGTTCAGAAAGATCAAGGGGGGCGAACACAGGACGCCCCGGGCGGATGGCAGTAAGAAATCCGTGGATGATACTGTCAAGGCGCTCCACCTCGTGTTTGCACTCTTTGAGCATTTCTATCTGCTCTTCGCTCCCCTCTCTTTCGGCAAGCTCCCTTTCAACGATCTGCAGATTGAGATAGAGGCTGTTGAGGGGATTGCCGATCTCATGGGCGACGCCTGCGGCAAGGAGTGAAACGGCTTTGACCGTTTCACTTTCCAGTTCGCTGAGCTGGCGGCGGCGGCTTTCGGTCACATCCCGCAAGATCACGGCGGCAAGTTTTGCATCATCGGCAAGGGGGACCAGATAAAACTGGACAAAGCGGGGTTCGGGGTAGCGTATTTCCAGTTCCTGCCGGGTGACTTTGTCCCACTCCTGACTGTCGGCACGGAGGATACGGCGCCAGTCAACATCCTGCAGGAGCTGATTGATCCTGAGATTTTCCATATCCTGAGGCAGAGCCAGAAGTTCGCTTGCCGCCCGGTTGAAGTAGCGTATCCGCAACTGGGGATCTATAACAAGTATGCCTTCTTCCACAGCGTTGAAGACCGCTTCAAAAAATCCCCGGTCACGGACCAGACGGAGCAGAAACGCCTGACGGCTTCCTGAATCAAAGTCATCAAATCTTTCGTTCACACGGCTGAAAAAATCATTTTTTGACATATCTTCTCTCTCCGGATCATTTCAAAAGAAAAGCGCCGCACAAAGCGCAGATGAGCAATACAACAGGGAAAGGGATCTTCGTTTTTTTCAGCAGCACTGCCGCAAGTGCAGTAACAGGCAGTGCCCACCATCTGATACCGACAGATGTCCACACGCCCTTGAACCAGTCTGCAAAGGGCAGGGACGATGTAAAAATGGACATACCGGCAAAAATCAGCAAAGCGGCACAGGTGAATCCAAGAGAAGCGGGCTTCATCCCGGCAAGAAACCCCTTGATCCAAACGGTGTCCTTGTAGCGCTTGAGAAGTTTCAAGGCGGCGATGACCAGCAGAAAGGCAGGCGTCACCAGCCCCAGCGAGGCGGCGATGGAGCCAAAGACGCCGGATTGAAGAAATCCCACATAAGTTGCGGTATTGAGTCCGATGGGACCGGGGGTGATCTGGGCGATGGAAGAAAGATTGGCAAAAGCGCTTTGAGAAAGATATCCGCCGTTGACCAGATCTGAGGTAATAAAGGGGATCAGCATATATCCGCCGCCGAAGCAGAGGAATCCGTAGATCATGAAGTGAAGAAAAAGAGAAAAAGGAGTCATTGTTTTTCCTCCTGTTTTTTCCCCTCCCCCAGAGAAACCTTCAGGATCCCGGCGGCAATGGCGCACACGATCAGTATGGCGGGATTCCAATGGTAAGCGGCAATACCCACGATGGAGACAATGACCACACACCAGTCAAAAAGGTTTTTCAGATTACTCTTACCCATCTTGACTGCGGAAAGTCCGATCATGGCGATAATGCCGCACAATATCCCCTTGAAAGCCCCCTGCACCCAGGGGGACTGGAGAAAGCCGGTAATGGCAGAGAGTCCTGCGGCAATGAGCATGATAACTGTCACAGAGGGCAGCAGTGCTCCGAAAGCGGCGGCAAAGGCTCCTGTAAAGCGGTGGAGCCGCCACCCCAGATAGATGGCGGAATTGATGGCAAGAAGGCCCGGCACCGTAATGATGACGGTCATCATTTCAGAAAAATCATCGTCGCTGAGCCAGCGGCGGCGTTCCACGAACTCCTCTCTTGCGGCGGCGAGGATAGCGTATCCTCCCCCCACGGTCACAGAGGCGATCTTGAGGAAGGCAAGGAACAAAGACAGATCCAACTGCCAGTTGCCCGGAGGCGTGATCACTTCAGATTTGTTTTCCTGACTCATATTCAGAACAAATGCTCCGCAAGGATACGGACACCGATCAAAACGATCACCACACCGCCAACGGCAGTCATGATTTTTTCACATCCGAATGATTTCAGTTTATACCCCAGTTCCACGCCGAAAAAGGAGACAACTCCCGTAATGCCCCCCATGGCGGCGGCAGGAAGCCAGACAGAGTTCCCGGCAAAGGCGATGGAGCCCCCCACAGCGAGGGCATCCAGACTGGTGGCAACGGCAGGGAGCAGAAGTTTCACAGGAGAAAAAAAGTCCAGCTGACAAGCTTCAGGACTCTCTTTCTCAGACTCTTTTCCTCCGCATACACCTTCACAGATCATCTTGCCTCCCACAAAGGCAAGAAGCCCGAAGGCACACCAGTGGTCATACTTTTGCACAAATCCTGTAAGCGCTGCGGCGGCGAAAAATCCCGCCACAGGCATGAGGAACTGGAATCCGCCGAAAAAGAGCGCAGCATTGAAGCCGTTGCGCAGGGATGTTTTGGAGCACCCCATGGCACCGCCCACGGATACAGCGAAAGCATCCACTGAAACCCCGAAAGATATGAGCAGGATCTCCAGCAGATTCATAATTCAAAATTTTGTTTTATCAGTTTTTGCCGATAAGTTTCGCCATGAGTGCCTTCTGGACGTGGAGACGGTTTTCCGCTTCATCATAGACGATGGAGCATTTTCCGTCAAGGACATCCGCCGTGACCTCTTCGCCCCGGTGGGCGGGAAGGCAGTGGAGAAACTTGCAGTCGGGTGCAGCCAGATCAAAGATGGCACGGTTCACCTGATAGGGCTGGAACAGCGCCATGCGGCGTGCCTTTTCCTCTTCAAATCCCATGCTGACCCAGACATCAGTGTAGATGTACTGCAGATCTTTTGCCGCCTTTTTGGGGTCGGACTCCCAGCGGACGTTGGGAGCGCCTGCCATAAGAGCTTCATCGGGACGCTCCTCTTCAGGGGCGCAGACCACCAGATCGATACCGGAAAGACGGGCGGCAAGGATCATGGAGTTGGCGATATTGCTTCTGCCGTCGCCGTAGAATCCCACCTTCACAGAGCGGTCCAGCTTGCCGCTGTACTCATAGATGGTGAAAAGGTCGGCAAGAAGCTGGCAGGGGTGATACTCGTTGGTGAGAGCGTTGATAACAGGGATATTGGCTTCACGCGCCAGCTCTTCCACCTCAGCGTGGGCGTAGGTGCGGATAACGATACCGTGGAGATAGCGGCTCAGCACATGGGCGGTGTCGCCCACAGTTTCACTGCCGCGTCCGATCTGCATCTTCCCCTGATCCAGATAGAGGGGATTGCCCCCCAGTTCGTGAACACCCACCTCAAAAGAGACACGGGTACGGGTGGAGGATTTGGCAAAAATCAAACCGATGCTTTTCCCGGCAAGGGGTTTGAAGTCAATGGTATTGCGTTCTTTTTTCAGTTTGGCGGCAAGTTCAAAGATCTGCCACATCTCATCCTGATTGATATCCTGCAGTGTCAAAAAGTCTTTATTCATTGTTTACTTCTCCTGTGCGAATTCAGCCAAAGCCTCGTCAACGATGGCGAGAGCTTTATCAACATCGCATTTTTTAACATTCAAGGGGGGCACGAAACGCACCACATTTTCACCGGCGGTAAGGACCAGCAGATTTCTCTTCTGGATCAATGCCTGCACCGGGGCGGCGGTGGATTCCAAAGCAAGTCCGATCATAAGACCTTTGCCCCGGACGCCCTGCACAAAGGGATATTTCTTACCGATCGCGGTCAATTTTTCCATCATATAACTGCCCATTTCGGCACAGTTTTCAAGAACGCCTTCTTTGTCGAAAGCCTCCTGCACAGCCATAGCGGCGGCGGCGGCAAGAGCGGTTCCGCCGAAGGTGGTACCGTGTGTGCCGACGGTGAGAAGATCGGCGTATTTCTTTTTTGCCATGAATGCGCCCATGGGCACGCCGTTGGCGATACCTTTTGCCATGGAAACAGCATCAGGAACAACGCCGAAACTCTGGAAGGCAAAGCGGGTGCCGAGTCTTCCCATGCCGCACTGGACCTCGTCGCAGAGCATGAGCAGATCTTTTTCGTCACAGAGGGCACGGACCTGTTTCAGATATTCGGGATCAGCAGGGATCACACCCCCTTCGCCCTGAACCATTTCAAGCATAATGGCACAAGTCTTGTCAGTAACGGCATTTTTCAGAGCTTCGATATCGTTGAAGGGGACCTGAGAAAATCCGGGCACATCGGGTTCAAATCCCTGACGGTACTTCTTTCTGCCGGTGGCGGCAAGGGTGGCAAGGGTGCGTCCGTGGAAACTGTTTTCCATGGAAATGATCTCGTTGCGCCCGGTCTGATTGCCGTATTTACGGGCGATCTTGATAAGACCTTCGTTGGCTTCGGCGCCGGAGTTGCAGAAGAAGACTTTTGCATCCATGCCTGATTCAGCGACCAGCTTTTCAGCCAGAGCAGGTGCAATGGAGTTCATGTAGATATTGGAAACGTGAACCAGAGTCCGTGCCTGTCCTGTCAGGGCAGCTGTCACACGGGGGTGGCAATGTCCCAGATTGCAGACGGCGATACCTGAAGTAAAGTCAAGGTACTCCACGCCGTCAGAGTCCCAGAGGCGGCAGCCCTCGCCCCGGACAAAAAGCTGCTTGGGCGCATAAGTGGGCATAACACTGGATTCGATCCGTCCGACGGTTTTTTCGTAAAGTTCACTCATAATAAAATCAAACTCCTGAATGATTTTGACAACAATTGAAAATATAATATATCACATTTTCCAGAAAAAGCAAATCGGCAAATATCATTCATTCCTGTTTTCGCACTAATAAGTTCTTTTTGCACAAAACTTGTGTGGAAAAAATCACCTTGAAGGGGTATATTATATACAAAGAGACATTTATTAACAAACTGAGAGATGATATTATGCAAATCAGACGCAGTGACTTCACCAGTCCCGAACATCTGGGCAGCAGACGGCTGCCGGCACGGGCAAACTTTTATCACTTTGCCGATGCTGAAGATTCAAAGAAGATCTTCAAATCCTTTTCCCCTTACACCATGGATCTTGACGGCACATGGCAGTTCCGTTATACCACATCTCCTGAAACATTGACCTTCGACGCCCCCGCAGATGCCTGGTGTGATGTACAGGTCCCCGATTGCTGGACCATGCGGGGCTTTGACCACCCCCATTACACCAACGTGCAGATGCCCTTCCCCGAACTGCCCCCCGAAGTTCCCGCAGAAAATCCCACCGGGGTCTACCGCCGCACTTTTGAACTTTCAGAAGAGTGGGCTTCCCGGCGCACAGTGATCCACTTTGAAGGTGCCGAAAGTTACTTCGTCTTCTTTGTGAACGGCACTAAAGCCGGGGATTCCAAAGACTCCCGGGGAGCAGCAGAGTTCGATATCACCTCTCTTGTAAAAGCTGGAACCAATGAGTTGACCGTGGTGGTCATCAAATGGTCAGACGGCACATTCATTGAAGATCAGGACCACTGGTATCTCCCCGGACTTTCACGTTCAGTCTACCTTTACAACACCAATTTCAGCTATATCGGCGACATCTTCGGATGCACCACTCTGGAAGAAGATTTGCGCACCGGCGTCCTCGATCTTGAGATCTTCTGCGGATTCCCCGGCAAAGTCCCCCAAAAATTCACCGTCACCGCCTCTCTTTTCACCCCCGACGGTACTCTGGCGTGGCAGGAGGATGTGAACCGCTGCAACGCCTTCGGCATGTTCGGCAACAGTCAGGATCCGGCACGGGTCCGCCGCATGACTCAGGTCAAACTGCCCAACGTCCGCCGCTGGAGCGCCGAAACACCTGACCTTTACACTCTCTGCGCCGAGCTGAAAGATGAAGCAGGCAACATCCTTGATGCAGCAGGACTCCGGGTGGGATTCCGCCGCTATGAGGTGAAAAAACGGGAGTTTCTGGTCAACGGTAAAAGAGTCCAGATCAACGGCGTCAACCGCCATGAACACCATCCCGAACTGGGGAAGGCTGTTCCCTATGAGACTTTGAAACAGGACATCATCACCATGAAGCGTTTCAATGTCAATGCCGTCCGCACCAGCCACTACCCTGCGGCGCCGGAGCTCTACGACCTCTGTGATGAGTACGGTCTTTACGTCATTGATGAAGCCAATCTGGAGCACCACGCCTTTTACGATGACCTCTGCCGCAATCCCCAGTGGACCGCCATTTACGCCGACCGGGCGGCACGGATGTTTGAAAGAGACAAAAACCACGCCTGTATCTACGCCTGGAGTCTGGGCAATGAATCCGGTTCCGGTCCCAACCACGGCGCCATGGCGGGATTCCTGCGTTTCCGTGATCCTTCCCGTCTGATACATTATGAAGGGTGTCTGCTCCGTGGTCAGAACGGTCAGTGGTGGGAAAACTGTCCCCCACGGCTCCTTACCGATTTTGTTTCCTCCATGTACTCAGGTATCGAGATCCTTGAACGCTGGTCCCAGCTGAACAAGGATGAGCGCCCCTTCATATTGTGCGAATATTCTCACGCCATGGGCAACAGCAACGGCAGCCTTGCCGACTACTTTGACGCCTTTGAAAGACTCCCCGGCGTTCAGGGGGGATTCATCTGGGAGTGGCTTGACCACGGTATCACCAAAACTTCCCCCGACGGCAAAAAGTACTGGTGCTACGGCGGAGACTTCGGGGACAAGCCCAACGATGCCAACTTCTGCACCGACGGTATCGTCTGGCCCGACCGGACTCCCCACCCCGCCCTCTGGGAGTTCAAATACCTTGCCCGCCCCGTCAAGGTCCGCAAAATGGACGATCAGGGCAATATCGAAATCACCAACTGCCGCTATTTCACAACTCTTGACGATCTGCAGCTGAACTGGTCACTTTGCGTGGATGGTGATGAGATCCGCTCCGGAGTGGAAAGTATGCCTGTCATTCTGCCCACCGCTACCGGTTTTGCCGGTGCCGATGACCGCTCAGGATTCAACGCACCCGACAATGCCGGTTCAAGGTGGCGCACCAGGCTGCCTCTGGAACTCCCCGCCGTTCTCCCCGGTCAGAAGTGTACCGTCAAGGTCAGTTTCACTTTGAAAAAAGCCCTTCCCTGGGCTGAAGAAGGCTTTGAAGTGGCATGGGATTCCTTTGAGATCAAACCCATGCTTTACAAGAGTGTCCTTCCTCAAGCGCCTGCGGCATGTTCCTGCAGTTCCATGCCGGGCAGTGCCCAACTGACTGCCGGAGAGTTGTGTGCCTCTTTCAACGACGGAGGACTTTTCTCACTGAAACACAAAGGCGTTGAGCTGCTGCAGCAGGGATTCACCTTCAATTTGTGGCGAGCCGCCACCGACAACGATGGTATCATCCTCAAGACCGACCTCAACTACCGTCCCTACCGGGGCAGTAAAGGCGAAAACCCCAGCCGCAAGGCGGGTATGCTCTGGAAGTGGCTGGAAAAGGGTCTGGATGAGGTTGAGGAAACCACCGACCAATTCCGGGTCACTGATGACACCGTTGAACTCCACTCCATCGTCCGTGCCCCCGGCATCGTTCAGGAAGAGTTGGAGTTCTTCCAGAGTTTCAGAGCACTCCCCAACGGTTCCATCGAAGCGGCATTTGAATATCAGGTCCCCGCAGAGTTTGAACGGCTCCCCCGGCTGGGTGTCACTCTGGAACTCCCCAAAACTCTCAACAGGATCGAGTACTTCGGTCTGGGACCATGGGAAAACTACTGCGACCGCAAGGCTTGCTGCTATCCCGGCAAGTTCCGCACCACTGCAGAAGAGATGTTCGTTCCCTACATCATGCCTCAGGAAAACGGCAACCGCATGAATGTGGAATATGCCGCTTTCCGCAGCGGCACGCCCGGCACAGGACTCCTGATCGCCGCCCCCGGCACCATGGAGTTTTCCGCCTTGCGCTACTCCATCGACCAGCTGTGGCGGAGACTCCATTCAGGGGAACTCCGTGAAGAAGATGGGGTTTTCGTCAACTGCGACTGCCGTCAGCGGGGGCTGGGAACTGCCACCTGCGGTCCCGATGTACGCCTTGAGTATGAGATCAATCCCGGACGCTACCGTTTCGTTTTGCGTCTGGCAGCCCTTGAAGAAAATGCCGATGCGGCAACTTTGGCAAGGACCATTATGCAATAACAACTTTAATATAAAGAAAGGATAGAATAAAATGAGTGAAGAAGAAAAAAAATGTTCCGGCAACTGTTCCAGCTGCGGACACAAGTGCGAAGATGACGGCGACCGCAAGATGCGTCTTGCTCTGAGCAAGATCAAACGTCAGATCGTTGTCATGTCAGGCAAAGGGGGCGTGGGCAAAAGCACCGTTTCCGCCAATCTCGCCATGGCGCTTTCAATGGAAGGCTTCAAGGTGGGACTTCTTGACGTTGACTTCCACGGTCCCAGTATCCCCAAGATGGTCAACATGGAGTCCGCACAGCCCCTTTCCGACGGGGAAATGATCGAACCCATCACAGCCGGGACCCTCAAGGTCATCTCTCTCGGCATGATGCTTGATGCCCCTGACTCCCCTGTGATCTGGCGTGGTCCCATGAAGATCGCCGTAGTGAAACAGCTTCTGGGTGAGGTCAACTGGGGCGAACTGGACTTTCTGGTCATCGACTGTCCTCCCGGCACCGGCGACGAACCTTTGAGCGTCTGCCAGAATCTTCTGGAGTCCGGCGAAGCTGTTATCGTCACCACTCCTCAGCAGGTGGCTGCCACTGATGTGGCAAAGTCTCTGAACTTCTGCAACCAGCTGGGCTTCCCTGTTTCCGGTATCATTGAGAACATGAGCACCTTCATCTGCCCCAAATGCGGCGAAGTGACCGCCATTTTCTCCACCGGCGCCGGTGAAGCCCTTGCCGCCAAATACAATGTGCCTTTCCTGGGCAAACTGCCTCTTGACCCTGCCATCTGTCAGGGGGGGGACAACGGAGCGCCCTTTGTCCGTCTGGAAAACTCTCCTGCCGCAGACGAATTCAGAAAGATCGTCGCCAAACTGCTGGACTGATTTTTCAAAGTGTCCTGATATCTTCCCGTCCACGGCGGCGGGAAGAAGCCGGAGCTCTCAGCGAACGTAAAATAAGGAGATCGTGCTATGAAAAAAAGTTTTACGCTGATTGAACTGTTGGTGAAAAGACCACATCTCTGCTGTGATCGTGTTTATGGCAGGGAAGAAGTTTTTTCACCTGCCCATGGGCAGGTGAAGCTGTACAGCTTCACCTTAATAGAGCTTCTTGTTGTAATTGCGATAATAGCCATTCTTGCCGCCCTGTTGCTGCCTGCCTTGCAGCAGGCGCGTGCCAGAGCTGCGGAAACCACATGTATCAACAACATGAAAACTTTGGGTTCCGCAACCTCTGCATACTGCGACGACAACAAAGAATTCTATGCGCCCTATTGGAACGATGCCAGAGGGCAATACGGCATATCCGGCGGCTGGTCGACCTCTTCTGCCATGTGGGCAAGTTCAGTCGCCTGGAAAGGCAACACCCGCCCCGGCGAAGCCGGTCCCTACGCCCGGTATCTGGGAGTCAACCAGTCCGGATATATCTTCAGCGTCCGCAAATGGGGATCTGAAGTGCGCGTCTGCCGCTTTGCCTGCCCCAAACTCAAAAGATCTTATGAGCCGGGGACAGATGCCCGTATGGGTATTTCCATGGTGGGGTACGATCATGTATACAATGGACGCTACAGCCGGGCGCAGATCCGCCGCCCTGCCCGTTACTGTCCTTATGTCGAAGCTGACACCTCCTCTCCTTCCAGCCGGGCGCAGTATTATGTGGAAAACTTTTACGAGCAGTCAAAAACAAACGGTATCGGATACCGTCACGGCGGCGGCGCCAATCCCAAGGCTTCAGCCCTCTTTGCTGACGGGCATGTTGAAATGCGCCACAAATTCAAGTTCCCGGGACAGTGGATCGTCCCCGGATACGGAACCTATTACTCCTGCTTCTACACCATGGTCCCTCAGCCGGGATATGAAAAGCAGTTCGACCTTTACTACTGAAAAAAACGCTCAGGGTCTTGCATCCTGAGCGTTGTTTCTTAAAAGAGAGGTGCGCCGATGATCCTTGTTGCGCGCACCTGTCCGAATTTGTGTTCGGAGATATGCTGGGAACGGTTGTCGCCCACCACATAATAGTGCCCTGCTTCAACCTTGCGGGGGGGCAGATCCCAATTGGAAATATATTTGATGTAGGGCTCTTTGACCACTTTGCCGTTGACAATGAGTCTGCCCCTGAAAAAAGCCACCGTATCCCCCGGTACTCCCACCACACGCTTGAGATAAAAGACCTTGCTGCTGAAACGCACCACCACCACATCGCCCCGCTGGGGCTTTGAAAAGAGATAGCGCCACCTGAAACAGAATGTAAACCCCTTTTCAGGCCAATTGGGGAGCATACTCCCCCCGTCAATAACACAGGGGCGGAAAACAAAACGGAACACCGCTATGGCGACCACCGCCACCACAGCTGTCCTGATAAAAAACGCCCGGGTGAACTTTGGGAAAAAAAATTCATTCACTGCCGCCGCCTCGGTCTGATCGTCAGAACGGTGGGCGGCGCAGATCTTCAGCCAAATCTTCCACATAACTCTTCTTACTGGGCTTCTGCCCCTTCAACCTGGGCAGCGGCGGCAGCGGCAGCGGCTTCTGCTGCCAGCCTTTCAGCCTCTTCTGCGGCAGCCTTTTCCGCTTCATAAGCGGCACGGAACCGGTTTTTGTCACTGGATTTCATATAGGCTTCTTCGGCAGTGATCTTATCTGCCAGCAGCTCACGCTCAAGAGAAGCCTCCATAGAGCACATGCCCCGGTCTCCGCCGGCGTCAATGATAGTACGCAAGCTGGAGATCTTGCCTTCACGGATCACGTTGGGCAGACCGTCAGTTCTGAGAAGCACCTCGTGCACCGCCACACGTCCGCCGCCTTTCTTGCGGCAGAGAAGCTGGGAAACGACTCCCGTCAGACACTCAGCCAGCATAGTGCGAATCTGAGCCTGCTCGTCGGCGGGGAAGGCGTCAATGATACGGTCAACTGTCTTGGGAGCGTTATTGGTGTGGAGCGTTCCGAAGACCAGCATTCCCATGGCAGCACAAGTCAGTCCCAAACGGATGGTATCGTTTTCACGCATCTCACCGATCAATACGATATCAGGGTCAGAACGCATGGCTCCCCGCAGTGCCGTGGGAAAGGATTTGCTGTGGATACCCACTTCACGGTGGACAATGGTACACATCTTGCTCTGATGAACGAGCTCAATAGGGTCTTCAATGGTAATGATGTGTTTACTCATGGTGGCGTTGATGTAGTCGATCATCGCCGCAAGTGTTGTGGATTTACCGGAGCCCGTGGGACCGGTAACCAGCACCAGGCCGCTGTGAAAGGCACAGATATCCCGCAGCACATCAGGCAGATGAAGGTCCTCAAGAGTAAGGATCTTGCTGGGGATCTGACGCAGGATGCACCCCATGCCGTGATAGTTGTAAAAGTAGTTGCAGCGGAATCGTGCCAGTCCGGGGATCTCATGCGCAAAGTCCAGATCGTGGGTATTCATAAAGGTGGTCCACCGGTGTTCCGGGAAACAGATCTCCTTCATGAGATACTCCATTTTTTCAGAAGTGATGACTTCGTCGTCAAGACATTGGATCCCGCCGTGGATACGTGCCTTGGCAGGAAAGTTGATGGAAAGATGCAAGTCTGAGCCGCCAAGCTCCAGCATCTGCCGCAGATAATGATTGATAATCGGTTCGTCGCTCATATCGGTAACTCTTCAGATTATTTGTTAGACACAAGTTTTTTGGCTTCTTCCATAGCGTGCATCCGCTCCATCTGAGCGATGGTTTCGCTGTCGGTCATACGGGCAAGAGCAGCTTCATAAGTCAGAAGTCCTGCGTTGAATTTATCAACGATCAGCTGATCCATGGTAAACATGCCCAATCGTGAACCGATGGCCATGGTGGCTTTGAGCTGATAGGTCTTGCCTTCACTGATCAAGTTGGCAACCGCCTGAGAGTTGACCAAGATCTCATAGACAAGTTCGATCCCTCCTGAGCCGTTGGGGATCTGCTTCTGACAGATGATCCCCCGCAAACTTCCGGCGGTCATGGCACGGATCTGCGCCTGTTGCGAGGGCGGGAACACATCCAGAAGCCGGTTCAGCGTGTTGGCAGCATCACCGGTGTGGAGCGTACCGATAACAAGGTGTCCCGTTTCAGCAGCGGTAATGGCGTTTTCAATGGTCTCAAGGTCGTGCATTTCACCCACAACGATGATATCAGGGTCTTCACGCAAGGCAGCCTTCAGAGCGGAGTGATAAGAGATGGTGTGTTTGCCGATCTCACGCTGGGTCACAGCACACTTCTTGGAAAGCTGCAGGATCTCAATGGGCTCTTCAACAGTAATGATATGATCTTCCCGTTTCTCATTGGCAACATTGACCATGGCGGCAAGGGTGGTGGTCTTACCGGCACCGATAGGACCTGTCACAAGGATCAGACCGTTGTTGAAGTCCAGAAACTTCTTGATGGTGGTTGCATCCCGTTCCATAAAGCCCAGTTCTTCAAGCTGGCAGATGTGATCGGGAACCAGACGGTAACTGCCGGAGACACCGTCTTTCTGCATCATGAGACAGACACGGAAACGGTTGGCGCCCACCTCAAGGGAAAAGCTGCAATCCTGTTCCTTCTGAAAATACTGCTTGCGCTCAGGGGAAAGGAGACAGAGATTGAGTCTTTCGGCATCCTCAGCAGTCAGAACATAACTGTCGATACGCTCGATATTGAGCTGACGTCTGACAAAGGGAGGTGCACCTGCAGAAATATGCAGATCGCTGCATCCGAGATAGCGCAGACAGCTCAAAAGATAGATCATTCTCTCTTCAAGCCCCCCATCATCAAGATAAGCTGTATCAGACAAACTGGGCAAAGATTCATACCCTGTAATGACTGAGTAATCCACCTCCACATCGGCAAATACCCGGGGAGTATCCATCACGAGTCCGGCACGTTTGCCGCCCTTTTTGACGGGGGCATCTTCCTCATCATCGCCTCCTGCAACAGGAGCAGCTTCAACTGCCGCAGTGCCTTTGCGTACAGGGGGAGTCTTTCCGGCACGCCGGGGCGGAGGAACTGCCCCTCCCCGCCGGGGCGGAGGTGCTCCCTGACGTGAAACAGAGCGCTGAGCCGCCGGAGCAGGAGCGACAGCCTCAGCCTGAGCACTTGCCGGTTCAGCGTCACCTGAGTCAAGTTCCATTGGAGGCAAAGTGCCTGTCGCCGCCTGAGAAACAGCATAGTCGCAAACACTCTGGATCTGCGCCAAAGCATCATTGGCACTTTCCTCGTCGCACTCTGCCGTCATCAATTCAAGAATGGCTTGAGCATAG
>JAFTIE010000018.1 GCA_017457065.1 Lentisphaeria bacterium
GATCTCCCCGGGAGAAATGGTCAAAGTGCTTGGAACATCCACATGTGATATTATCGTCATGCCCTCCATAGACCGGTGCATCCCCGGTATTTGCGGACAAGTTGACGGCTCCGTTTTGCCCGGATTCACCGGTTTGGAGGCAGGGCAGTCCGCCTTCGGCGATATCTATGCCTGGTTCCGCCGTTTTCTGGAGTGGAGCGGCAGCAAAGTTTCTCTCGCTGATCTTGAAAAAGAGGCGGCGGCATTGCCGGATTCTCAAGTGCTGGCACTTGACTGGATGAACGGCAGACGTACTCCTGACTCCAATCCGCTCCTGACGGGAGCGCTTTCCGGTCTGACTCTGGGGACGACTCCTCCCATGGTCTACCGGGCATTGGTCGAAGCAACTGTTTTCGGTACCCGTGCCATCTTTGAACGCTTCAAAGAGCAGAACTTGGAAATCAAAAACATAAAAGCCACAGGGGGCATTGCCAAAAAATCTCCCTTTGTCATGCAATTTTGTGCAGATGCTCTGAACATGCCCGTATCTATCGTCAACTCAGAGCAGACCTGTGCTCTGGGGGCCGCCATGTTCGGCGCCGTTGCCTCAAAGGTCCACCCTGACATTTGCAGCGCTCAGTGCGCCATGGAATCCGGCTGCGGCAAAGTTTACAAGCCCCAGAGAAACTGTGACGAAAGGTATGCCCTTTACCGCAAATTCGGGGCGGCTGTGGAAAAGTTCTGAACTCTTAAACGCAAAGCGTTGAGCACCACGGTAACGGAGCTTGCCCCCATAGCGGCGGCACAGAAAACCGGACTGACATTTGCAAAAGACAGAAATGCCCCGAAAACACCTGCAGCAAGGGGGATACCGATCATATTGTAGGCGAAAGCCCAAAAGAGGTTCTGCTTGATGATCCTCATAGTCCGGCGGCTCAATTCAAATGCCGCCGGAACATTTTTTAAATTATTGGAAATCAACACCACCTCTGCCGCTTCAATAGCCGCAGCACTGCCGCTGCCCACAGCGATCCCGGCGTCAGAAGCAGCAAGAGCCGGAGCATCGTTGATCCCGTCGCCTACCATGGCAACGGAACCGTAGAGAGCTTTCAACCTTTTGATAATGGCACTTTTATCAGCAGGCATCAAACCGGCATGGTATCCGTCAAGAGCCAGTTTTTCCGCCACAGATGCCGCTGCCCCCGGATTGTCGCCTGTAAGCATTTCCACATGGAGCCCCATTTTCTGCAATGCTTTGACTGTCTCAGGGGCTTCCTCTCTCAAAGTGTCGTTCAGCAATATTTTCCCAACGGTGGTGCCGTATTCTTTCAGAACCATGGAACTTTTGCCCTTTGCTGAAATATTTTTGTCATCATCCCGGCAGATCTCAAATTTTTTGCCCGCAAAAACGCCCTTGATACCATATCCCGGAATATTTTCGATTTCACTGATTTCCGGAGCTTCGATCATTCTTTTTGCGGCTTCTTCAACAACGGCTTTCCCCAGAGGATGAGTCACATTCTTTTCCAATCCGGCAGCAATGGCAAGAACTCTGTCACTGTTCCACTTTTCCTCAAGAACAAGAATATCGGTAATTGAAAAATCCCCGGTGGTCAAAGTCCCCGTTTTGTCAAAGACGACCGCCTTGATTTTTGCCATTTCCTCCATAACAGCACCGTTTTTGATCAATATCCCGGAACTTGCACCTTTGCCGATCCCGCAAATCAGAGCAATAGGGGTGGCAAGACCGAGAGAGCAGGGACAGGCAATGACAAGCACTCCGAGGGCATGATTCAGGGCAGATGCAAAAGGACTCCCAAGCAAAAGATGAAGTACCAGTGTTACTGCGGCGATCCCAAGTACTGCCCAGACAAAAAAGCCTGCAACACGGTCAGCGATCCGGGCAATGGGGGCTCTTGATCCCTGTGCTTGGCGAACTGTGGCAATGATCCTTGAAAGCATGGAGTCATCACATCGGCTTTCGCCTTCAATAATAAGCACGCCTTCATTATTGATGCTGCCCCCGAAAACAGAACTTCCCGGATGTTTTTCTGCGGGGAGCGATTCACCGGTAAACATGGATTCATCACAGCTTGAGTTACCGGAAAGCACTTTCCCGTCAGCAGGGATTTTTGTTCCTGGCAGGACTTTGAATTTCATACCCGGCATGACATCATCAACAGAAATCTTTCTTTCACTGCCGTCATTGAGAAGTTCCAGAGCGCTTTCAGGAGCCAGCGCCGCCAGAGAGCGCACGGCTCCTGCAGCTTTCCTTTTGGAGCGAGCCTCAAGAAATTTTCCCAACATGACCAGCATGAGGATCATGGCTCCGGCATCAAAGAAGAGCGGTTTTCCCGGAAAAAAGAAAAAACAGATCAATGAGTAGATCAATCCGGAAAGCACACCGACTGCTATGAGAGAATTCATATCGGGAGCACCTCTGAAAAGTGCCGGGATACCGCCGGTAAAGAATTTCCCTCCGGCATAAAGTACCGGCAGCAGAAGAAGCATTTCAGCAAGGGGGGAGGTGAAAAGATGATGACAAAGGATCAAAAGAAGACCTGAGATCCATGCTGTAAGCAGCTTATATAACTCCTTTTTTTCTGCGCTCTCCTCCTTTTGCACAGCAGCATCTTTTTGCGGGGAAGTCTGTTTGACGAATCGCTCTCCTGAAAATCCGGCTTTGGCAACAGCTTTGATGACATCTTCATCGCTGTCACTTCCTGCAAAGGAGAGTTCTGAGGCGGCAAAGTTTACATAAGCTTCCTCCGAACCGGGAAGTTTTTTGACTGCCCGTTCAATGGCAGCGGCACAAGCGGCACAGTGCATCCCCTGAATAGTAAAAATCCTCTTTTCCATCATCCTGATCTTTCTCAAAAAAAACTATGGTCACGGCATAATATAATCTTTATGCACGAAAAAATCCAATCTTTTTCTCTTTTCTCCCCGAAAAAGAGACGCTTTTAAGTATTTTTCTCTTGAAATTCACCCATAGTTGTATTATAGTATGAAAGTAGAAGTGTTTTGTATGACCTTGCAGAGAGGTTCTGATCATGTTGTGTGATATTTGTAAAAAAAGAGAAGCCACTATTCACATCAAAGAGGTGAAAAACGGCAAATGTATCAGCACCAATCTTTGTCCTGAATGTGCCAAAGAGAAAGAGCTTTCAGGAGGATTGGGGGCGTTCGGATTCAACCTTGCAGAAGTGATCTTCAACGTGGGCAAGATGAATGGAGATAAAAAAGCTCCTGATACTCCGGAAGAGAAAAACGAAAAGCAGAAAAAAACGCCGTCTCCGACTTGTCCTCAATGCGGTTGGACCTTGGCAAAAATGCGTCGGTCCGGTGGCAAACTCGGATGCTCTGACTGCTATAAAACCTTTGAAAAATGGGTCACTATGGCTATTGAACAGGTTCAGCGGGGGGCTGTTCATGTAGGGAAACATCCCGAATGCAAACAACGCAGCGGCGCTGCCATCAAGATGGAAATAGACAAACTTCAGCTTAACCTTGCTGAGGCTGTTTCCGCAGAGGAGTATGAAAAGGCAGCTCAGATCCGTGACAGGATCAACCTTTTGAAAGCAGAACTCGACTCACTGCAGAGCGCTGAGGACAACAAATGAATCAGGAAATCAAACGTCTCTTGCAGAATCCTGCCAGTTTTCTCGTCCCCGGGACAGGGGACGGCATCGCCATTTCCAGCCGTATCCGTCTTTCACGGAATCTTTCCTGCCTGCCATACCCGATCGCTGCGGGCAAAGAGAGTGCCGCAAGGGTGATCCGTGAAGCAGAAGAGGGATGTTCCCGTTCAAAGACCATGGGGCGCCGCAAAGGCTTATTTCTGAAGATGGATGATTTGGATGAACTGGAAAAATTGCTCCTTCTGGAAAGACGGCTTGCCAGTAATGAACTTTTAAAAAGTCCGGTCCCATCTGCTCTGGCGGTCAGCAGCGATGAAAAAGTTTCAGTCATGATCAACGAAGAGGACCATTTACGTCTGCAGGTATTGACCCCGGGATTTGAGCTTGCAACATGTTGGAAAAAAGTAAATACTCTCGACAATGAGCTGGGGAGTGTTATGGAATTTGCCTGGAACGATGAACTGGGCTATCTGACAGAGTGTCCCACCAATGTGGGCACGGGCATGAGAGCTTCTGTCATGCTTCATTTGCCGGGATTGGTGATGAGTGGCCAGATCGATCCAACGATCCACGGTATCCGGAAATTGGGATTGGCTGTCCGGGGGATCTGCGGCGAAGGCAGTAAAAATACAGGCAACCTTTATCAGGTTTCAAATCAGATCACATTGGGAGAAAGTGAAGAAAATATTATAGAGCAGCTTTCCGCAGTGATCCGTCAGTTGATCGAATATGAACGCCGGGCCCGCCGTGCACTGCTGGATCGGGATCGTTTCGCTCTGCTGGATCATGTGGGACGCGCTTTCGGATTGCTGCAGAATAGCTACAAACTCTCTGCAGATGAAGCTATCGAAGCTCTTTCTGCGTTGCGTACCGGTGTTGATTTGGGACTTTTTCAGCATCTCAGTTCGGCAACTGTCAATGAGCTTTTTCTGGAGCTGGGGGCAGGTCATCTGCAAATGCGTGCAGGATTGGCTTTGCCGGATCCTGAACAGGAAGTATTGCGGGCAAAACTTTTCCGGAGTAAATTGCGGGAACGGTCATGAAAAAAAAACTGAGACTGCTGGCTTTGGCAGGAGCTCTGATTGCCGGATTTGCCGCACTGTGGGATCTGACCTTTGGCGTGTATACGGTCAACCATATACACGCTCTTATCTTCTTTAAGAATTCAACGCCCCTTTTCTGGATCGTCCCACCTCTGGCAACGGCTGCAGTTTTCTTTTTCGGCAGAAAAAAACTTTTGCTTCTTGAATACGTCTTGCGTCCGCTGTGGCTGATGGGCGGCGTTTTTCTCTGGCCCACATACGGAACCGGCATCTTCTGTCTGGCTTTGATCAGTCTCACCTGGTGTGCGCTCCGATTCGGGGCGTTGATGCACCGTAAAT
The DNA here is from genome assembly GCA_017457065.1 of Lentisphaeria bacterium. Classification (GTDB taxonomy): domain Bacteria; phylum Verrucomicrobiota; class Lentisphaeria; order Victivallales; family Victivallaceae; genus UBA1784. The sequence goes on from JAFTIE010000018.1 coordinate 5,003, forward strand.
TCAGGAAACTTTCTGAGCCTGATGAAAAAAAAGCCCTTCTTTTCGTTGCACTGCTGACCTTTTCCATGGGATGCTGGTGTTTTTACTTGCAGAGTGCCGCTTTCAAATCATGGTATCTGATCTATGGTGACTGGGGACAGTATGCTGATTGTTATCTGCGCCTTGCGGCAGGAAACAGTTCTTTGAAAGCATGGCTCTGTTCAGCCGGACACTTCAATCCTCTGGTCAATTTTCTTCTGACAGGAGCGTTTCTGCTCTCCCCTTCTGCCAACACGGTGTTCAGTATCAATGCCTTGGTGATCGTTTCTGCGATCCCCCTGAGTTTTATTCTTGCCAAAAGCAGCGGCTTGAAGAACGGAGCAGCTCTTTTATGTGCCTCAGGAGCGGCGATCTTCCCTATTTATACGCGGCAAACGCTCTGTCTTTTTTACGGATTTCACCCCATTATCTTCTTCATTCCCGCACTGCTTTGTTTTTTCATTGCAAGATGCAATAAAAATGTGTGGGGCATGAGTGCTGCTTTTATTCTCTCGCTTTTGATCCAGGAGACTGTAGCCATATTTTGGATCGGTTGGGGCGTTTATCTTTTTATTGCCGAAAAACGCTTCTGGCAGGGAGCTCTTTTGTCTCTTGCGATGGCAGGATGGTTTGCTTTTCTTGCTCTCTATCTGCAGCCATGGGCGGCAAATACGGATGTGTATGCCCAGAATTTCCGTTATGCAGCTTTGGGGAACACTCCACTGGAGGTGGCTCTTTCGCCCTTCACACGTCCCGGAACTTTCTGGAGCGCACTCTTTTCGCCGAGGAACTTTCTTTTTACCTTCATCATACTTTCTCCTCTTTTATGGGCAGTTGCCTCATTCCCTGCTTTACTGTTGATCGGCGCCCCCATCTTAGGCGGCTTTTTCGTTCAGAGTTCAGATGACGTCAAAACACCTCTGCTGCAATACGGTGTCGAATTGGGGACTCTTTGCTGGGCGGTGGCAATCGTCAATCTTGGACGGCTCTACCGGGGGGAAGTTCCCTGGTGGAAAGAAAGAGGGAACTTTTATCCGGGATTTCTTTCTGCCACAGCCGTTGGTGTGATATTTGGCTACATTTTCTTCGGATTCGGATTTAAGTTCGGACTTTTCCCCGGAGATCATTATCTCTATGCCCCCGATGCCTCCAAAGCC
>JAFTIE010000179.1 GCA_017457065.1 Lentisphaeria bacterium
AAATGGCAAAGATGTCATTCGCAAAGAGCTGTAAAGGGTAGTTTGAGGGTGCTACCTGCAAGGTAACAGCCGAAAACGCTCCCTTTATCAGATCGAAGCGAGGGCGCTTTGACAATTTTGAGGAGTTTTGAAATTGCCTCGTTCAAAACAAAAATGGCTCCGGCGCTTGGGCTCGAACCAAGAACCAAGTGGTTAACAGCCACCTACTCTACCATTGAGCTACTCCGGAGCATCGTGTTCCTAATATAACACCTGGATTTCTACTTTTCAAGCTGAATATTGAAAAAAAATAAAATTTCAAATTCACACAGCCAAATCTATACTGCCTTCGCAGATCGGGGTGCGGGATTTCAGGCTTTCAGGAAAACTTTTACAGAAAACAAGCCGTTCTATTATTTTTTCTGAGAGAAATCCTCATCAGTTCCGGCGAGATCTCTTTCCCGATCGCTTTTGACAATACAGCGGCAGCACTCTCAATATTCAGTTCGGGAAGTGCTGCTTTTTTCATTGTCCCGCGCTCCTTCATGCCAAACAGATCATCAGGAAGAAGCTCTGCCTCAGTGTAATAAAGAGTGCCGTTTTCGTAATCAAGAATAAAGGCGACCACACCGGGGATAACTCCGCAAAGACAAAGAAAACAATTGGAGTAAAAGACTCTTTTGTCAATTACTTTTGACTGAGGCTTCCCGATCCGGTGGCTGAAAAAAAGAGTTCCGCAACCGGCACAAAACAACAGTATTGCCGCCATTGCCCCTATTGTCAAATTTCTCATATTACCATTCCTTTTCAGCTTAGAAAAGTTCGCCCTCCGCCTTGGGAAGCTCCGGCTCTGCCGGAATCTCTCTGAGCAGAGATTTGAAATCATTATCAGCACACATATTGGCGATTTTCTGCCAATCAGGCGCCTTTTTACTGAGCACATTTTTCAAATCAGCAAATTGCTCAGGCAAATCACATTTCAACCGCGTAAGTCCCAGATTGCGGCAGATCAAAGAGTGCCTGCCTTCAAGTTTGGCACTGAATTTGCCGGCAGCGATCCGGAGTGTTCCATCCTCCTGATACCACCTTTCAGCACTGCCGTGAGTATTGAGCAGTTCAACCGCACTTTTGGCACCTATGCCGGGAACGCCTTCAATATTGTCCACACTGTCCCCCAGAAGCGCCAGATAATCCGGGATCAACTCAGGAACAACACCGAAATCTCTTACCACCTCTTCCGGACCGCACTCAACAAAACCACCCCCTGAACGGGCGGGTTTCAGCAAGTGGACTCTCTCATCCACAAGAGAAGAAAGATCCTTGTCCCCCGTAACGATGAAAACACGCTCAGAAAGAGTGTTGGCGAAGCCTCCGATCAAGTCATCGGCTTCATAATTTTCCGCCCTGAGCAAGGGCCATCCGAAGGCTGCCGCCATCTCTTCTACAGCGGGCATCTGCTGCTTCAACGGCTCCGGCATGGGGGGGCGGTTTGCTTTATATTCAGGCAACAGCTTCAAGCGGAACTCCACTTTACCGCAGTCGAAAAGAAAAGCCCCCTTGTCTGCAGGAAAATCCCTGTTGAGCTGGAGCAGAAGTTTGGTCATGATATAAAGAGCATTCACAGGCTCTCCACGGTGATTATTCAGCTGCCGGATCGCATAAAAAGCACGGAATATCTGACTGAAAGCATCCACAAGCACTACCGGAGAGCCCTGGGGAACACATTCGTTTTCCCTGCTCACTGCCGGAGATGTATCTTGCGAAGCTGTCGTTCCGGCGGACTGCTGCTCCGCCCATTCAAAAAGGTCTGGGGTATCATTCATATAAAAAGCGGTCCCAATTCTGACAAAGTGTGGCAACATCAAAAAAAAGTTCAAGACCCGGCGAAACAAAAGCTTAAGAGGAGTAATTTATGAAGAGGAGAAATTGCATTTAAGCAATCATCCCGTCAGGACTTGAACCGTGCATATTATATACCGGGTTATTGCTTTTTGCAAATGTTTTTTTAGAAAATTGCTTAAAAAAATGTTGACATGGCAACCATTATAAATCCTTAATGATACAGATAACTTGCTGAATTTTGCTAAAAAATGTGAAAAAAATTCAAATCCGATTTGAATATTAGCCTAATATGGCGTATCTTATTGTGATGGATGTGCGACTGAAGCCATCTGGCTCCAAAGATCCGGAACGTTAATAAAATAAGGAAAATATTATGAAACGTGGAAAGTTGCGTACGATACTGCCTGTTGTGCTGTTGTTTTTTGTCGGAGTGGCCTTTGTTACGGGCATGGTGATCCTTTTTGACAAATCGCCTGAACTGCGCACGATGTTTTCCGGAGATTCAGGCGAAACCATCGGTGAAGTCGCCCAGAACTCCCCCGCCAGTATCGCAGCAAGAACAAAAATGGCGGCATGGATCTCAATGCTCATCTTTTCAGTGATCACAGCCCTTCAGCTGCTGGCGTTCGGGATCGGTTATGTGGTGGTCAGCGGAATCAAAAATAATGAAGAATCACTGCTGACCAAGATCAAACAGCTTGATAATGCCGGTATATTCTTTGATGTCCCTCTTTACGTCGGTCTTTTCGGAACGGTCTCGGCTTTTCTCGTCATGACTTTTTCCCCCCAGAGCAGCCGTTTGATCGCTTATTCATCGACCTTGATCGGTATTATTTTCAGTCTCTTGCTGAAACTGACCATGGAGTATCCTTTCCGCCAACGGCTGCTCCGCCTTACTGACGAGAAAAATACAGGAGTCGGCAAGTGAATCGCGCCATTCTCATAGTCATCTGTGACTTTCTGGTCTCAGCGATGCTTTCAATGATGACCGGTATGGTGCCTGCCCATACCGGTGGCACCGGAGTGGGGTTGGATGAACGTACCACCAGGCTCCTTCTGGGGGAATTGGAAGTGCGTCAGCAGGAACTCCAGAATCTCCGCCGTCAACTCCGTGAAGCAGCGCTCCGCAGCGGACGTTCTGCTGACTCAACAGAAGAGGTCCGAAAGATCACCCGGGAATTGATCGACAACATGCAGCGCATCGAAAAGGTCAAGCGTGCCCGGCGTGCCACCGCCGCCAACACCGGTAAGCTTTCCCCTGAAGAACTTCAGGCAAGATTGGAGTCCGAGGCAAGAAAACGTCTTGAACTTGAAATCAAACTGCGCGATCAGATGCTGGATTCCCGGAATTCATCAGAAAAACTCTCACACACACAGGATCTGCTGGCACAGGAACGACGGCGTCTGGCGGCAGCCGAGCAAAAACTCACCAGTACGACTCAGGCAGAGAGAGCCGCTAATGCAGAGCTCCGCAGACTGGCTGCTGAATACCGGTCCGTGCAGAAACAATTCAGTACATCTGAAACAGCAAGACGCCTTTCTGAACGTGACCTTGCCGCCGCCCGGAACGCCATCGCCGCCCGGGATGCCGATCTTGCGGGTGTAAAAAATGCGCTCAGCGAAATGAATAAACGTATCGGTAAAGTTTCTCTTGAACGTCACGAACTCCAGAGGAGTCTTGCGTTCACCACAGGCAAACTCAACACCGCAGAAAGAGACAATGCTGAATACAAAGGAAATCTGCGCAAACTGGAGCGTACAGCAGCCCAGCTGCGGCTTGAACTTACCCAAGCCAGAGAAGACCGGAAACAAATGGAAGGTCTGGTCAAACGTTCACGTCAGGAGCTGGTTGAAGCTCAAAAGATCGCTGACGAAAGTAAAAAAGCTGCCGCTCAGAGCGATTTGAATGCAAAACTGGCAAAACAACAGCTGGTCACCACCAAAGAGATGTTCAAACTGGTAACTGCCAAACCGGCAGCTGAAGCCTTCAAGCGCTACTCCGGTTCTGCCGTCAGATTGCACTACACCATTCGGGAAAAAGGTATCCTTCTGGGGCGGGCACTGGTCGGAGATCTTGTTCCGGTGCTGGTCCGTTTCGGCAACCGCACACTGGTGATCGCTCCCTTTGACATTCTCATCGGTGCAACACAAAAAAGTCTGCTTTACAGAAAAATAGAGATCCTCACATACGATCTTGCTTCTCCTGACGGGAAACATAACAAAAGTGTGACGTCTCCCATGCTGGCGATCAAAACTCCGCAGGGAGACTCTCTCGGAGCATTTGAAGTTTCCATGCCGGGCAGAACACCTTTGAAATTGATTACCAGAAAACAGCTTATCGAAAGAGGCACTGATGACCTCTTTCTTTTCAGCTGCCGTAAATTCGGCAGAAACAGCGCAGCTCTTGTAGGACGCTGTTCAATAGATCCGCGGGAAAAGTATCCCTATCTTCTGATCCGCAACGAAAAATCCCGCAACCCGATGCAGCTCAATGCTGAATTTGGGGATATCGTTGTCACCAGAGACGGGGGATTCGTCGGAGTGGTCTCAGGTTTTGAAAAAGGCAGCAACGAAGCCCGGGTCCTGCTTTTCAGCCATGTTGCAGCCTGGGAGAAAGCTTTCAAGATCCCGGTTGTCAGACAGAGGGGCGAAAAATTTGTCACCGGGTTCGGTGAAGCCGTACGTAAATTCAGCCCCCGGAAAAAGTAAACAGCTTGCCCGTCGGTTTCAGAAAAAAAAGTAAAAGATGAGTTTTCATTCTTCCGTTGACAGTTTGCACCATTCTGAGGCATCAACTGAGCACTTGACAAAACTTTTAGACTCCGCCGCAGAGGCGGAGGATAGAATGAGCCCCGAAGAGATACGGAAACTGCTCAAATTGCCCGAAAGTAATTCCCTGGGTGCATACGAAAATCTCCATACCATCGGTATTGGCGGTTTCGGTGCAGTGTATGCTGCCAAAGAACCCGGTCTGGAAAGAAATCTTGCCTTAAAACTTTTGCGTCCCCGCTACAGGGAAAAACGCGATCGTGTCAAAGAGTTCATCCGCGAGGCACGGATCACTGCCCACATTGCACATCCCAACGTCGTACCGGTCCACAAGATCGGGGTCTTTGACGATGCGGGAGTTTATTTTTCCATGAAACGCATTGCCGGAGAAACTTTGCGTGCAGTGCTGCGGAAACTTCGTGAAAACCGTCCGGGCTACCGGAAAAAGTATCCCCTGCCCCGGCTCCTTGATATTTTTATCGGTGCCTGTCAGGGAGTTTCCTACGCTCACCAGAATGGCATCCTTCACTGTGATTTGAAACCGGAAAACCTCATGGCGGGGGATTTTGGTGAAGTGCTTGTCATGGATTGGGGCATGGCACGTTGTCTGCCCGGAGTAGCCCCGGAAAAAATATTTCCTTTCCCGGATGAAGGGCCCTGCAAGCCCATAGGCGGAACTCTTGTATACATGGCTCCGGAACATTTGAGTTTGAACACCAGAGAGCCTTCCATACGTTCAGACATCTATGCTCTCGGATGCGTTCTTTATTCGATCCTCACCTGGAAAAGTTCTCCTTTTGAGGGGGCTGAAACTCTCGAAGAGATCCAGAAAAAGGTCGTGCAGGAAAAGATCATCCCCCCCCGCCGCTGTGCTCCTGAAAGCCAGCCGGTCCCCAGAGAGCTGGAATCAATATGTCTGAAAGCTATGGCGCGCACTCCTGAGAAACGTTATGAATCAGTCCACGCCCTCATGGAAGACCTGCGGAAATACCGGGACGGTCTGCCGGTCGATGCTTATGCTTCGTCACCGGTCTACAGATTCAGTAAGTTTTTTTTCCGCCGGCCTCTGATCCCCATTACCATCTTCCTTTCCCTTCTGGTGTGGTGCGGATTTTCGATTTACACCGCCTTCAATGACAACATTTATGCCGAATCTTTGAGAATAAATGCCATCAACAGTTTCCGGAATGGCTCCCAAAGACTGCTGCAGGCAAAAAAAAGGGTGAACCAGCTGAAACGCGGGACCATGGATCTGGTCCAGATGCAGAGCCTGGAAAATGCTATTGCCGCAGATGCCGCAGAAGCTGAAGCAAGCTTCAAAGCGACTTTGGATTTTCTGGAAAGGATCCCCGCCACACACAAAAGTCTCCGGCGGGTCAACTCTATAGCAGAACAGATATTCCGTGCTCTGGCAGAATTTTACAATCTGAGCGGCAATGATGAAAAACTTCACAGCGCTGCCAAAAACCTCAACAGCAGATGGAAGGAAATCTTCAATGATGCCAGAAAAAATGATCCGGAGCTCAACAGGATCTTCCGCCATGCTCTTTCAGGTATCGGAACTGTTCTGCTCTACCATAACCATTCACCAAACGTAAAGTGGCGTATCGAAGACAGTAAGGGGCAGCCTGTAAAAAAACTGGACTCCATCCCCGGTAAAGATTCTGACGGGATCGATCGTTTCAAACTGCAGCTTCCCATCGGTCTTTACTCAGTGGTGCTGACGCCGCCCGGGAGTGCGGCACAAAGGATCCCCATGCGTGCCTCACTTGCCACTGTCAATACCGTCAATATTTCTTTGCCCGATGTCATTCTTCCCGGCATGGTATTCATTCCCGGCGGAGAGTTTATTCACACTCCAGAAGTCAGCAATCATTTCAGACGCCGTTCTTTTGAAGAGGATTTTCTGATCAAACGCACAGAGGTCACAGTGGAGGAATATCTGGAATTTTGGAAATCTTTGGAAGACCCCCGGCTGAAAAAGCGTTTCTGTTCCTATTACTTTGCTTCACAAGATTCCATGCTCGGCTATCCGGCGTGGGATGCCAACGGCAAACTGCTGCGTCCGGGACTTTCTCTCAAACATCCTGTTACAGGCATTTCCGGTCATGCGGCAGAAGCGTTCTGCCGTTACAAGAGCAAGATACTGGGATCTCCCGTGACTCTGCCTTCCCGTGCTCAGTGGAGCAAAGCCGCAGGAGGGATCGATGGCACCGTTTACCCGTGGGGAAATGTTTATAAACCCGGATACGCTGTCATCAACGCCCCCTCAGTTGAGCCTGTGGACACAGTCCGGAAGGACAAATCCATTTACGGCGTACAGGATCTTTCCGGCAACGTGCGTGAGTTTGTCAAAGTTTCTGAAATGGACTCCGGCCTTAAAGGAAATTATGCCATTGCCGGCGGTTCATTTTTCTCACATCCTGAGTTAGCCAGAAATTCCAATATCGTTTATTCTTCCCGCGGCGGGAATGATATAGGGTTCCGGTATGTCATGCCGGTTGAAAAAAAGCAAAAGACAGCAACAGTTAGAAAATGATCGATTTCCGCAATATCTGCAAAAGTTTTTCGGGGAAAGATATTCTCCGTGATGTTACTCTCAGGATCAATCCGGGTGAAAGAGTCGGCGTGGTCGGCCCCAACGGAGCCGGTAAAAGTACCCTTTTTTCCATACTCATCGGCGAACTTTCGCCTGATTCGGGTTCTATCGCCATTCCCAAAAATCACCGGATCGGTCTCATGCGCCAGCATATAGACCACCGGGAACTTACCCGCTCTCTTCTCGATTTTACCGCAGATGCCATCCCTGAGCTCAAAAGCGGTGCCGAAGAACTCAAAAAAATTGAGAGCGATATGGCGGCAGATCTGATCCCTGAGGAAGATCTTGAGCGGGTCCTGCGCCGCCACGGTGAACTGCAGACCATGATCGAACATCTGGGTGCTTACCGCATGGATGTGGAAGCCTCTCAGGCTCTCAGCAGTCTCGGCTTTGCCGAAAGTGATTTCAAGCGTCCTCTTTCCAGTTTTTCAGGCGGCTGGCAAATGCGCGCCGCTCTGGCAAGAGTGCTGATCTCGCGCCCCGATACATTGCTTCTGGACGAGCCTTCCAACTACCTGGATATTCCGGCTGTTGAGTGGCTCTGCCGCTTTCTTGCAACTTTTCAAGGAACTTTGATCCTGATTTCACACGACCGTTTCCTGCTGCGGAAACTCACCGATATCATCGTTGAGATCAATCAGGGAGCCGCCACACGCTATCCGGGAGGATATGATTTCTACTGCCGGGAAAGAGAACAGCGCCGCTATGCCCTTGAAGCTGCAAAACGTAACTCTGACCGGGAAAAAGAACGTTTGGAACGTCTGATAGACCGGTTCCGCAGTAAAAGCACCAAAGCCGCAGCTGCCAAAAGCTGGCAGAAAAAACTGGACTCCATGGATGAAATCACCCTGCCGGATGAACTCAATTACAAAGGAGTGATCCGTTTTCCGGCGCCTCCTGATGCCGGAGTTGAAGCTGTGCGCCTTGAAGGTGTTGACTTCGGTTACGATGAAAAAAATCTTCTCTTCAAAAATCTGGAACTGACAGTCAACACCGGAGACAAACTGGGTATCATCGGTTATAACGGACGGGGAAAAACCACTCTGATGAAACTGATGGCAGGGAAACTTTCCCCCTGTTCCGGCAGAGTGACACCCGGACACCATGCTGTTATCGGTTATCAGGCACAGGAGTTCTCAGAGCTCCTCCCTGATGAAATGTCTGTTTATGATGCTGTGCGTGCGGCGCTCCCGGCAGGCGCTTCGACAGCCAATTTGATGAACATACTGGGCTCTTTCGGATTTTCAGGTGATGACACCGAGAAGCGTTGCGGTGTTCTTTCAGGCGGAGAACGGATCAGAGTTCAATTTGCCCGGATCTTTGTCAATCCCCCCAACTTTTTGCTCCTTGACGAGCCCACTACTCACCTTGACCTGAGTGCCAGGGAACTGCTGCAGCAGGCTCTTTGCGACTTCCCCGGCACAGTTTGTATCGTCAGTCACGATATCGAATTTGTCCGGAACGTAGCAACAACCATTCTTGCTCTGGAACCGGAGGGAGTCAAAAAATATTACGGTAATTACGACTACTATCTGGAAAAATCCGCCTCTCTTATTCCGGCGGCAGTTCAAGTCCGTTCCGACGGCGCCCCGGTTCAGGACAGCGCAAAACTCCGCCGTCAGGAGCGTGCAAGAGCCCGTCAGGCCATTCAGGGCGAACTGAAAAAAGCCAAAGACGCAGTGGCAAAGCTGGAAAAACTTTACGATGAGCTTTCTGACAGAAAGACTTTTCTGGTGGCGAAGCTCTCAGGCGGCGGAAAAGTTGACTTTGCCGCACTGAAAAAAGAGCTTGCCGAAGTCGAAGCGGCACTTGCCAAATGCGAAACAGACTGGGAGGAAGCTGCAATGGAACTCGAAGCGTTGAAATTGGAAAACGACCGGATCCACAGCAACTGAACTTTTGAGTTTTTTTCCCGATCAGGATTTGACAAAATCACCTGATGAATGTATATTAATTAGAGTTTTTGTTTTATTCAGTATAATTACATAGGTGTACCATGACGCAGACTTCAAAAGACTACGCACTCCTTACCGTTGAAGGAAAGGAGATCCGGCTGCCGCTTGTCATCGGCAGTGAAGGTGAAAAGGGAATCGATATTTCCGGTCTGCGACGAGACACCTCTTGTGTGACCATTGATCCCGGGTTCATGAACACTGCCTCCTGTTACAGCCAAATCACCTTTATCGACGGCGAAAAGGGGCTCCTCCGTTACCGGGGATATGACATTCAGGAGCTTTGCAAAAAGGTCATGTTCGTGGATGTGGCATACTTGCTCGTTCACGGTGAACTCCCCAGTGAAAATGAGCGGCGGAATTTTTCCCGCCAGTTGAACCTGAACTCCATGATCCACGAGGATATGCGGCGTTTCTTTGACAACTTCCCTCAAGGCGCCCACCCCATGTGCATTCTTTCGACCATGATCAACGCCATGGCGGCGTTTTATCCTCAGGTGGATTTGAAGTCAATGGCGGACAACATCGACGACTCCTGCGCCCGTGTGATCTCGATCGTCCGTACCATGGCGGCTTTTGCCTACAAAAAATCCATCGGTGAACCGGTAGTCTATCCCCGTCAGGATCTTTCATACTGCGCCAACTTTCTCAATATGATGTTTGACTCCCCGGTGCGTCCTTATGTGATCAGTCCTGATGCAGTGCGTCTTTTGAATACGCTTTTCATCATCCACGCCGACCATGAGCAGAACTGTTCCACTTCAGCGGTCCGTGTTATCGGCAGTGCCCAGGTGAACTTGTACGCCACCATTTCGGCGGGTATTTCCGCTCTTTCCGGTCCTCTGCACGGCGGAGCAAATCAGGCAGTGATCGAGATGCTCCGCATGATCCAGGAGGATGGAGATGTTGATAAATTCATCCGTCTTGCCAAGGACAAGAGCAGTCCTTTCCGTCTTATGGGATTCGGACACCGTGTTTACAAAACCTACGATCCCCGTGCTGAGATCGCCAGAGCAGAATGCGAAAAATATCTGGCTTTGACCGGTTATACGGATCCCCTTCTTGATGTGGCACGTCGTGTCGAAGAAGCCGCCCGCAAAGACAGTTACTTCGTTGACCGTCAGCTCTATCCCAATGTAGACTTCTACACCGGGATCCTCTATCGCGCTTTGGGTATCCCTGAAAATATGTTTACTGTCATGTTTGCTCTGGCACGTTTGCCCGGATGGGTCGCCCACTGGAAAGAGATGATCGGAGACTCCACCAAATTGGTCCGTCCCCGTCAGATCTATACCGGAAGAACCGGCGATGAAGCAAAACGGGAAATCGAAAAACGTTCCGTTGCGGCGCATTTGATTTGATCGGCGTATGGGAAACAGATTCCGTTTTCTTCACTGTGCAGATCTTCACATCGGCTCAGCCTTCACCGGTCTGAGCCGCAGGATCCCTGCTCTTGACGGGACTCTTTCAAAAACGCCCTTTCTCGCGTGGCACAACACTGTTGAGACAGCCATTGGGGAAAAGGTGGATTTTCTTCTCATTGCCGGAGACTGTTTCGACCGGAGTGCCCCCTCGCTTCAGGGACGTCTTGAATTCAAGAAAGGTCTTGAAAAACTCAACGATGCCCACATCCCTGTTCTGGTGTGCAGCGGCAATCATGATCCCTGGCCCCAGGCCTGGTCGAAGTCTGTGAAACTTCCTGAAAATGTGATTTTTTTCCATCCCGGCGAAGTCAAACTCCACTCTGTCTGCAAATCAGGAGAGATCGTTGCGACTGTAGGCGGCATCGGACACGATTCCCTCAATGTCCTTGAAAATCTTGCCGTCAAAACCGGCGAAGCCCTTAAAGGGGCTCCCGGTATGCACATTGCCTGTGTTCACGCCAACTTGTGCGGCGATCTCCACGCCGCTCCGGCATCGGCGGCAGAGCTGTTGGCTCTGCCTGTAGATTACTGGGCTTTGGGACACGTCCACAGCCGCCGTATTCTCCACGAAAAGCCCTACATCGTCTACTCCGGCTGCACTCAGGGCAAGGACATTCACGAACCGGGTGTACAGGGCTGCTATGTGGTCGATTGCGATGGTTTCGGAGGCATTGAAATGACCTTTCACCCGACTTCAGTTCTGGAGTTCCAGACATTTGAGGTCAACACCGGTTCCTGTACAAACCTTGATGAAATGCTCACCAAAACAGTTGAAGCTGTCTCTAAATACAAAACGGAGAATGATCTCCTTTTCCGCCTGAAACTCACAGGAGTTTCAACACTTGACTCCGAATTGCGATTCTGCAATGGGGAAGAACTCCGTGATATGATACAACATGCCGTTGATCTCAGCTGTTCCGGTGCCTATCTTGAAGAGATCGTCATTCTGACCCGTACCCCCCTTCCCCCTGAGACAGCTCTTGTTCAGATAGCTGAACTTGAAGCGGCAGAAAAAGAGATCGCTGAAGAGAAGGTACTTGAATCCGTTTACGAGGAAATGCGCACCGTTTTCAGAGAACTCCCCGTTATCCGGCAGGAGCGTTTCGAGGAACTGCGCAAAGAGGGCAGCGCCCTGCTGGCGGAACTGCTGACCCATCAGGGAGCAAAAAAATGATCATACGCCGTCTGCACATCGACAACTTCGGTATTTTCCACAACTTTGACCTTGAACTTACTCCGGGAGTGAACCATCTTGCATGGCACAATGAGGCAGGCAAAAGCACTCTCCTTGAATTTATCCGCCGTATTTTCTGGGGCTTCCCCGACAAAAGAAGCAAGCTCAACCCCTACCCTGCCCTGAAAGGCTCCGGGCTTTACGGCGGATTTCTTGAGGTCACTTTGAAAGATGGAACTCCGCTCCGCCTCGAAAGATACGGTGCACGCGGGAAATTGAAGGTCATCCCGGAAAATGGTGATGCAGAAACAGTTTCCGACATCAGCTGTTACACAAAGATCTCCGAAGTTTTCTACCGTAACGTCTGCGCCGTAACTCTGGACGAAGTGACCGCATTCGGGGCACTTGATGAGCCTGAAATACGCAACCGTCTCTACGGGAATGCTCTCAGTAACGGAGGTATTTCTCTTTCTGAGATCCAGGACACACTGGTCACTGAATCTGAACATATCTTCAAAAAGCGGGGGACGCTCCACCTTTTGAAGCAGCTTTCCAGCGAATTCAGTGCCAGCGAAAAACGCCTTGCGCAATCTGCTCAAGCCATGCCTGCCTATGAAAAAGCGGTCCTCTCAGCCGAAAATTTTGAAGCAGAGGCACAAACGCTCCAAAGGGAGATCGATGAACTGCAAAACCGGATCAACAGTGCAGAAAAAGCTCTGAACGCAGAAAAACTCCGCCGCAAACTTGCTGAAGATGAAGCTCAATTTGCCGCCCGTCCTCTCCCGGCGCCTGTTCCTGAGGTGCTGCCTCCTTTTGAAGAAAAAGCGCCTCAGGTTCCGCCGGAGCCTGAAAATGTCACACTTCCTCCACCGCCTGAGCGCCCCACCGTCCCTGCTCTTGAAGGCAAATGTGACATCTCCCGTGCCGCATCCCTTGGAGAGCGTGAACTTGAAACGTGGAATACTCTTCTTGAAAAAGGGAAAAAAATCGAAAAAAATCTCAGGAAAAATCTTTCCCTTATTTTGGGGATCTGTCTGTTGGCAGGCGTATCCGTGATCCTGATTGCGGTACTTTATCCAAAACCATGGTTGCTCAATGTTTGGGGAGTGCTGATACTCCTTGCCCTCCCCCTGCCCCTTCTCAGAGGACACAAGGATCTGCTTGAAAGAAATAAAGTGCTAAAGGCGAAACAAGATCTTTTCTTCCGTTTTGCCTTCAATCCTGTTCTTGAAGAAAAAGAGCTGCCCGTTCTTCTCAATGAATTGATGCTCTTTCAGAAACGTCTGGAGGAATATGAGGAACAGATGAAGCTTTTTGAGGCACGGAAAAAACAACTTGACAACGCCTTTCTTGAGTACAAAACACGCCGCAAGCTCCACGATGAAAAAATCCGTGCCTTTGAAGAACGCAGAAAGCTCCATGAAAAAAAGCGTCTGGAAAATGAAGCTTTGTGCCGTCATGCAGCCATGGAACTTGCCCGTTATGAAAGTGAAAAACTCTCTCTCTCCAAGCGCCGGAAAGAGCTTGAACAGCTTTATCCCGACTTTCCTCAGGAAAAAGTAAGTGAAGAAGAGATACTTCAGATGAAAGAAACGCTCCGGTCTCTGAAGATCCGGCGGGAAGAAAAAATCGGATTTTCAGGCGCCGAAAAACGGGAATCTGCCCTTCTTCTAAAAGGAGTCGACACCGCCGTGGAAGTGAATATCCGGGAACAGCTGCGTGGAAAAATGCGTTCGGCAGCAGAAAGATATCTGGTTCTGGCTGCGGCAAGGATCATACTGGAACGTTCCGTGGAACGTGCCGAAAGAGAAAGACAGCCGGAACTTTTGAAAAAGGCTTCTCTTTATATGGAACAATTCACCTGCGGCGCCTGTACAAGAGTTTACAACTCAGCAAAGGAAAATTTACTGAAAGTGGCAACATCCGATTTCCCTGATGGTAAAAACGCCGCTCAGCTTTCACGGGGTACCCGGGAACAACTCTTTCTTGCGCTGCGCATGGCTCTCATCGATTCTCTGCAGCAGGATGACGAAACACTGCCGGTTGTTTTCGACGATATTTTCGTCAACTATGACACCAATCGCCGCAGCGCCGCATGGCAGACCATGGAATCATTCGCTGCAGACAAGCAGCTTATTATCTTTGAATGCAAATGAGGAGTTTTTATCATGGCTTTGGAAATGCGTCAAGGCACCGTATATCAGGAAAAAAGTACCGGAAGGCGTTTTATTCTGGTCAATCACAACCCAATGGCACTCCTTTCCATGCGCTTCTGGTCGGAGTCCCCTGAGGACGCCTTCAATCTTGCCGCCCCTGAAATGATTTCCATCGACGATCTCATCGCTCTGCGCCAATCAGGGGAGTACGAAGAGCTGGGGGATCTGCCTCCTGAAGTTTTCAAATCCATGATCTCCTCTCTGGTCGCCGCAGCGGCACTGCCTGAAGAGGATATAAAATTGCTCAAATCCCTGATTTGAAGCACTATGCTCATCGGACTGAAAAAGGAAAAACTGCTCTGGATGGCAGGGGAGATCACCCTTGCCCGGCGCCGTATACGGGAAGCTGTCCGTCTGATACAGAGCGATGAAGACAAAGATTTCTTCTGCCAATGTTACAACTTTGAAAAGGAGCAGTTCAAGCAATTTGCTCTCTTTTACCTCTTTGAGTCCCCTGAATTTCTTGCCGCCGTTCGCCGGGGTGATCAGGATGCAGTCGGGGAAGCACTGCTTTTTCTTGAAAGTGATCCCTACTGTTTCCGCTCAGGCTACATCAAAAAGAAGCTGTGCCATGCTCTGAAAAAATCCCCTCTTGATCGGGAAAAACGCGCCCGGATCCGCAACTATGTGCTCCATGCCGTCTGCATCCAGCGCCCCGTTTCCTTCAAAGATGTTGCCGCTCTGGGAGCTCATTTCTACACACCCGGATTCCATGCCAGAGCGGAAAAATTGAAGATCATTCCCTTCAAATACATCATTTCCCGTAAAAAACTGCTTCTGCAAAAACTGGAGGAAGAAAAAGAAAGAAGGGGAAAACGCCCACCTTCCGCCCCATTGGCGCCGGACGAAAAAACTTTCCCTGCTCCGTTTTCCCCACCTCCAGTTGGACAACTGTTTTCCTTGTCAAAAGTTCTGGAACATCTGCGCTCTTTATTTTCCGTCATCCGGTCATGAACTTGAAAAAAGCCTCATCAAGGTGTATATTAGGTGAATTATGTCAAGTCAACAGCTTCAGGAGCAAATGTGATGGAAAATCTGAAAGAAACACATACCATATCCGTTCTCGTTGAAAACCGTTTCGGCGTGCTTTCACGGGTTTCCGGATTGTTTTCCGGCAGAGGATACAATATTTCCTCTCTGACGGTCCATGAAACCAACGATCCCGCCTTTTCCAAAATGACCATTGTCACCACAGGTGACGCTTCTGTCATTGAACAGATCCATAAGCAGCTCAACAAACTGGTGGAAGTCGTGGAAGTCTCAGACCTTACAGGGGGCGGCTTTGTGGAGCGTGAAATATCTCTTGTCAAACTCCGCACTCCCACTGCGGAATCCCGTTCTCAAGTGCTGCAGTTGGTTGAGATCTTCAACGGCAGCGTTGTTTCTGTCAGCCGTGACGCCATTGCGGTGGAGCTTTCAGGACGAAGCGACCGCATCGATGACTTCATGGAACTGATCCGGGACTTTGAGGTCATAGACATGGCACGCAGCGGCAGAGTCGCCATTGCAAGGTGTGCCAATCCCGCAACGGATGTCAACTGAAAAATAAGGAGATAGAATAATGAAAGAGATCATCAGAAAAACTGTTTATCTGCTTCTGGCGGCGGCATTTTTTGCCGTCCCATGCTTCTGGAAACCAGCCAGAGACTATGCACCCGGTCTGGCTGTTATAGCCGGTATCATCTTTGCCGTCACTTGGGGCAATCCTTTCAAAGAATACACTTCAAAGTTCACCTCCACTTTGCTGGGAGCCACTATCGTAGGCATGGGGTTCGGCATGGATCTCATGGAAGTTCTCAAAGCGGGCGCCAACGGCATCGTTTATACGATCATCGGCATCTGTGCCGGTATCGGCTTGGGAGTGCTGGTAGGCAAATGGCTCAAACTCAGCCGTGACACCATGTATCTCATCAGTGTGGGTACCTCCATCTGCGGCGGCAGCGCCATTGCCGCTGCGGCGCCTGTTCTGAAAGCAAAGGCACATGATGTGGCGATTGCCTCAGCAACTGTTTTCACCCTTAACGCCGTGGCTCTGCTGGTCTTTCCGGCAGTGGGACATGCACTGGATTTTACTGAAAATCAGTTCGGTTACTGGGCTGCCCTTGCCATTCACGACACCAGTTCCGTTGTGGGCGCCGGAGTCCAGTACGGCGAAAAGGCCCTTGAAGTGGCGACGACAGTGAAACTTGCCCGTGCCTTGTGGATCGTTCCTGTAACGCTCTTTCTCTCCTTTTTCGTGGCTCCTGTTGCCGAAGGGGAAAAGCGGGCAGTCAAATTCAAAGTTCCGTGGTTCATTCCCGGATTTCTCATTGCCGCTGCCATCGTAACCTGGCTGCCTGATCTTCTGGGCAGCGAAAAAGCGATTTCCGGCTATGTGATTGACGGCGGAAAGTGGTTGAAGAACATCTCCAAATTCGTGATGGTGACAACGCTCTTCCTTATCGGGTCCAACCTGAGCCGTGAAAAACTCAAAGAACTGGGAGTGAAACCTGTGATCCACGGTGTTATTTTGTGGGTCATTCTTTCGGTGACCTGGTGCTGTGCCATTGCCGCCGGATGGGTCAACTGCAGAGGGTAAACTTATTTCAGAAACTCTGCAAGCAAGCTCCAGTAGTTTTCACCTGCTGTGGCAATGATGTTGTTGTGCCCCGCGCCCGGAACGTGATAAAAGCGTTTGGGTGACGGGGCTTTTTAGTAGAGTTTTTTTCCGTGGGAAAAAGGAATGATCCTGTCTTTGTCTCCGTGGATAATGAGGACAGGGCTCTTGACAGCTGTGATATGATCGATATTCAAAAATCTGTTCCCGGGGAACCACTGCATCTTTGCCACAGCGTAAGTGCTGGTAAAAGGGGCTTCAAGGATCAGCGCTTTCGCTCCTTCCACTTTGGACGCAAGAAATGCGGCAGCCCCCGTCCCCAGAGAAAAACCGTGGATCACGATTCTGGAGGGGGGAATTTTTTTCTCTTTTGTAAGATACTCCCACACCCGGAGCACATCTCTCTGCACAGCGCTTTCAGAAGGGACCCCGCTGCTGCGCCCGTATCCTTCGTAATCAAAGGCACAAAAACCATATCCGCGGGAACGGAACAGCTCCTGTCGCCATTCAAGGGTACGCAGATTTTCGGCATTGCCGTGGCAATGAAGAAAAATCACTCCCTCAGGCGGAGGCGCTGTAAAGCGCAGAGCGATCTTTCCTGCATTTCCGATGTCAACCATCTCAACGCCTGAAAGCTCCGGATACTTATCGGCGGGGGGCTGAAAGATGACCTTATCTGCCAAATACCCGGCAATGCGGACGATCATAAACACTCCTGTCAGAGCAACAAAAGACCAGATAAGGATCTTCCGGTGCTTCATATTTTGTGAAAAATGGAACTTCCGACCCGGATCAAGGTGGAGCCGCACTCAACCGCTTCACGCCAGTCGTTGCTCATCCCCATGGAAAGTCCGGGAAGTTCCACATTCAATTTTTCTTCAATCATCTTGCGGCACTCCCGCAATCCGGTGAAAACCTTGCGGCACTCATCTGCAGAAGCCTCAAGGGGCGCCATGGTCATGAGTCCTGTGAGCTTGATATTTTTTGCTTCAACAGCGGCCTGAGCCAGTTCAATGGCACGGTCTACAGGGAATCCACCTTTGCACTCTTCTCCTGAAACACTGATTTCCAGATAGATTTCCGGAACGCAGTTTTCCTCCCCTGCAATGCGGTCGATGCGCTGCAGCAGCTCAACGGAGTCCACAGAGTGGATGACTTTGGCGACCTTCAAAATTTTTCTTACCTTGTTGCTTTGAAGTCTGCCGATAAAATGCCAGCAGATATCTTTGGGCAAGGCCTCTGCCTTTGGGGTCAGGACCTCGATCCGGTTTTCCCCGAACTCCCGGACTCCGGCATCATAAAGTTCTTTGATGACTTCCGCTGAAACGGTCTTTGAGACCGGCAGCAGCTTGACACCGGTACTTTTGACCGACTCCAGCTCCTTCACGAGAGCGAGGTAATTTTCAGTACAGCTCATTTGGATTGTCCATTGAATTTTTTATGGTTTTCAGGCATGGCAGCAGTGATCTTTGTTCCGGCGGGAAGACTTTCAGTCAGCCAGACGTTGCCGCCGATGACAGAGTTGTCGCCGATGGTGATATCACCCAGCACAGAAGCACCTGAATAAATGATCACATTGTTGCCGATGGTGGGATGGCGTTTCTGCCCTTTGATCAATGCGCCGCAGGCATCTTTGGGAAAACTGACAGCGCCCAGGGTAACGCCCTGATAGATCCTGACCATTTCCCCCAGCACAGCAGTTTCGCCGATGACCACCCCGGTTCCGTGATCTATAAAAAGCCCTTTGCCGATATGGGCACCCGGGTGGATGTCGATTCCCGTGGAGGAGTGCGCATACTCCGTCATCATACGGGGGATGAAAGGGATCTTTGCCTCATAAAGCACATGTGCCAAACGCTGAATGGCAATAGCTTTCAAACCGGGATAGCTCAATATGACCTCATCACAGCTGGCAGCGGCAGGATCGCCTATATATGCAGCTTTCACATCCTCTTTGAGCATTTCCCTGATATTGGGCAGCTCTGAAAGAAGCATGAATGCCGCTTCTTCGCACCGTGCTTCTTCATCGCACCCGCATGTACTGCTGTTGCTGCGGTGGAGTGCCCGGCAGATCTGGCTTGCCAGTTCATCAAAACAAATTTCCACCAATTCTTCAGTATCCACCTCGCCCCGGAATCTCTGATCGAATCCCGGGAAAAGCAGTTCCAGAAGTTTATCGGTCACGCTGACAACTTCAGAACGCCGGGGCAGATGATCCCGGTTGGTGTAGTTTACGCCGAACCCGTCTTCGTAAGAACGGGTCAGATCCGCTGTGACACAGGTAAGTTTTTTTAATTTTTTGCCGCATCTCATAATTTCAGTTTTCACTCCACATTCTGGACCTGTTCACGGAGTTTTTCCAGTTCGGTTTTGAATTTCACAACCAAAGCCGAAAGTTCCGGGGAAGGCGCCTTGTTGCCCAAAGTCGTGATCTCACGGAAGAACTCCTGCAGCAGAAAATCCATTCCTCTGCCTGATGGTTCGTTGGATTCAAAAAATTTGTGAAGCTGAACAAAATGGCTCTTCAAGCGTGTGATCTCTTCTGAAACATCAGATTTGTCCAGATAGAAAAGCATTTCTCTTGCAAAGAGTTCATCATTTGGCTCCACCTGAAGCTTTTCAGCCGCCAGTTTGCAGTAAAGACGCTTTCTGGCGATTTCCGGAACTTTTGCCGCCAGCGGTTCGATCTGCTTGAGAAGCTCTTCGAGAAAAGCAGTTCTTTCCAGCAGGTCGTTTTTGAGCGCCTCCCCTTCGCGGGAACGCATGGAACAAAACGCAGAACCGGCAGCACCGAGAGCTGCGCCGAAAGCCTCAGCCAATCCCGGAGCATCAGCATTGTCACACACAGGGGCGATCACGCCGGGGAGAGTCATCAGTTCTTCAACATTGACTTCAGAGGACTGTCCGTTATCTTCCCTGATTTTCCGTGCGATGGCGACCAGCTCTCCCAGAAGTACGGTATCTATTTTCTGAGTACTCATACCGCTTTTCCGCAGCATCACTTTGATACTGACGGAACCGCGGCTGATAAAAGAGCCGATCTTCTGGCGGATCAAGCTTTCCATCCCGCTGAGTTCAGGGGGCAGAGAGCAGCGCACTTCAAGTTGTTTCCGGTTGACGCTTGATATTTCAACTGTAAAAAAAAGGTTTTCTCCGAACTGTCCATCAGCCTTTCCGAATCCAGTCATACTGCGCATATCATTTTCCCTCCGCGGTTGTTTTTTCAGAACCGTTTTTCTCCTGATTTTCCGCAATGTCCGGCATGGATCCCGCCGGATAGAGAAAACGTTTCGGACCTTTAAGCTTTTTCACAGTGGCACTCCGGACCTCTGCGCCGTCGAGCACCCCTGCCATGGCGATCTCCCATGACGTCAGATCCTCTTTGCCTTTTCCGCAAAATACGACATAACGGTCTTTGCTGATCTTCCAGAGCAGAGAGAGCTGAAGATTCTCATCGTTCTCCTCAGCAGAAGAACTCTTTTTTGTCCACGGACGGGGCACAGGGGAGGCTTCAAATTTCTTCTCCTGCTCAGGGTTCTTCTCCTGCTCAGGGTTCTTCTCCTGCTCAGGGTTCTTCTCCTGCTCAGGGTTCTTCTCCTGCTCAGGGTTCTTCTCCTGCTCAGGGTTCTTCTCCTGCTCAGGTTC
>JAFTIE010000019.1 GCA_017457065.1 Lentisphaeria bacterium
CAGCGCAAAAAAGATCATGTGCAAATTTTCCATTTTTTCCGTTATATGGTTCAAGAAAAAAAAACATAAATCCTGCTGAAAGAACGTTTTTTTATTTTTTTACCCTTGTAATTCAACTTGGGGAAGGAAGTATTCTTTCAAATAGCAAAGCTCATCGGAACCTGAAAGAAGTGCCGGTTCAGAGAAATAATATACAGGTAATAGATATGTTAAACATGTGTAATGAACTGTTATTCAAATAGTTCTGTATTGATGTTTTTGAGGTGTTGCAAAATTTTTCAAACTCCGTTATATTATATTTGTTCGTTGAAGTAATTTCAAAAATCATTCATGAAATGCCAAAGAAGCCCTTCACAAAGAGCTGTAAATGGGAGTTTGAAACTGTGCTGTAAGAGTTCTTATGAAAAAAAATTCAAAAATCAGTTCCAAGTCGAAATGCAGCTGCATTGCCGCATTGCTCCGGCAGAAGATCCTGAACCGCTCGATGGTTCCGGGAACTCCTTTCCCATCGGCAGGAGAAATTGCACAAAAATATAACGTCTGTATGATGACTGCCAACAAGGCTTTGAATATACTGGCTCAGGAGTCTCTCATTGTCCGTCACAGGGGAGTGGGTAATTTTGTCAGCCGCAACATGAAGAAAAAAAGCATCTCCATCGGATTTGCCGACAATCTGGATATTTCCACGGACTTTTATCACTCCCTGCTGGTGGATATTTTCTATGAAAATGCCGTCAGTGCTCTTCAAACGGCTCCATGTACATACCGGCTGATCTCTTATGAAGAACTTAAAACAGGGGATCCGGGGCTTCTGAAAGGTTTGGATTCTTTGCTGATCAGTGCTTCCTATATTGATGACTCCACGGAAAAATTTTTACGGAATTTGAAAATCCCTATGGTGATCTACCGTTCCGAATATGAGCTTGACTGGCGCTGTACACAAGTGATCCCGGATCACAGCAATGCCATTAACGAGCTCTTTGCTTTGTGCAAAAGTGAAAACTTTGACGGTATCATTATTTTCCATCACTCCCATCCCAACGGCCGCTCCCGGGGAAGCGCCTTTGAATCAACAGCTGTAAAGTACGGTTTCCCAAATTCACAAATCAAAGTTATCACTGTGGAAAAAATGGATGTGCAGTTTCATGCGGAACAACTCCTAAACTCCTTGAAAAATAAATTGGTGATCTCATGCAGTGATCTGCTGACTCTTAAACTGGCACACTGTTTTACAAAAGCGGGATTCACCTGCGGCAAGGACTATCAGCTTGTCAGTTATGACAATCTGAATGATCTGCTGCCCTTTCCTCCGGGATTTCCGGAAATCACCACCATTGATTACTCCAGGGCAAAACTCGCTCAGAGAGCTGTCAAAGAGGCTGTTGAAGCAGCATTGGATCCATCTGCCGATTTTTATCAGATCATAAAATTCCCGACCCGGCTCATGCGCCGTATGTCCGCACTCAGCATAAAAAAGGATAATTATGAAAAACAAATTTAAAACCCCTGATTTCGTCAAAAAAAGAGGGATCGTTCTTTCACCTGAGATGATGCCTTATGAAAGCGCTTTGACATTCAACGCAGGCATTACACGCTGGCAAGGCAGATATGTGATGCTTTTCCGCAATGATTACGGATTCTGTTCCAAAGATTTTGATGACTTTTACGCCGGGATCTCTGATAATACGACTCCTTCCACCAATATAGGGGCGGCATTCAGCGATGACGGTGTCAACTGGGAAATCATGCCTGAACCCGTCTTTTCCCTTCAGGGGAACGGGATCAGCCGGGTGTACGATCCCCGGATCACTATTTGGATGAAAGCGCCATTGTCTGTTTTGCAGTTCAGGGATATGGTACCCGGGGCGGTGTGGCAGTCACGAAGGATTTTAAAAACTTTGAGGTCAAATCCATCTCCCTTCCGGAAAACCGCAACATGGTGATATTCCCTGAAAAGATCAACGGTGAATATTGCCGTTTGGAGCGTCCTTTCCTGACTGGCAAAGGTGCACATCCCATCTGGCTTTCCCGTTCCCGGGATCTGGAATACTGGGGAAAAGCAGAACTTGTCTTGAGTGTCAGAGATCTTCCCTATGCCAACTTGAAGATCGGTCCCGGAGCGCCCCCCGTCAAAACTCCCTATGGCTGGTTGACACTGATCCACGGCGTGGCAACAATGGAAAAAAGCTTTTCAGCATGGGAGCGGAACTGGAACCGCTGTTACTATGCAGGCGTTATGCTGCTTGATCTTGAAAATCCTGCAAAAGTTCTTGCAGTGGCAGACCGCCCTCTGCTGGTCCCCGAAGAAGATTACGAGTTGACCGGGTTCCGGGGCGGTGTCATCTTCCCCGGAGGAGCAGTCCCTGAAGCTGACGGTACACTCAAGATCTACTACGGCGCCGCTGACACGGTGGAGTGTCTTGCAGAAGCAAAGATAGAGGATCTGATCGACTTTTGCTGTACCAATAATGTTTTAAGCAAGAAATGAGAAGGAGGAATATATTACAATTTGTTGAGATCGCAGCTGCCGTTATTGTCAATTTTATTGTCCAGGGGAAACAGTTATGATGAAAAAAATGAATTTTTTTACATTGATCGAGTTGTTGGTTGTAATTGCGATCATTGCTATTCTTGCCGCTATGCTTCTGCCTGCCTTGCAGCAGGCGCGGGAAGCCGGAAAAAGAACCAGCTGTTCCAACAATTTTCTTACCATCGGAAAAGCAATGATCATGTACATAGATGACAACAACGGATTTTTTGCCCTTTATGACAATTCATGCGGTAAAGCAAACAGCGACAGAAAATATGCCTTCGGCGTGGGTGCTCAGGGACTTTTTACACCCTATATCCCTCTTAAAGTAAGTTCCGGAATGTACGGTCGTATTGACAACAAAAGGGTGAGGGGCCCTTTTACCTGTCCCTCCAGAGAAGCTCTGCCGGAAAAAACGATTTACACCATCGGCATAAACATCCACTGGGGCGGCGGCTCTAGTTACGGGAGCCTGCCTTCGGAAACAAAGATCACCAATGTCCGCCATCCTTCCCGTACCATGGATATGGCGGAAACTGATTTGGCGACATGCACCCGGGCTCCGCAGCTTACTTACTACGATACTGCAACAAGCTTTGTTGCTGTCGGATTCCCGCATCGGGGAACTGCAATTTCACTTTATATGGATGGGCATGTGGATGCAAGAGGAAGAAAACTGATCCCCAACTGGGGACACAGACCCAGTGAGTTGATGTACTACTGGCAACCTAAGAAAAAATAATCCCCAAGAGGCAATTTCAAAAAATTTGCATTTTTGTTATTGCGTTGTATATTATATTGTTCCCGAAACAATTTATTCGTGAGGCAATTTCAAAACTCTTCAAAAAGGAAAGTCAAACGGTATGAAAAAGTTATGTCTCCTGCTGGCAGTATTCCTGCTGTGCTGCACTCTGGCGGCCGCAGGGAGAAGTATTGAAGTTTCAGGTAAACTCCAAAAGATCACCAACATCGAAGTGCTTCAGGATGCCCGGGGAACGGTGACAGATTATGTGACTGCCGAACTCCGCCGCTGTCTGAAACTTGCCACAGGAAAGACGATCCCTGTGGTAAAAAAGCCCACTCCGGGAAAATTCACCATCGTTGTCGGTGACGGTCCCGTTGCCCGCAAAGCCGGGATCGATGTGAAAAAGCTCCCCGCAGAAGGATTCTATATCCGCCGTGCCGGGAACAAACTTTTTATTGCGGGTAAAGACTCTGAAACAGGGAAAGTCGGCAAATATGCCACCGGGCATCGTTATTTTCAGCGCGGCACCTTGAGCGGCATGTATGATTTCCTCGAACGCTTTGCCGGTGGCGGGTTCTTTTTCGCCGGTGAAAAAGGTACTGTCATTCCCTGTCGCGGGGCACTGATGCTCCCTGAGAAGATCAACATCATGGACTCCCCTGATATGTCCTTCCGCTCTTTCTATTCCGGAAGAGCCAGAAGTTTTGATCCCCGCTTCAATACCTGGCCCCTTGAATGTAACGCCCATATTCGCAACCGCACCTCTGAGAAGGGGATCCATTTCGGACACGGACTGGTCTTTTTGAAATATATAGAACGTTTCAGCAAAACTCATCCTGAATACTTTGCTCTCATGGCTGATGGCAAACGGCACTGTGATCCCGCACTGCCGCACCCGGGGCAGCTCTGCTACACCAGCGGCATCAGAGAGGAGATCTATCAGGATGTCAAAGCCTGTTTTTCCGGTAAGCCCGCTTCAAGCCGCAACCTGAAGTCATGGCCCTATAAGACCTTTTCCGGCGGTGTTTTCTGTATCATGCCCCAGGATTCCTTTTACTGGTGCCGCTGTAAAAATTGTGCAAAGATCTGGGACAACAGCAAACCCATCACCTCTCCTGAGGCAAGAAAGGCGATCAGTGCTTTTATGTTCAAGTTTTTTGCCGAAATTTCTGAACGGCTGACCAAAGAGGGGATCAAACACAAATTAAGTACCATGTCCTATTTGCCCTACGATGTGGTTCCTGAGTTCAAACTGCCCAAAGAACTGCTGATCCAGGTGGCTGTCACCGGCAAGGGCGGTACCGCTCCCAAGGATAAGGCGGAAACTGCCGAACTCAAATCATGGTATGATAAAACCGGCAGCAAAGTCACTGCCTGGACCTACGCCATGGGGAAACACATGAGCAAGAACTTTCCGGGCGTTCCTGCCATGATGCCCCGCCATGCCGCACGGTTCCTCAAAAACAATCAGAAATATCTGGACGGCGTTTTCTTTGAATCTGAATCCGACTATTTCTTTTTCAACGAACTCAATTACTGGATGATCGGCAAACTCATGTGGAACATCTCTCTTGATCCCGAGGCATTGCTGAAAGAGTATTTTTCAAGGATGTTCGGCAAAGGTGCTCCCTATATGGCTGAATTTTACGCCGATCTTGAAAACAACTGGTGTACTAAAATACTGGGCAACACGGTCATGACCGACATTGGCCCCATGACCAAAGTTCCCGCCATCCGTGAGATCTGGAACAACATCTACTCCGCCCCTAAGATCAAAGAGTACAATACCCTCTTTGACAAGGCTCTTAAAGCTGCTGCCGCCGACAAAGGTGCCGTAGAACGGCTGAAATTCGTCCGTACCCATCTGCTGGGCCCCATTGCCAAAACTGCCGATCATTTCCACCAGCTCCAGAACGGTATGGATTTCTGGATCGCCTACTGCCCGGGCAAGGTATGGCTCCGCCCCTTCAAAGGCGAATTTCACGATGTCAATACCTCTATTTCACTGCGGAAAGAGGGGGAAAACCTTATCGTTTCCGGTGAGTGTGAAGAACCCCGCATGAAAGAGATTGCCGCCAAATGTGTCAAACGTGACGATCCCATGACCTTTGCGGACTCCAGTGTTGAGATCTTCCTGAATCCTTCAGGTGACAGAGTCAACTATTATCAGTTCGTGGTCAATGCCAACGGCGCCTTGACCGATTACAAATGCCGCCGGGACAGCAAAAGCCAAATCAAATGGAACAGCTCCGCCACTGCAAAAGCTGAGAAACTGGAAAAGTCATGGCGCTTTGAATTGACCATCCCCCTGAAAGATCTGGGGAAAATCAACCCTGCTGGGATCCCTGCCAACTTTGCCCGCAACAGAGCTTTTACCGATGGCGCGACCCCCATCTACTATATGTGGACCCTTTTCCCCGGTTCCCGCCGGGGCGGATTCCACTCCATCGGTGAGTGGGGCGTGCTTAAATTCGGTCCCAAGCCCGCTAATATTGTCCCCAATGGCAACTTTGAGGAGATCGATCCCAAAACAAAGCGCGCCAAAGGATGGGGATATTGGACCAAAAAAGGTTTTAAATACACCCTGGATAAAACCACCTTTATTTCAGGCGGACACAGTTTGCGTATGGAAATCGACGGTACCGGTAAAGGCAACGCCAATGCCGGATGCCGTATGCCCGGGCTGAAACCCAATACCCGCTACCGTATCAGCTATTACCTCAAGACAAAAAATCTGGTGGGAAAGACCGGGGCTGGGACCTGGATCTATTTTTCCAAAACAGGTTCCGCTGCACTGCCCCGGAACCGGATCCTCGGAACCAATCCCTGGCATCGGGTGTGTGTGGAGTTCAAGACGCCTGCCAGTACCGGCAAAGATTATGTACCGCCTCTGGGATTGTGGGTCTGGAACGCCAAAGGCACCGCCTGGTTTGACGAGATCCGCATTGACGAAGTCAAATAAGAAAAAAGCCAAAAGGAGCGACCCTTATGCTGGAAAAAGTTGTTGTGAGTGTTTGCATTGCAGGTACATTTCTGGCGTTTCCGGGATTGCTCCTCTATTGTATTTTTGAAGCGCAGAAAAAAGAAAAGCCCCGGCTTTTGCATCAGATCGGGGCACTCCTTGCTTTAGGCGTGTACGCCTTGGGGTTTTGCTGGATTTCTGCACAAGTGCGTTCAATAGCTCCTTTTCAACTCATCAATAAGGAGCGCTCCTTTTTTTGGGGGCTTTTCATGAAAGAACTTGAAAAAAAGGATTCTTTTTCCGCTGCTGCTGAGGCAATGAATTCTCATCTTCCTGAAGTTTCCGAGTTCATTCAGCGCCTTGCCGCTGATATTCTTTGTTGCGGCATGATCCTTGTTTCTGCCGCTTCGGTGCTGCTGGGGGCTGTTGTGGTAATGATGATCAGAAGCAGGCGTAAGAAAGTTGCTCCGTGGCTTTTGACTCTGACCGTTGCCGCCGTCTGTGCCTTGGGCACCTGGGGAGGGCATCTCTGCTGTTTCAGCGGTGCGGTCAGATACAAACTTAACTGGTACTCAGAGCTTCAGTACAAAATATTAAAGGAGTGTGTCAAAGAGGAAAAGGGGGTATTCCGTACCAATAAAGAGATTGCATCTTTGCTGCCCCGGTATCTTAAAGAAACGCCATACGCCTTCGGTGAAAACTGGGGACGTTTGAAAGAGACTTTTTATGTGGAATCTGTTGAAAAAAAGAAGAAATGAGGCAAATATGATACGGACTGTAACAGGCGAAATCACTCCTGAAGAACTGGGGAGGACTTTGATCCACGAGCATATTATCTGCACTTCCCCTGAATTTCAGTTTGCCTTCCCCGGCTGGCTTCCCGGAGAGCAGGTTGTGAAGATCGGTGTCGCCAAACTGCGTTACATGGCAGAAAAATATCAGCTCCGCACCTTTGTTGACGGTACCCCCATCAGTCTGGGGCGGGATCTTGCTTTGCTGCGGGAGGTGTCGGAAAAGTCAGGTGTGCAAATCATCGCTTCAAGCGGTTTCTATCATTATCCCTGCTTTACTGCCATCTGCGTTCCCCCTGAGACCATGGCGCGCTTTATTATTGACGAGGTGAATAAAAGCGAAAACGGTATCAATATCCTGAAATGTGCTGTCGATGCCGACGGGGTGACTCCTGTGATACGGAAATATCTTGAAACCGTTGCCCTTGTCCACCGTGAAACGGGCTTGCCTGTTTTTATGCACAGTCACTCCGGAAATAAAACAGGGCTTGCCGCTCAGGAGATCCTTGCTGAAAAGGGGGTGCCCCCTGAAAAAACTGTAGTGGGGCATGTGGCAGACAGCAACTCCCCTGACTACGCTCTGGAACTCCTTGAAAGAGGATGTTATGTTTCCGTTGACCGCATCAGAAGTGCCAATGCTGCCAACCGGGTCGAAGTCCTGTATCACCTGCTCCGGAAAGGCTGTACCGACCGTATCATGGTCAGTTGCGATCATGTCTGCTGCTGGGACACTGTGATGAACCAGCCCCCTGCGCCCAATGATGACCTTGAGGCAATGGGAGTGATTTTTGATGGGATTTTTCCCGCTCTTGAGGCAAGGGGAATAGCTCCTGAAATGGCAGATAAACTGACAAAAGAGAATGTTATCAACTTTTTCAGCTGAACTTTTACAAACTCCCGATAAAAAAAGTTCCCCCGTTGAAAGGGGAACTTTTTTGTCTGGCAGAGAAAACTTTTCAGTTGGCACTGTCGAACTTCTGACCGTTGATATAAACACTCCTGAAGGCAAGAGAGCCGGTATCAAGTGCGGCATCAATGGGCTTTTCAGCTTCGTCGATGACCACATTGTCAAGGTTGATGTTTTCAAGGGGGAACTCTTTGGAGCCTTCCAGATAGAGACCGTTTTTCGCATAGTTGCAGTGGATATTGAAAAGTTCAAAATCCTTGTAGCAGGTCTTGTCGTCACCGAACCGGGTTCCGGGATATTCACTGACGATGGAAACGGCGTGGTCGTCGGTCCTGTCGATCTGTATGTCTGCCACATGGATCTTGTGGATCACTCCGCCCCGTCCGGGAGCGGATTTGAAACTGATCGCCTGCATCATGATGTACTCCATGTGGATATCGTGAACATAGATGTCCTCGGCACCGCCTGAAAGTTCACTGCCGATGGCAAAGCCGTGGAGACACTCATGGAAAACGCAGTTCCGCACCACGATCCTGCGGCAGGGACGGTTGACCCGCAAGCCGTCGGCATCCCGTCCGGCTTTCAGCACCACCGCATCGTCACCGTTGCGGAAGTGGCTGTTTTCCACCACAGCGTTGTCGCAGGAGTCAAGATCCACACCGTCGTTGCAGACATACATACTGTCCATATTGATGTTGCGGATCGTGATGTGAGAACTGTACAGCGGGTGGAGCATCCACATGGGGGCATCCACACAGGTGAAACCTTCAAAAAGAAGCCTTTCGCTGCTGCGGAGCTGTATGAGGGCAGGGCGCAGAAACTCTTTGTCACCGAAAATACGTTCCGACACGGGGACTTTCTCCCCTTCAAGGCGGCGTGCCTTCTGCTGGGAATCCTTTTGCTGAGCTGCCACATTCATCCACCACTCTCTGCCGCCGCAGATGATGCCGTTGCCTGTGATAGCAACATCGTGGAGCTCGTTGCCGTAGATCATGGGGGAGTAGTTGTAAAGGTCGATCCCCTCCCAGCGGCTCAAGACCACGGGAAGATAGTGCTCAGGTTTCCGTGAAAACTTGATGAAAGCACCATCCTCAAAGTGGAGCTCCACACAGCTTTCCATGTTGATGGGCCCTTCACAACGATAGCGCCCGGCGGGGATGATGACCCTGCCGCCGCCGGAAGCGGAACACTCTTTGATAGCGGCGTTGACCGCCCCGCGGATGTCGCCGAAGGGCGTGCATTGGGGGCGGAACTCCCGCTCCGGGATACGGGGCAGCTGAATGTTATCCACGATCGCCTGAGCATCGGCTTTGATTTTTGATGTGTCAACTTGATCCATAACGATTTTTCCTTTATTATTTCTCCACCTTCATAACGGCGGAGAAGTTGAAACTTTTTCCTCCGGGACCCAGTTCCATATATTTGAAACAGGGTTCAAAAGTTCCGGCAGTCTGATTTCCGGCATCCCAGACGGCGACACCAGCCAGTGCTGATTCGGGCTTGACCGAAAGGGTTGCTTTGGCGCCGGGGGCGATGAAGCTGAATCCTCTGGCATCGATCGCCTGAGCGGGCATGGTGATACCGAAAAGTTTGCGGACCGTCTTTTCATAGAACTTGTCGATCCCCGTGGTGAAAAGGCGGCGGCACATGTCACGCTTGAATTCGACACTTTTGCCCTTGCTTGAAATACGGGTGAAACCTTTGTCCAAACCGGGGAAGGCAGGCATGAAATTGTAGCGGACACCGAAAGAAAGAGTACGTTCAGCATCATTGATGAATGAACTGTTGACAGAGATCTTTGTCAGACCGTCGGTGAAACGCAAAGTCTGGCGGATGATGGCTCCTGATACAGCAGGATCATCACGATCAAGGAGGCGTCTTTCGGTGACGACCTCAATACCGCCTTTGATCTTTTTCTGTGAAATAACGGTAAAGTTCCTTGCCAGCTGCAAAGAGGGGGACCACAGCGCCACAGCGCCCACGCCGCTTACAGCTCCGCCGTGGATGACCTTTTTACCGTTGACACTCCAGTTGCCAACACAACTGGCACCGGCGAAAAATTCGGCACTGTTTTTTCCGGCGCTGAAAAGAAGGCGTTTCCCTTTGTTGTCCGCTTTGCAGAAGATACCTGCGTTGGAAATATCTTCCAGCTTGAACTCTTTCAAACCATTGATTTTCTCATACTTTTCATCTTCGGCTTTGGCTTTCCTGAGCCGGGGGAGTGCCTCTTTCTGAGCCTTTTTCATAGCGGTCGCAGTGAAAGACGCAAGTTTTCTGTCGGCGGCAGTTTCGGGAGCGATTTCATAAACGGCACAGCGGACAGCTCCTGCGTGGAGCGTGATCCCTTTGGCAAGCTCTCTGCCGGTGAAGGCACTTCCCTTCTCATTGGTGAAGCGGATATTTCCCTTTTTGACCGTATAGCGGCGTTCAGGAGCAGCTCCTTTGACCTTGAACGTGAAGAAAACTTCTCCGTCACGCCAGAAGTTGAAGACAGCGGCAACAAGAGTGTTCCCCAGTTCGTAAGCGTTGAACTGCAGCATATTCTGAGTGGTGTAGGTCCCCAGAAGGGGCTCCACCACTGCCGTGGGGGCGGCGTAGGGGGCTATGGGGCTGATGGAAATCCTGTTATCGGCTTTTTTACCTTTGAAAACATATTTATCATACTTTGCCGCAATGTCAGCCGCATCGGCAAAGGCTTTCCAGTAACGTCCGTCGTAGCCTTTGGGGTAGGCGTAGACGGTTGCGCCTTCCCAGCCGTTGAACATGAAAGAGAGAAGCTCAATGGTAAGTGATTCCGGCTGAGTCACCCAGTCGTTCCCCTGCATACCGTGGGGAAAGGCAAGAAGTTTGGGGGCTTTTTTGTAATCTTTGTTGACCGCCGCACGGACATCTCTGGCTTTGAGATAGGTCCGCAGATTGAATCCCTTGTTGTAAACAAAGGGATTGTGGGAGTACCAGTAGGCATAGGGACCCCAGGGATCGATCCAGTCAAAGTTCCCGGCATAGTCGATGGGGTGGGTCTCTTTGTCAAACCCGTTCTTGCGCCAGGTGGAACTCATATTGTCCACCTGCACCCCGGGGATGAAGCCCAGAGATTTTCCCTTGCCTCCAGTGGCGGCGGTAATGACTTCGTTGAGAGTGTTCATAAGTTTGGCATGTTCCAGACTGCGGAACTTTACTGCCTGATCGTGGTACTTGCGGTTCCGTGCAAGTTCCTGGGGCCACTCTTTTTTCATCTGTTCAAGAGGAACGTTCACGAATTTGGCAAATTTCTTGCAGCAGGTATCGCAGAAACAGCCCCGTCCTGCATAGTAATATGGCTCCCAGTTTGCCCAGAGACCGTCGGCACCTGCCAGATTTTTCCGGATATAAGGAACGGTTCTTTTGAGGAAGAAGGGGCGTTTTTCGTAAACAGCCGCAGGACAGGTGGAACGCTCCATTTCACTTTTGTTCTGATCGCCCAGATAACGGTATTTATCTGCTTCAGGGCGACCTTCGGGGGGACCTACACGGAATCCGTTGGCAATGAAGTAGAGTTCAGGAGTGATGTACCGGACTCCCTTTTTACGCCAGATAGGGTAGGCAGCTCTGCCGCCGTCGATGATCCAGCGGACACCGGCTGCATCGTACATCTTTGCACATTCTTCAAGGGGTTGGGGCGTCTTGAAATTGTTGTAAATGCCCCCTGAGTAGAATCCCGGCATAAAGAATTCAGGCTTTGCCGCTTTGAATTCAGGAATGATTTTGTAGTTGACGTTGATAATGTTGGAAACCCGTTTCCCGCTGTCTTCCACCCAGGCTTTACCTTGAGCAAGTTTGCTTCCGGGGGCGGCTTTGGTGGAAAGCAGTATGCCCATACGCAGGTATCCGTCAAAGGAACTCATGACCTCAGGACGTCTTCTCCAGGGAGTCAGGTCCACCCGGTGTTCGACACCTGCGGCACTTTCTTTTTTGCCCAGATATTTCAATGCTGCCACATCAAGGAGCGTTATTTCTTTGGGGATCAGCATGACCAGCTGAGGCTTTTTGAGTTTCAGTTCGGCAGGAGTGCAGTTGCGTTTCCAGACATAGGTGATGGTACCGGGGAGATTCTGCGCCAGAGCAAAAGTATGGTCAAGTCTCCCCATGGGAGAAAGCTGGAGCGTTACTTTTTCAGAACTTGCCCCGCCCTTTTTCGCTGTGACTGCCACGTTGCGGAATGTAAGGACACCAGCTCCGTCGATCCTGTGGACAAGTTCTATGGAACTGATCTCTGCCGGCAGAAGCAGTTCGTTTTTGTAGTTTTGATACTCAGAGGAAAGGGAAAGACGGAACACTTTGAAATATTTGTTCTTGCCCTTCCACCAGCTGCCCCCCTTTTGGGTGTTTCCGGAAACAAGCAAATAGGCTGCCCCGGGACTGGTGAGCTTGCCTTTGTACTGGAAGGTGATGGTATAAAGACCACCTTTATTATGGGGCAGATCGATGGTTTTGCGCCATCCCCCTGAAGTGGAACGCAGTACATCGGGAGGGAGAAAATCTTTCAACTCATCAGGTTTGACGATGGAAAATTCACCCTTTTTCAACTCCCATCTGACCGTTTTTCTCGTACGGGCACGGCGGGGATCTTGGGACGGGATCGCATTGGTGTGCAGATAACAGTAATTGGGCTGCCAGCGCAAAGGATCTTTGGGGTTTTCAGGTGCAGAACCGTCGGGATTCGTTACCAGATTTTCAGAGAGCGCAACGGCTGCGGCGGGCTTGAAAAGTTCGCCGGAGATTTTTTTGAAGTCAAAGGTGACTCCACCTTTGTCAAGAACAGGTGCTCCTTGAAGTATCGCAGCAGCAGTGATGGAAGCTGTTAAAAGAAAGTTTTTTATCATTTTTTTATTCCTTTTTTTATTCCTTTTTTTCACGGGAACATGAATCCGTCCATATCCATAATGGGACCGGTATACCAGGGCAGGGACTTTTTGTTGGCGGGGTAGTATTCGTGCATTGCCTGAGAGATGGTGGGGCGTTCAATGGTTTCGCCAAGGGGAGAAAGGGGCGGCACATGGGTGTCGTTGTCCCAGAGACGCAGCCGCACCGGACCGGGGATCACATAGGGCTTGATCTCATGACGGCGGGAAATCCCCCTGCGGACAGCTTCGTAGATCAGCTTGCACGCTCTGGAGGGAATCAGAGAACAAGCCTGATAGCAGGAAAGCGCTTTTTTGGTCTGCACCTGTTCAATATTGGGGATCTTTTCCCGGAACTCGGCACAGATCTTGTCATCCCCTGCCATCATGACAGAAGGAACTCCCATGTCGCCGGCAATGGCGGCAGCCATGGTACCTTCGCTCAGATAAAAGGCGCCGTCGTTGACCTCCCACAGAGAGTGGGGGATAATGGAACAGGGGGTGGCTCCCATGGCGTGCATACCGATCTGGACCATACAGGCAAAACTGCTGTCAAGAACGGGCAGCCAAACGCCGGAAGAACTGTTGCGCCCGTGGATGATCTGGCATCTGTCGTCAAGATCTTCAAAGAGGATATTGTAGCCTGAACCGTGGTTGTCGTTGACATAGACCTCTGTTGCGCCTTCGTCAAAAGCGGCACGGACGGCGGCGTTGACTTCAGCGGTCAGGAGTTTGTACATACGGTAGCGGTGCTGGACCCCTTCAACGGATGTGTTTTTACGGTTTTCTCTGAAACAGAATCCCGCAATACCTTCGATGTCGGTCTGGATATAAACTTTCATTTTTACCTCTGTTATTCAACATTGATATCTGATTTTACTGTAAAGCTCTTTCCCCCCGGTCCCAGAGTCAGGAACTTGAAACAGGGTTCAAATGTTGCAGCAAGCTGTCTGCCGGAGTCCCACACGGCGGCACCCGCCAGAGAAGCGGCGGGGGAAACAGTCATTTTCGCCTTGATCCCCGGAGCCATGAACCACACAGGGGCGGCATCCATGCCGCGGTTGGGGGATTTGACGCCGAAAAGAGTCCGGACGCTTGTTTCATACTGCTTATCGATGCCGGTGGTAAAGAGACTTCTGGAAAACTCTCTCTTGATGTCAACACTTTTTCCTTTGTGCATGATCCGGGTGAATCCGCCGGGCACTCCGGGAAGGGCGGGGATCAGATTGTAACGGGCACCGAAACTGATGGTGCGGTCAGAACTGTTGACAAAAACAGTGGTGATCTCAACTTTGCGAAGAGAATCGGTGATCCGGAAACACTGTTTGATGACAAGTCCTGCCAGTTCGCTGCGGTCCCGGTCGAGCATCTGTTTTTCGCCGGTGATCTCAAGACCTCCGGGGATCTTTTTCTGCTCAGTGACCAAGAATCCGTCACGGATCTGGGTGGAGGGACTCCAGAAGGCAACGCAACCGAAGCCGCTCATCTTGTTGCCGTGGATAACAGCCTTTCCGTTGACATTCCAGATGTTGGCGCAGAGAGTGGGAACATAGAGCTCCAGCTTGTTTTTTCCGCTTGTGAAAACGAGAAGATTGTTTTTTGTGTCTGCTTTACAGCTGATCCCCGCATTGGCGATGTCGATCAGTTTGGACTCCTTGATACCGTAGAGCTTTTCATACTGAATGTCAGCGGCTTTCGCCTTGAGGAGTGCCGGGCGTGCCTTTTGTTGAGCCTTCAGCATCTCCTCTGCAGTGAAAAGAGCAAGTTTTTTGTCGGCGGCTTTTTCAGGAGCGATCTCATAGACTGCACAGCGGACGGCTCCGGCGTGGAGCGTAATGCCTTTGGCAAGTTCTTTCCCGGTCCATGATCTGCCGCCCTTTGCTGTGAATCGGGTCTCTTTGGTCCGGACTGTGTAGGATGTGTCGGGGGAAAGTCCTCTGACCTTGAACGTGAAGAAAACCTCCCCGTCACGCCAGAAGTTGAAGGCGGAAACGATAAGGGTTCCTCTCAGCTCATAAGCTGTGTGCTGGAGCATCTCATGATAGGCATGGGTGCCGAGCAATCTTTCAATGACAGCTGTTTTGGCGGCATAAGGTGCCTGAGGAACAAGTTCAACTCTGCCGTCTGCCCGTTTGCCTTTGAAAACATATTCGTCGTAGCGTGCCGCCACGTCAGAGGCATCGGCAAAGGCTTTCCAGTAGCGGGCATCGTAGCCTTTGGGGAAGGCGTAGACTGTTGAGGCTTCCCACTGATTGAACATGAATGAAAGCAGTTCAATGGCGATGGATTCAGGCTGAGTGACCCAGTCCTGCAGCTGCATACCGTGGGGGAAGGCAAGGAGTTTTATTTTCTTTGGAGCGTAATCTTTGTTGACCGCTTCACGGACATCCCTGGCTTTGAGGAAGGTACGCAGATTGAAACTTTTGCTGTAAACATACGGAACATGAGCGTCCCAGAATGCGTAGGGCCCCCAGGGATCGATCCAATCAAATTTTCCGGCATAGTCGATGGGATGGGTCTCTTTGTCAAAGCCGTTGAGCCGCCAGGTGGAACTCATGTTGTCCACCTGGACTCCGGGGATGAAGCCCAGAGATTTTCCCTTGCCTCCTGTGGCAGCGGTAACGGCTTCGTTGATGGTGTGCATGAGTTTTGCGTGTTCCAGACTGCGGAACTTTACCGCCTGCTTGTAGTATTTGCGCCCCATGGCAAGTTCTTTGGGCCACTCTTTTTTCATCTGTTCAAGAGGGACTTTGACGAACTTTGCAAAGTTCTTGAGACATGTGTCGCAGAAACAACCCCTTCCGGCGTAGCCGTAGGGCTCCCAGTTTGCCCAGAGTCCGTTGGCGCCTTCCAGATTTTTCCGGATGTAAGGCACGGTTTTATCAAGATAGAAGGGGCGTTTTTCATAGACTGCCGCAGGGCAGGTGGAACGGTTCATTTCCATAAGGTTGTGGGTGCCGATGGCACGGTATTTGTCGGCTTCGGGACGACCTTCAGGGGGACCGACCCGGAAACCGTTTGAAACAAAGTAAAGCTCAGGAGTGATGACTTTGACTCCGGCTTTGCGCCATGCGGCGTAGGCACTTTTCTGACCGCCCACGATCCAGCGGACTCCTGCCGCATCGAACATGCGGGAAGCAAGTTCGATATTGGCGGGCGTTTTGTAAGTCATGTAAACACCGCCGGTATAAAACCCCGGCATATAGAAGCGGGGCTTTGCCGCTTTGAAAGAAGGGATCACTTTGAATTTGACTTCAACGATGTTTGAAACACGCACCCCGCCATCTTCCACATAGACCTTCCCCGGGACCAGAGATTTACCGGGGGCGGCTTGGGTCGAAATAAGAGCAGAATGGCGCAGATAATTGTCAAAGCCGGGCATCTCGGCAGGCCGTCTGCGTCTGCCGGTCAGGTCAACACGGTATTCAACACTGTTGGAGTTTTCCTTTTTGCCCAGAAACTTGAGGAAAGCTGCTTCATGGAAAGTGATCTCTTTCGGCAGCACCATGACCAGCTGGGGACGGGTGAGTTTTGCCTGATCCGGGGTTCCGTTGCGTTTCCAGATGAAGGCAATGGTACCGGGGAGGTTCTGTGCCAGAGCGAAGGTATGATCAAGTCTGCCCATGGGGGAAAGCTGCAGGGTCAGTTTTTCAGCGGCTGCTTTTGCCCCGTCCCGGGTAACGGCAGGTTTTCTGATGTCAAGAAAGCCCACACCGTCGATACGGTAGACGATTTGAAGAGATTTGACTCCTTTGGGGATAAGGATGTCGTTCTGATAATTCTGCCATTCATTGGAAAGTTTGATGGAGAAGATCTTGAAAAGTGTTCTTTTTGCCTTCCACCATTTTCCTGCAGGTTCAGTGAACCCCTCAACGATCAGACAGCTGCTTCCGGGACCTTTTTGAGCCCCTTTGTACTGGAACGAAAATTTGTAAAGTCCCCCCTGACCGTCAGGCAGATAGACCGCTTTGCGCCATCCGCCGGAGGTGGAACGGACAACGGTCAAAGGCAGGATCTTATTGAGTTCTTCCGGTTTAACGACGGAAAAAACACCGTCTTTGACCGACCACTTGACCATTTTGCGAACCTGAGCCCGCCGGGGATCCTTGTCGGGGATCTCTTTGGTGTGCAGATAGCAGTAATTACCCTGCCAGCGCAGGGGATCCCGGGGAGAGTCCCGGAAACTGTTATCTGCATTTGTAATCAGATTTTCCGCCTGAGAGACAGGGGGAGCCGGTTTGAAAAGACTCCGGGAGGCTTTCCGGAAATCAAAGGTCACGCCGCCCTTATCCAGAGCTGCGCCCGCAACACTTGCCGCTGCAAGAAGTGCGAAGATCGGCAGAAGGCTTTTTTTCATTCGCTCTTTCTCCTTTGGTTGGAATTTATTTTAAATTTCTGGGAATGATTTGAATGGAGTTGAAGGGGCAGTTCAAAAGAGCGGTGATGACTTCACATTTGGCACGGAAGAGATAGAAGACCGGTCTTTTGAAAATATGTTCCATGGATTCAAAGTTGCCCTGTCCTTTGGCGATGACCAGATCCGCACTGTGGAGTTTTTCAAGAAACTCTGCGCCGGAACGGGTGAAGGAGACTCCGGCAGTGGCATCACCTGTGTCAATAATGGGAGCAAAATCGATCCCTGACTCAATGGCATCAGCAACTGTCACATCGTTGAGTACAGGTTTCCCACGGACCCCGATGGTGAGTTTATCTTTGTAAGGCTCCATGACCAGACGGTCAATGACCGCTTCACCGCAGTTGTCCAGCATATAGAATATGGAGTCCGCCTGATCCATCCGTTTTTTCAGTTCTTTTGCCGCCTCTTTGTCGTAGGGTTGATTTATGACGGAAAGGATACTTTCTTCCACACCGGTCAGGTCCAGATCCCGGTTGATACCGTAATCTATGATATTGCCGGCTGTAGCAAGACACAAGGCGGCGTCAAAGGGATCAGGGGAGTGTTCGACGATTTTCCGCAGTCGGGGAAGCAATTTCAAAGCAAGCTGCGTTGAATTGTGCTTGATCTCTGCCATGGGATCAAAAGTTCCCGATTCACGCACATTGATATCTCCCCAGAGATGGGCGAGGAGCTCTGGAGGGGAACCGCCCCGGGATGAAATATCTGTAAAATGCTTGAGCATTTCGTTGGCAAGAGCCTTTTTCTTTTCATCATTTGAGCCGCCCAGTTTTTCTGAAAGCTCTAAAATGAGCTTGAAAATGCAATCGTAACATTTGAAATTTATCTTCATATTTTTCCGCTCTGCAGTTTTTTTGTACTGCTTTTTTTATTTTTCTTTGTTTTTTGCCGCACTGAGGACGATCCCCAGCAGTATGCCGCATCCCGTGAGAGAACTGCCGCCGTAACTGATAAGAGGAAGCGTCAGACCTGTGGGGGGAAGAAGGCTTAAATTGACCCCTATGTGGAGCAATGTTTGAACTCCGATGATAATGGCAGCTCCTGCCGCAAAGAGCCGGGATTCCTGTGTCAGATCCCGGCGCAGAGCGAGAATACTCAAGGCGGCAAGAAGAAGCACGAAAAGCAACAGCACCAGCAGCGCACCGGTAAAGCCGATGGTTTCTGTCAATGTGGCGTATGCCGAGTCATTGTATGGAAGGGGCAGATAGGCGTTGCTCCAAAGGGCATGTCCGATCTTGGAACCGAACCAGCCGCCCCGGGCACTTGCCAGTTCCAACTGCTGCAGATGCCAGGAACTGGCAGGCTCAAGAAAGGCTTTCAACCGTTTCAGCGCATAAGGATGGGTATAAATAAAACAAACCGCAGCACCGGCAGCAGGTATGATCGTACCCAGAAGCCAGCGCCACCGCAGACCGCTGACAAAGATCAGAGAAAGAAAAACAGCAAAATAGATGAATGATGTTCCGAAATCCGGCTGAATGACAATGGCTGCGATCCAGAGCAGTGTGTAACTGAGTCCCGCACCGAAACAAAGACTTTCTTTGTTGAAGCGTTTGAGAAGCACCACCAGCCCCAGCAGAAAAAAGGCCTTTGCGATCTCTGTCGGCTGCAAACTGAATGAACCGTAACGGAACCAGCCGCACATGCCGTTGATCCGGGTCCCCAGCAAGGGAAGGATCAGCACGGCAAGCAGAGAGATGCCTGAAAGGAGCAGGGCTTTTTTGCGGAAAAATGAGAAAGGAAGTGCACTGCAAAGGAACATCAAAAAGAGTGCCGCTCCGAATGAGATCAGCTGGCGCATGACCAGATAATAGGGGGAATCGGTTTCACTCTGAGAGCTCAGAATCGTCAGCAGTCCGAAGAAACTGAGTAAAATCATGGAAAAAATAATGATGCCGCGCAAGGATATTTTCATTATTTTTCCTCCTTCTTGAACTTCTTTTCGATCTCTTCAAGGTCTTCTGTCAACTGCAGATCTTTTCCGTCGGATGGCGAAACTGCCATCTTGAAACTTTTGGGCATGTAGTTGCCGAACCGGTCAAGGAGAATGGAATACCGCCCCGGTATTCCACGCAGAAGCAACTCATTTTCCAGTTCCCACCCGCTGATGCCTGATTGGACATTGTTGCGGAGTTCCACTTTCCCCGCCAGAGCTCTGACCGCTTCAGAATCGCAGACCAGTCGTTCATGGCGAACAACGATGCGCAGCGGAGCACCTTTCAACAACAGGGGTTCCAGAGCAATGAGTTCGTCAGGCTTCAGGTGACGGCGCAAAGGTGTGGAAGGGGAAACGGAAAAGTCGATTTTTCCGAAAAGTTCTATGAGAGCGTGCTGTTCATCTTCGCTGAGCTCAGATTCTCCTGAGCTGTTATAGTGCAGATCCCAATAGAGTTCGCTCCAGACCAGTATCTTGCCTTTTTTGTCAAGGATCCTGCCCCGTTTGGCGGGCAGCTGCCGCCAGACCCGGGCGATCTTTTCCCCCCGGGCAATGATCCGGGCACGATCAGGTCCGGCAAGGCGGCACCCTTTGACGGCACAGCAGATGAATGCTGCCCCGAACAAACAGAGAATGACGCAGTATCTTGCCGGATTCATCAGACTATGCCCTTTTTTTCTTGACGATCAGCCCCGGAGGCGGAACTTTTTTTGCCACTTTATACATGGCAGGGAGCATCAGAAAATAGAGGAGTCCCGATACCAGGAACAAGCCCTGGACACCGCCGAAAATATATGCCATACTGCCGCCTGCCATGGAACCGGTCATCCAGCCGGTGGAACGGGCTGTTGCTGACCACCCCAGCATCTTGCTGTGATTTTGAGGTCGGGTGACTCCTGCCAGCCAGGCTTGGAACAATGGCTCCATGCCGCCTGCGGCAAGGACTTGCAGAAAACGTTCACACAGGATCAATTCAGTACTGGGAGCAAAGGTGAGCAGTATCCGCATGAAACCTGCAATGGCTATGACACAGGTCAACACTTTTATGAGGGGGATCTTGCTTGCGGCATATCCGAGGATCAACCCTGAAAGCATTCCACCCAAAGCACAGAGTCCGTTGATCCAACCTGTCCAGCGCAGAGCATCGGAGGAGTTTTTTGAAACTTCCATAACGAGCTGAGGCAGAAAGGGACCGTCGATATCTCTGGAAAATCCCATGAGAACAAAAAGCAAAAGCAGCAATCCAGCTCTGCCGAATTTGGGCATCCGGAATCTGAAAACACCGCTGCGGGAACTCTTTTTACGGATCACCGGATGAAAATCTTCTTTGGTGAAAAGAATCAGCACTGTACTGATACCCAAGAGTACGCCGCACCAGATGAAGGTGTGGAAAAATCCGAAACGGCTGACCATTTCTCCCCCCAGAAACTGCCCGCCCATGAGTCCGGCAAACATACCGGCTGAGGCGGCTCCCAGTGAGATGGTCAGGTATTTCTGAGGCGTTGTCGTAACGATCAGGGTTTGTGCCGCTGTTACGGTCCCCACCAGCGCCCCCAGCGCCAGACGGTGGCATACCATAAGAGCGGGACTGGAAATAAAAGCCATCAGGGGCGTCAATATGGCTCCGCCGAGGGTCGCTCTGAGCAGCATCAGCCGTCTGCCGTACCGGTCGCCCAGAACGCCCCATACAGGGGAAAGAATACAAAAGGTAAGATTGCCCGCCGTGTTGTAGAATGCTACATACATGGAAAGATCCCCCTGATCTTTGATCATCGCCACATCCTTGAACCAGAAGGGCATAAAGGTCATGGCGGAACAGAATGCCACCTGACCGAAAAATTGGGAAATGGTAATAAGGATCACATTTCTGAGCCAGTATTGTTTCCCCTCAGATTGGATCAATTCGCTCATTTTTTTCTGCAGCGGGCATATTCCTCCCGCAATTCCCGGACTTTTGTATAAACATCAGGCGCCGTAGTGATCTCTGTGACCATAGCAAGAACTTGAGCTCCATTTTCAAGGAGCTCCTTGAAACGGTGGATCTTGATACCTCCCATGACAGAGAAGGGCAGAGGTACTTTTGATGTGACATCAGCGATCATCTGCAATCCCACAGCGCCGCAGTTGACAGTTTTGGTCTGTGTGGCGTAAATGGGACCGACATTGATGCAATCGGCACCGGCTTTCAAGGCAGCGACTGCTTCTTCAACGTTGTGGGTGGAGTTGCCGATGAAAAGTTCAGGAGCAATCTTTCTTGCTGCTTCAATGGGCATATCATCCTGCCCCAGATGGACTCCGTCAGCTCCGGCGGCAAGAGCCACGTCAACGCGGTCGTCGATCATCAGCAGGACGCCGAAACGGTCTGCCAGAGGACGGCATTTACGGGCAAGTTCATAAAGATATCTGTCGCCTTTGTTTTTTTCTCTGAGCTGAATGATTTTTGCTCCTGCTTCAGCGGCGGCGGCAAAAATCTCTTCCGGGGGGCGCTCCAGACAGAACTCTGAAGAGATCACCGGATAAATGTCTGCACTCCGGAATATTTCAAGTTTTTCTGCTCTGGATCTCATTTTTCCTCCGTAATGATAGCGTCAAGGGCACTCCAGGCAAGGTTGCCCTGCCGGGAGCATTGACATTTTTTCAGGTTGCGGTTGTTGCCGCACACAGGACACAATCCCTGACAGTCATCGCTGCACAGGGGATTCATAGGCAGTTCAATGAGGAGCTCATCACGGATATCTGCAGTAATATCCAGTTCTTCCCCGGTAATGTCGGATTTTGCATAGTAAAGTTCGATATTCTCTGCGCAGATCTCCAGTTTTACAGGTTCCAGACATCTGCCGCAGGCAGCGGAGACTTTGCCCTGCACTCTGCCTGTGACCAGTATGGATCCTGCTGCAGATCTGACCTGAAGCTCATAGGTTACGGGCGTATCCGGGGCAAAGGTATCGTTTTCGGGGAGTTCCCAGAATTCCGGAGGTTCCGAGCCTTCAAGAAAAACCGGCTCTTTTTCCACCCGGCTGACAGAAAATTTGATCATTTTATTTCTGTCCCTTTCATTATTTGGCGTATACGCCGTTGAGGATCTCCATCAATCTGGCGCACTCATCGGGAGTTCCGATGGTGATACGCACATATTTTCCTCCCGCCGCTTTGGGGAAGTAGCGCACCACGACCGCAGACTCTCTGAGAAGTTTGAAACAGCGCTCTCCGTCGCCGTCAGGGGGAGATACAAAGAGGAAGTTTGCTTCAGAGGGAATGATCCTGAAGTTCAACTTTTCAAGCTGTGCCCCAAGAAGAGCTCTCTGGGCTTTGATTTCTTCGCACCGTGCATTGAAATATTCACGATCCAGAAAAGCGGCTTCTGCAATGACCTGACTGATCATATCCACATTGTAGGAGTCTTTCAGCTTCATAAGACCGTCGATAAGTTCTTTTGCCCCCACGGCATAACCGAGACGGAGCCCCGCCAGTCCGTAACTTTTGGACATGGTACGCATCACCAGTACATTGGGGAAGAGCGAAGCAAATTCCATACAGTTGTCGGCGCTGAAATCACCGTAGGCTTCGTCAATGACTACAATACCGTTGAATTCACGGCAGAGACGGCGGACCTCCTCTTTGGCGAAAGCGTTGCCGGTCGGGGCATTGGGACGGGGGAAAATCAGCAGATTGGCACCCTCTGCCTGAGCCAGAAAATCGCCCGGGAGATCGAAGTTTTTCTCTTCGTCAAGGGCGATCTTTATGACTTTTGCCCCCTGCATCGCCGCAAGTACAGGATATAGAGAATAGGTGGGTTCTGGAATCGCCACAGGTAATTCAGGCGAAGTGAACGCCCGGAATATCATGGTCAGCAGATCGTCAGAACCGTTGCCGACGATAACATTTTCACGCTTGACACCGTTGACTGCAGCAAAGGCATCACGAAGTTTGTCCGCACAGGGATCAGGATAACGGTTGAGCCGTTTCCAATCCATTTCCCGCCACGCCTTTTCCACAGCAGGGGAGGGGGGCCAGGGGTTTTCGTTGGTGTTGAGTTTCACCAGATTGGTAAATTTGGGCTGTTCCCCGGGAGCGTACCCCTCGAGGGCATCGATCTCTGCCCTGAAATAGGACTTCTGAGGCCAGCGGCGCTCATTTTTGCCGTGGGCGGCCTTGCGGCGGATGGCTGCACAGGGGGCAATGGGAGAAAGAGCCTTGATAAAGCGTTCAAAGGTCTCTTCATCAGGAATGGGCACATTATCCACTGTACCGGGACGGTCAAGAGAGTTGAGTTCAATGGAGTCCAGGCGCATCTCTTTGAGCAGTGCGGCAAAGC
The DNA here is from genome assembly GCA_017457065.1 of Lentisphaeria bacterium. Classification (GTDB taxonomy): domain Bacteria; phylum Verrucomicrobiota; class Lentisphaeria; order Victivallales; family Victivallaceae; genus UBA1784. The sequence goes on from JAFTIE010000019.1 coordinate 23,484, forward strand.
GGGCGATGGAGTCATCGGAATCATTTATGCCGGGAACGATGAAAAGCTCCAGTTTGACCGTGGAACTGCACTGCCTGGTGAAGGCTGTGAACTTCTGCACGAAACGGTCAAAGTCCACACTTGCTTCCGGGCGGTTGATGGCTTTGAACTCTTCGGCATTGGATCCGTCAAATGACGGAACGATCAAATCTGCCTTGTTGATATCCTGCCATAAAGATTCATTATCAAGAGCCACGGCATTGGTGAGAAGGCAGAGCTTATAGTCGGGGTGGTTGCTCTTGATGTGGTTGATGATAGTGGTGATCCCGGAGTGGAGCATGGGTTCGCCCGCTCCTGAAAAGGTGATATAGTCCAGTTCAGGTTTGGTCGAAAGCACATCGTCCAGTTCACGGATCACATCGGCTGTGGGAACATATTCTTTGCGGCAGCAGGTCAAATCGGTCGTTGCTTTTGCTTCGCAATAGATACAGTCAAGCTGACAGGTTTTCGGGGGGATCAGCGATACCCCCAGGGATTTGCCAAGTCTTCTGGAGTGCAGAGGACCGAAAACGTATTTACCATTCATTTTAGCTTTTTCTTCCTGAAATAAAAGTGAATATCAATTTTTATAGTTGAGTTTGCCACCTGAAAGTTCGGCAGTGAGATCTGCAAAACGGCACAGTTCTCTGTTATGGGTGATCATGATGATGGAAAGGGGCTTTTGTCTTTCAGAGCGCAGGGCGCAGAAAAGCTCCATAATAGCGTTGCCGGTTTCCTCATCAAGATTTCCTGTGGGTTCATCCGCCAGCAGCAGATGGGGATCGTTGACCAGTGCTCTTGCCACAGCTGAACGCTGTTGTTCGCCGCCTGAAAGTTCTGCCGGACGATGATGCCGGCGGTGGCTCAAACCTACTTTTTCCAGCAGAAAATCTGCTTTTTCTGCGGCATCTCCGGCAGAAAGTCCGTTGAGTCGGGCGGCGATCATTACATTTTCCCTGATGCTCAATTCCGGGAGCAGACAGTAGGACTGGAAAATAAAACCGATGCTGGCGGCACGAAATACGGCGCTTTCTCTGCGGCTCATTTTTGAAAGATCTCTTCCATCCACTTCAATGGTACCTGAGTCACATTTTTCCAGTGAACCGATCAGATTGAGCAGTGTCGTTTTACCGCTGCCCGAGGCTCCCAGTATGCAGCACCATTTGTCTTCGGGAAACTCAAAGTCAACGCCGTGGAGCACCTCAACTTTGTTTTTGCCGATGAGATAGCCGTGATGGACTTTTTTCAAAGTGACAATATTTTTATCAGCCATAATATTCAGCTCTCCTTGAATCAGTAGCGCAATGCGTCTGCCGGATCGAGCCGGGCGGCCCGGAGTGCCGGGAGCAATGCTCCCAGTGTACACAGGATAACGCTGGAAACCACAATAAAAATCACATCTTCCGGAACGATCATTGCCGGAAGATCACTGAAGTAATAAAAACGCTTTGGGAAAAGTTCCGTACCGGTGATCTTTGAGGCGATCTGAAGGATATCGTTGCGGAAGGCAATGACAAGTGAACCGGTAATGACACCGGCTACGCTGCCGATCAAACCGATAAAAAATCCCTGAAGCACAAAGACTGATGTGACGCCCCGGTCGGTCATACCCAGAGCTTTGAGCATACCGATCTCACGGGTCTTCTGGTAAATGGAGGTGATGAGTGTATTGGCGATGCTGAATGCCGCTACCAGAACGATGAAGATCAAAAGAAAGAACATCATGCGTTTTTCCACAGCCAGAACACCGAGGAGCTGCTGATTTTTTTCTTCCCATGAAACGATCCGGTAAGCGTAGAGCTCCTCCCGGAGTTTGTTGAGGAGCTTTTCCTGATCGAAGGGATCCGGACTCCACCCCAGTACGGCGCTGGCAGTCCCCCAGTTGAAATTGAAAAGCTCTGCTGCCGTGTCGATATCGCAGAAAATCACAGCCCGGTCAAAGTCATATTTGCCTACTTCGTAGATCCCTTTGATGGTAAATTCGGTAGGCAGATAAGCGGAAGCCTTGTCGTTGAGCTTGACGCCGCCCCCTTTGACAAAGGTTACAAGTCCTATCAGTTTCTTTGCGGAGTGGATCATGACTTTGTCTCCGACTCCCAACCCCCAGCGGCTTGAGATCTCCCGGCTGATGACCAATCCTTTGCCTTCAAAATCGAGAGTTCCTTCTTTCATCATGGCTTTGCAGTCAAACTGTTTTTTCAAATCTTCCTCATGAACGCCGAAGATCATGATGCCGGGATCAAGGATCCCTTTGAACTGCGCCAGAACAGGACCTTGCATCACAGGGCAGGCGCGCGCCCCCGCTTTTTTGACTGCATCAACGATTTTCCGGGGCTCTGTGATGACATAAGCGCGGTCATCGATTTGGAAATGGGCTTGGGTTTCGACCAGTTTCTGTTTCATTCTTTCAGTGAAACCGGTCATAACTGCCAGTACCACCATAAGTACTGTCACCCCCAATATCACGCCGATCAAGCTGGTCAGCGTTATAAGGGAAACAGCGCTGCGCCGGGGGCGCAAATGGCGCAGCGCCAGAAAAATCTCAGTCTGCATAAAAGATCAACTCCATGAAAATATAAGCTAAGTACATAACTTTTCTTAATATACTTGCCAATGGAGCTCTTTTCAAGTCCTTTACCGCTCTTCTTCAGGTAAAAGCTCCCTGAGGCGTTCCGCAAGCCACATCCTGTACAGGGGTCTGTATTCCCCCGGGGCGCCGCCGTGTCCGTGATTGATCTTGTTGTAGATCATCTTGGGACCCTGAAGATTGTTGTAGATGGAGTAGACCGCCGTAGGCGCGCAGGCGTTGTCGATGAACCCGACACTCATAAGCACAGGACAGGTGATCCTGCGGGCGCAGTAGGCGGCATCAAAGTATTTTCTTGTGTTGACGTGTCCGTGGAATTCGGGGGCGTTGGAGTCGGTGACGTGGCGTCCCGTAAGGAATCCTGCAATATCCCCGAAGTTGGGGACACCGCAGAAAGCCGCCTTGATCAGTTTGGAAAAGCAGCAGTAGTAGATACCGAAGCCGCCGCCGTGACTGGCACCGCAGTAAACGATGGCATCTTTGTTGATCTCAGGCATATCCGCCACGATATGAAGCAGCCGGATGGAGCCGAGGATGGAAGGGTAGGCATAGAACTTTTTAGGCGAGTCCAAACCATAGTAGACGTAACGTCTCAAACCGATCTCTTTGAGAAACTCTTCGTGACGGGCCTTGCATTCTTCACTGTTGACCACAGGAGCATAAGGGGGCAGCTGGTAGTGAAGCACGGCGCACTTGACCCCCATCTGCTCTTCAGTGGCAGGGGGAATGGTACGGAACCCCTGTTCAGAAATATAGGCTTCACCGCCGCCGAACTGGACCATGAGAGGCGCTTTTTTATCTTTTTCGCAGGGCAGGGCAAGGAAAGCGTAAAAACGCAGACCGTTCACGTTGGCGCAGTCAATTCTGAAAATATCGTATCCGTCGATGCCTTCGCACTGTGTCTTGCGGAAATCGGCGGGGATGGCTTCAAGTTCTTTGAAAGACTCCTCCCAGAAAGCATCAAAATCCTCAGGCTCTTTCATCAGAGGTTCGATCTGGTCGGGATCCACACCCACGCCGCACTCGGCAGCGGTATCGGCGTACTTTGCCTTGCAGCGCAGGAATCCGGGGAAGGGAAGCGAGGACTCCAGACGGGCAGGAGGAACAAGGGTATGGGTCTCAAGGAGCGCTTCACCATCCAGCGTCAGGGTCACTTCCAGAGGTAGAGCCTTGTTGGCGGTAATGAAAAACTCAATTTTTTCGTTGACACGGCAGATGTGTGAAAGAGGCGTACAAGTGATCTTTATCTGCAATTCTTCCATGATGATAACTCCTGTATTTGAAAGTTGCTGTTATACGATACATTCGTTGTATGGAAAATGCAAGAGGAAAAGAAGTGTTTTCAGCTTATTTTTTCCAAACCGCCCGGCGCAGTTCGTCGGCTGCCCTCTGATACTTTGCAAGCATCCCCGGTGTTGTGCCGGCAGTGCTGAATCCGAGAGCCATGGCACCAGGCAGGATAAAAGCCGCCGCCGTTTTGCCTTGGAGGATCTGACAGCAGTACCCGTCTTTCAAAACCTGTTCTTTCAGAGCACGGAACTTTTTTTCGCTGCCCCATTTGCCGATGCCGAATTCTTCAAAGGGGTAGTTTCTTTCCAGAACAGCTCCCAGATCATGATTGGCTGCTTGCAATGCAATGGCGGTTACTGAAATGTACGGCATGAAAAATTGCTCAGCAGGCGTTTGGACCATGTCGGGAAAATCCGGAGAGACCCGCATGATACATTTGATCCTGTTCCCTTTCAGTGTGGAAACTGTGACCACATGGTCCGGAAAAGATGCCGCAACTTTGAGCAGTTCTGTTTTCAGTTTATGTTGAATGTCATTTTTCCTGACGGAATCCCCCATTTCCACAACTGCCGGACCGATGGTAAAACGGTTAAGGGCATCTTTGACCACAAATTCCCGTGCTGCCATGGTTCGCAGCAGATTGTGTATGGTGGATTTGTTGAGACCGGTGGCTTCAACGATCTCATTGAGTCTCATCCCCTCAGGTTTTGAGGAGATGAGTTTCAATATGTCAAGTCCCCGCAAAAGGGATTGTACAAGTTCGGAACGGGGCATGGGGATCAATCCGCTTCGTTTTTCTTTTCTTCTGCCGTTTTGATACCGGCAACACTTTCGTCGGGGGTGTTCCAGTCTACGCTCCACACGGGGCGGCGGCGGAATTTATCTTTGAATTTGTTTTGCAGCACGCCACGGCTTTCCAGAGAGATCATGCAGGCACGGGTACATCCTCTTGAACCGCAGACAGCCTGTCCGGTTTTGTAGAGATTGACGGGTTTGTGGCGGAAGGGGGACCAGTCCCCGGGAACGCTATCATTGGGGGCACCTTCCTGGAAAAAGGGATCATCCTGAATGACGCCGGAGTGCTTTGCGCCTTTGAAAGCGGTGTTGCATTTATTCATATCCAGATCTAACCACTCCACTTCGTGACCTGCCAGATTGACTTTGACGGTTTTGTCTGTGTCGAAACATCCTCCGGGACAGGCTTTGGCACAAGCCATGCAGCGGTTGCAGAGCCGGGGACCGTCATAGATGGGATCGGGTTCCAGTTCCACATCGGTCAGTATGACACCCACCCGGCAGCGGGGACCGAACTGGGGGCTGAGGAACATCTTGCTCATGCCGATTTCGCCCAGTCCGCACAGATAGGCGGCGATACGCAGATGGATCATGATGTCAGGATGCGCCTGACCGGGACGGACAGGACGGCTGAAGTTCTTTTTGAGTTCCCCTTCGTTGTTGATGGCGCGCCAGTCGCTCTGGTGTCCCATGGGGATGGCTTCATAGCCCTGATCTTCAATGAATTTGCTCAAATTGATGACGGTCATAGGCATATAAAGATAGGTGATGCCGCCGTAACCCATAGCTGAATAGTTGCTGAAATAGGTTCCTTCTTCAACGCCCCGCAGACTGCCCCGTTCCACCCGGAAGACCATGCCGATGATGCTTTTACATTCGGGCATGATCTGTTTGGGATCCATCTGCAAAGGAGCGTTTGCCCAGCGTTCGATGTTGCCGATACCCACAACATCAGCGCCGAGTTCCAACGCTTTGCGTTTGACAGCCAGTGCCGCTGCTTTGGGATCGCTCAGGTCCACACCGTTGAACTCTCTGGTCATGATTGCCATTTTCTGTCATCTCCTTTTTGTCTATCATTGATGAACTTTTGTTCATCTTTCTTTAAGGATACTATACAGCCTTCTGAGATGGATTTCAATAGTTGAAATAAATTTTTTTCGCAAAAAAATTCCGGTACCGCAGAAAGAGGTGCCGGAGCCGGAGGTGATTTTCAGAGATGCTTTTCAATGATATCCAGAAGTGCGCCGATAGCAGCGGTCCCCATCTGAC
>JAFTIE010000180.1 GCA_017457065.1 Lentisphaeria bacterium
CGTTGCGGAACAACAACGTCCTCTACGGCAGCACCCAGTACAGCTACGGTCTGGGCGGTCCCCGTCCCATGAAGGATATCTCAGCCAAAGAAAAGGAGCAGATGATCCGCATCCCCTGTCTGAGCGCTCCCGGGTTCAAGGAGAAACTGGAAAAGCGCCCCGCACCTCTCACCGGAGCCTATCCCTACGGCGTCATTGACGTTCAGGGCGCCGATGAAGCCAACGAATTTTCCAACTGGGACGGCTGTTTCTCGGAACACTGCATGAAAGAGTTGCGCAAGTGGCTCAAGAAAGAGTACACCTCTCTCGATGCCTTGAACAAGTCATGGGCAACCTCATTCAAAAGTTGGGACGAAGTGATCCCCTCCACCTCAGTTGAGGCACGGAAGATGAAATCTTTTGCCTCATGGATGGATCACCGCACCTTCAACGACTGGAACCGCGCCGATGCCCTCAGGGCTCTGGTGGCGGGACTCCACAGCGTTGATCCTGAGCTGACCTACTCCTTCTCCGGGACCCAGAACACCAACCCATGGAACGCCTGGGACTACTGGCAGCTGATGCCCCATTTAAAAACTCTCACCGGTTACGGCGGCGAACAGGCGGTCCAGCACCGCAGTTTCTCAAAGGGCAATCTGCGCAATGCCGGATGGGTGGGGTACGACCGCGACTATGCCAACCAGTCCTACAGGATCTTTCAGGGACTGCTCAACGGCAGCACCGGGATTTCCATCTACGGCAACTTCAACATCGATCCTGCCTACAACATTTCCGGCAGGGGCGAAGAGTTGATCCGTGCCATCAACAAATTCCGCAACGGTCCGGCGGAAATCCTCATGCGGAGCGTCTTCACCTCAAGTCCCGTGGCATTCCACTACTCGCCTGCCTCAAACAAGTCCGCCTGGTTTACCGGTTTCAGCGGCGTTGCCTCAGGTGACGTACAGGGGTTCAGACTGACCTTCAGCGATGCGGGGCTCCCCTACGACTATGTGGCATACGGAGAGTTGGAAAAAGGCAAAGTTCCCGCAAAATACAAAGTGGTCGTTCTGCCCTGTTCCACCTCACTTTCCGACAAAGAAGTTGCCACCTTGCGCCGCTTTGTAAAAGAGGGGGGCACATTGATCGCCGATTTCATGCCCGGAATTTACGACAATCACGGTGCCAGGCGTGAAAAAGCTCCTCTGCTGGATGTTTTCGGTCTCAAATCCTACGGAAAAGTGGAACGCGCTTCCGCACCTCTCAACTGGGGCAAGGCTTCCTTTAAGGTCGCCTGGGTGGATAAGAGCGCTGTCCCCTCCACAGCCCAAGCTCTGGCATCTGTGGGGAATCAGAAGGCGGTCTTTGTCAACCGGTACGGTAAGGGAAAAGCTGTTTATCTGGGAACTTCAGTGATGATGACCTTAGGTGAATGGCAGGAAATGCGCTACTCAAAAGCCAACCGCCCCGGCACAAAGGTCATCAACGGATTCATTGCCTCACTGCTGAAAGATCATGCCATCCGTCCCGTGGCGACTGCTCCTGACATGCCCTCTGCCATTCTGGGTGTCAGAAACAACGGTGCGGCTTTCCTGCTGGGTGTCTACCGGAACCCTGACAACGTCACCACACTGCCCAAAGAGGCGGCAAAGCACAAGATCATGCTCCGCAGCAAGTTCCACATCTACGATGTCCTGGCAGGCAAATATCTGGGATACGGCAGCGAATACCTTGTTTCCTTTGCCCCCGACACCCAGGGACTTTACGCTCTTCTGCCCTACAAGGCGGGGAAACTGGAAACTAAAGTCTCACGCTCCGGCAGAAAGATCACTCTCGATTGTGCGCTGGAGACTCCCGGCAACAAAGATGTGGGTCACATTTTCAGGATCAGAGTCTTTGACGGTCAGGGCAAAGAATCTGAAGCCTTCTCGACTCTGCTCCACGCCAAAACCAGCAAAGGCAGTTACTCCTTTACGCTGCCCCTCAACGGTTCACTGCAAAAGGGCAGTGCCGAAATCACAGATGTCATGACCGGAACCCGGACCGAAGTCCGCTTCTGACATTTCTGTTCCAAGCCTCTCCTTTCCCGTAATAACGGCAAAAAGGAGAGGTTTTTTTTATTCCGGAGCTGATTTTAAATTTGAGCTGACCTCTTATGATTTTCAGAAAATTTTTTATTCAGCCCTTGACTTTTATTTTCAATTATGGTATATTGTAGTGTACAATAATTGGAGAGGCTATGAAAAACTGTTTTCATCCGGAAATCCTTCTTGACAATAGTTCCGTGATACCTTTGCAGGAGCAGATTGCAGAGGCATTCCGGAAACAGATTGCCCGTTTCCGTCCGGCTCCGGGCGTGCGGATCGTTTCGGAACATGCTCTTTCCAAAGAACTTGAGATCCACCGGAAAACAGTTCATCAGGCGTACGAAACTCTTGTTTCTGAAGGCTTTTTTACCCATTCTGCCACAAGAGGTGTGGAAATATCGGAAAAAGCCAGGCAGCTTTGCCGCAAACCTTTTCCCTCCATCGCTTTCGTGATGCCCTATACCATGACTGAACAGCTTGAACATTTGGGACGCTCCGGATATGAATTATGTGCAGGTGTCATCGACCGGGCGGCAGAGTTGGGCATTGCTGTAAACATCCTTGCCATTCCGTCATCGAAGCTCAGCCATGAAGATTTGGAACTCTGGATGGAAAACTCCGTCATGCGAAACATCGGGATCATCGACCTGGGACCACGGTCAGACAGAGATGATGCCGCTATGGAAAAATTGCTGAAAGCTCCTCTGCCCCATGTGCTGATAGCTTCAGAAAGCCGATTTCCATGTATCAGTACATTGCGTGCAGATTATGAAAGCGCTTACGAGTGCATGATGAAGCATCTGGTTAAATTGAAGCACCGGAACATCGTCTGCCTGGATGTAGAGCGCCACCCAAACATCTTTTTTGCAGACACAGCCTATCTCAGAACCCGGATCGCCGGGAAAATCGCCTCAAAATACGGAATCTGCAGCCACTCTCTGACTGTCGGACGGCCAGAGTTTAAAAAGGGGAATTTTTCAACTGTGAGCGAAAATCTCTTGCAACTGTCTCCTCTCCCGACTGCGGTAATATGTGCCAACGACGACATGGCACAGGGAGTTATTGAAGAGCTGAAGAAAAGAAACTTTTCGGTCCCGGAAGATTTTTCGGTTCTGGGATATGACAGGATCAAACCGGGGATCGCCGGGTGCAGCCACTCCCATCTGGAATTGGGGCGAAGAGCCGTTGATATGATTTTTGAAATGGATAAAAATTGGAAATTCGGAGAATTCAGGGAAGAACATGTACCGAGTTTCTTCTATGAAGATTTGTCTTTAAGTCACGCATCGACAGACACAAAATAAAAAAGGAGCTCTTTAGTATGAGTAAGAAATCCACTCCTGTCCCAATGCTTCCTGCGGCTTTCTCTTTCTGCAGCTGTGAGCACAACGCAGTGAAAGGAAGCAGAACAAAAGAAAATCTGCCGGAAAAATCTTTCAAGCTGATCGAACTGTTGGTGAGTGTTACTTGTCAAATAGGTGTTTTACCGTTGTATTACCTGAAAAAAGAGAACAAAAAAATGCCTTATTATGCTTGCGAAGAAAGCGCTTCATGCCCCAACGGGGCGCTTCATATTTTCCGCAGGAAAATGCTTCATACGGCGGAGC
>JAFTIE010000181.1 GCA_017457065.1 Lentisphaeria bacterium
AGCTGTAAAGGGTAGTTTGCACTTGCTACCTGCAAGGTAACAGGCGCTTGTCCCGCCGTAGCTTTATGCGAAGGCGGAAAAACGCTCCCTTTATCAGATCGAAGAAGAGGGCTCTTTGACAATTTTGAGGAGTTTTGAAATCGCCTCCTTAATATAGCTCTCTTCTGCTGACAATGCAACTGCGGCAAAAAAAATCCCCTCCTTTTTACGGGAGAGGATCGAAAATCACATAAAGCCGGAGAAAAATTATTTTTCGATTTCCAGCTCAATATCTTTGACCTGGGTCACAGCCTTGTGGTTGCCCCAGTTGATCAGCATGATCACCTGTGCTTTGGCAGCGCCTGCAGTCCAGCTGCCGCCTCTCAGTGAGTAGGGGATCCTGCCTTTGGCAACACCTTTCATTTCTGCGGTCTGACCGTCAGAAAGCTTTTTATAACCGCCGGTGTACATATAGCCGCCGCCCAGATGGGCTCTGACAGGAGTTCCGGCAGCAACTGCCTTGGCGAGAGGTTTCTTCAAAGTAACTTCCAGATTGCCGTTGACAACAGCGACCTTGGAGCAAGGCAGAAGATCTCTGTTGGGCAGATCGGAATAATCTTTTCTGGCGTTAAGCCCAACTGCATACAGATACTGGACTGCCCATTTGGGGTTGTTTTTGAGGATCAGTTTGGTATCGCCGACTTTTCCTTCCTTCAAGACAGTGGTCTCAGAACCGGGCTGGATATTGACACTTTCAGCACCGATAGCTTTGCCGTTTTTGTCATAGGGAATGAATCCGAGGTAAATATAGGCTGCGCCACCGGAAATTCTCTTGACGTCCGCTTCAAGTTTGTATTTTTTCTTGATATCCACATCAAAAAGTCTGGTGGAAGAGATCATTACGGATCCAGTCGCCTGAAGCACATCCTTTTTCGCGCCTACCCACTGGACGGAGCCGCCCATGCTCTTCCAATCGGAAGGCTTGTCGAGTTTGAATTCGATCCCGTCAGCAAAAACTGAGCCGGTCAATGCGGCAGCTGACACAACTGTAGCAAAAAATTTGTTCATAAACACCCTCCTTTTTGATAAAGTGTACCTAAATATAATACTTTTGCACAAATTTGTCAAGGTCAGGCAGGAAAAAAATTGAAAAATCTTTTCTTCAGTGTTATATTATAGGGTGCCAATCACAGTATTGTTTTGTTGATAACTAAGGATGATCACATGGACCAGCAATTTGACTATTTGAAAAAGCTGCCGGATGAATCAGGAAACCTGATCCGGGGACTCCAGCTCATTCAGGCAACTGAAGGGTATGTCTCCGATGAAGCGATTCGTGCTGCAGCAGAGTATTTTCATCAGACTCCGGTTGAAGTAGAGGGTGTCTTGACATTCTACGCCCAATTCAAACGTGTCAAACCGGGACGTTTCAAAATCGCTGTCTGTGATGGTACAGCCTGTCATATCAAGGGTGCCCCTCTGATCCAGGAGTGGATCAGACAGGCTATCGGTGTTGCTCCCGGCGAAACTGATGCTGAAGGACGTTTCTCTGTGGAAGCAGTCGCCTGTCTCGGCTGCTGCAGTCTTGCTCCCGTCATGAGCATCAACGGCAGAGTCTACGGCAAACTCGACCGCCGTGAATTGAACCGGATCCTCAAGGAGTACAAAGACAAATGAATCCTGCTATCAAATTTTTCCGGATCGGTGTCGCCAGCTGCGGTATCGCCGCAGGGGGCGCTGAAGTCCGTTCCATGCTGGAGTCAGCAAGTTCCGTTCCCGTCATCGGCGTAGGCTGTATCGGTCACTGCTATGCAGAACCTATTGTTGAAGCAGTTCTCAATGACGGTACTTCCGTTTTTTACAGCGAGGTCAAAGCCACTGAGAAGGCAATTTCCAACATCATCGAACTGGGGGAAGCCAACCGTTTTGAGATCCCCGCAGTGCGAAAATCCAAAGAGCTGGTCAAAGTTCTGGCTCTGGCAGGAAAAATCGATCCTGTGAACTTTGACGACTATATCAAAAACGGCGGTTATGAAGGTCTCAAAAAAGCCCTGACCATGAAACCGGAAGAGGTGGTCAATGAAGTAAAGATCGCCGGATTGCGCGGACGGGGCGGCGGCGGGTTCCCCACCGGAAACAAATGGGGATTTCTGGCAGCCAAACAGGCGGATGAAAAAATCGTCGTCTGCAATGCCGACGAAGGAGACCCCGGTGCCTTTATGGACCGTGCTCTTATGGAAAGCGTTCCCCATCAGGTCCTTGAAGGTATGCTCATTGCCGCATACGCCACAGGTGCCACCAGACTTTTCATCTACTGCCGTGCCGAATATCCTCTGGCGATCAAAAATATTTCCTCTGCCATCGCTCAGATCTATGAACACAAACTCAATGTGTTTAGCGACAGAGAACTTGAGATCGTTATCAAAGAAGGTGCCGGAGCTTTCGTCTGCGGCGAAGAGACCGCCCTGATCGCCTCTCTGGAAGGACGCCGCGGTCAGCCCCGGTTCCGTCCCCCCTTCCCTACCGACAGCGGTTACAAGGGCTTCCCCACCATGATCAACAATGTGGAGACCTTCGGCAACGTGCCTCTGATCCTCCGTGAGGGGGGCGCCGCCTTTGCTTCTGTAGGGACCGAAGGCAGCAAAGGGACCAAGATCTTTGCTTTGGCTGGGGATTTGAAATTTCCCGGACTGGTGGAAGTCCCCATGGGAACCACCCTCAACGAGATCGTCTTTGACATCGGCGGTGCTGACCGCTCCGTGGTCAAAGCAGTCCAGACCGGCGGTCCTTCAGGCGGTTGTATCCCTGTGGAACTCTTTGACACGCCTGTTGATTACGACTCTCTGCGTGCGCTGGGCGCCATTATGGGTTCCGGCGGTATGATCGTTGTGGGCAATGACCGCTGTATGGTGGAAACCGCCCGCTACTTTCTGGACTTCACCCACAAGGAAAGCTGCGGCAAATGCACCTTCTGCCGTGTGGGGACCATGCGCATGTTTGAGATCCTTGAACGCATCACCGCCGGGGAAGGCACCGAAGAAGATCTTGCCATGCTTGAGGACCTGGGGCCCAAGATCAAAGCAGGCTCTCTCTGCGGTCTGGGACAGACTGCCCCCAATCCGGTGCTGGCGACTTTGCGTTTCTACCGCAAAGAGTACGAAGAACATGTCCGTGAACACCGCTGTACCGCACTGCAGTGTAACGCCTTTGTGGATCTGGCTCTGGAGCAGGATAAATGCGTCAAATGCAAACTTTGCATAAAAACTTGTCCCGTGGGCGCCATCGGCGATAACTTTGTGATTGACAATGAAAAATGCACCCGCTGCAACAGCTGTGCCGATGTTTGTCCCAAAGGGGCGATCAAACGGGTGGCGAAAGGAACGAAATAAAAATGAGTATTGAATTCATACTGGACAACCGGACTGTTACTGCAGAACCCGGTGAAACCATATTGGATGTGGCACGGAAAAACGGGATCGAGATCCCCACTTTGTGCCGTGATGAAAGGATCAGCAAAACCACCAGCTGCTTTGTCTGCGTGGTAAAAGACCTCAAGACCGGCAAATTCCTTCCTTCCTGCTCCGCCTGTCCTGCTCCCGGGCAGAACATCGACTCCTCTTCCGAAGAGGTCAAAGATATGCGCAGGACCGCTCTGAATCTGCTTTTGAGCGAACACGCCGGCGACTGTGAAGCCCCCTGTACCCTTGGGTGTCCGGCACATGCCGCCGTTGAAGAGTACGTCCGTGCCGGTAAAAACGGCGATTTCCTGGGAGCGCTCAAGATCATCAAACAGCGGATCCCCCTGCCCCTTTCTATCGGCAGGGTATGCCCCCGTTTCTGCGAAAAGCAGTGCCGCCGCAACGTCTACGGGGAACCTGTGGCGATCAATGAATTCAAGCGCACTGCTGCTGATATCTGCTACGATGAGTATATGGAGCAACTCCCCGTTCTTTCAGGCAAAAAAGTTGCCATCGTGGGCGGCGGTCCTGCGGGACTTTCTGCTGCTTACTATCTGCGCTTGGGCGGCATTGCTCCTGTGATCTTTGAAGCCATGCCCAAAGCAGGAGGTATGCTGCGTTATGGTATCCCTGAATACCGTCTTCCCAAGGCGACTCTTGACCGTGAGCTTGCACACTTTGAAAAAATGGGCATCGAATTCCGTTTCAACTGCAGGATCGGCGTCAATGTCGATCTTGAAGATCTGAAAAAAGAGTACGACGCCGTGATCCTCGCCGTGGGATGCTGGGCGGGAAGCTCCATGCGCTGTAAAGGCGAAGAGCTGGCTCTTTCGGGAATCGACTTTCTCCGTGAAGTCGTTGAAAGTGGTAATACCCTTGCCAATCCCGGACGTGTGGCAGTGGTGGGCGGCGGCAACTCCGCCATGGACTGCGTGCGTACTGCGATCCGCCTCGGTTCCGCCGATGTCAACTGTTTCTACCGCCGTACCGAAAATGAAATGCCCGCCGAAAAGCTGGAGATCGAAGAGGCAAAAGAAGAAGGCGTCAAGTTTCACTTCCTCGCCGCTCCTGTCAAATTGGAAAAACACAACGGCGTTCTCGCTCTGACCTTGCGCAAGATGGAACTGGGGGAACCCGATGCCTCCGGCAGACGCAAGCCCGTTGAAGTCCCGGGCAGCGATTACACTTTGGAATTCGACACTGTTATCGCCGCTATCGGTCAGAAAACGGCAGCTCCCGCAGCTGTTCCCACCAACAAATACGGTGATATTCCTCAAATCACCGGTGAAAAGATCTACGCCGCTGGAGACTGTGTTTCCGGTGCTGCCACAGTGGTCGAAGGTGTCGCTTCAGGACGTGATGCCGCCAATCTGGTGCTGAAAGATCTCCTCGGTATCCCGGTTCCTCAGGAACACACTGTCAATGTTTCCCGCGGGAAATGGCAGTTCCTCAAAAAAGAGGATCTTGTTTTCCTGCGTGACGATGTTTCAGAAGCTCCCCGGGAACAGTTGAAATACATCTCTCTTGAGGAACGCAAAAGCTCTTTCAAAGAGGTGAACTTCACCATGACTCCGGAACAGCTCAAAAAAGAGGGAGACCGCTGTATTGAGTGCTCCTGTACCGACAAACACGATTGTGCTTTGCGGAAACATGGTGAATGCTATCACTGCGATCCCGAAGCCATTCCCGGTGCCCGTCAGAAGCTGAGCTATGACATCCGTCATCCTCACATCATTCAAGACCGTTCCAAGTGTATCAAATGCGGGATCTGCGTCAAGACCTGTAAAGAGGTGGTCAATCTGACGCTGCTTTCACCCAAACTCCGCGGCTTTGCCACCTGCGTGGGGACTGCCTTTGATCAGGGACTTCCCGCCAGCTGCTCCGAGTGCGGCAAGTGCGTTGAAGCCTGTCCCACCGGTGCTCTTGATTGGCGGCGAAAAAAGTAAACTCCGGGATTTTCCATGGCTGAAAAGTACAAGATCCTGATCGTTGATGACGAAGCTCCCACCCGCGAAGCACTTCTGCGGTATCTGCGCAGAAACTTCCAGGTCAAGGGAGCTTCCGACGGTGCGGAGGCTATTGAGTACATCAGATCTGAGGAGTTCGACCTTGTCCTCACAGATCTGCGGATGCCCCGTGCCGACGGTATGAGTGTGCTTGAAGCAGTACAGGGCAAAACCCCTCCCCCGCTGTGCATTCTTCTCACTGCCTACGGTTCTATCAGCGATGCGGTAAAAGCCGTAAAAGCCGGAGCTTTTGACTTTGTTGCCAAACCCATCAAATTGGAAAAGCTTGATGAAGTCATCTCTCAGGCCCTGAGTTCCCGAACTCCCCGCCAAACGGTTGCAGCTGATGCCCCGAAAGCTGAAGCAACTGTTCTTTCAGCGCCCATGGCAAAAGTCATGGAACTTGCCGCAACGGTGGCACCTTCCAAAAGCACAGTGCTTCTTACAGGTGAAAGCGGAACCGGTAAAGAGGTCATGGCACGCCGGATCCACGATCTCAGCGGACGCAGCGGTCTTTTTGTCCCTGTCCACTGTGCGGCGCTCAATGCAAATCTGCTTGAAAGTGAACTTTTCGGACACGAAAAAGGCGCTTTTACCGGTGCTGAATCCCGCCAGCGGGGACGCTTTGAGATCGCCGCAGGCGGAACTGTCTTTCTGGATGAGATCGGCGAAATCGACGCTCAAACCCAAGTCAAACTTCTGCGTGTCATTGAGAGCCGTTCCTTTGAACGTGTGGGCGGCACTGAGCCGATCAAAACCGATGCAAGGCTGATTGCCGCCACCAACCGTGACTTGCGGAAAATGGTGGCAGAAGGGAGTTTTCGTGAAGATCTTTTCTACCGTCTTTCGGTGGTCAATCTGCAGTTGCCCCCCTTGAGGGAACGAAGAGAGGAGATCCCCGGCTTGGCGGAACATTTCCTCAAAGAATTTGCTGCAGAAAACAATCGGGATATCAAAGGATTTACACCTGAACTCATGGCAATGCTGGTTCAGGCTCCCTGGACGGGAAATATCCGGGAACTGCGCAACACCATAGAGTTTATGACTGTCACTTCCGGCTCTGCGGAACTGGGGATCGAAAATCTGCCTCCTGATTTTCAAACTGCCGCAGTTTCTGCCGGCGGTCCATCTGCCGGAAGCCCACTTTCTCTGGAAGAAAACAATTTTGAACTTATCAAACAAGCCTTGAAACAGTGCAACGGCAACCGTACAGCTGCCGCAAAGCTGTTGGGGATCAGCCGCAGAACACTCCACCGCCGTTTGGCGGAAATGGAGCTTGAGTGATCTTCTGATCTTCTGATCCTCATTTCTTTCCTTCGCATACCTCCTCAGGGGATGCAATCTATTCCTTCAAAAAAAGCCACCGGGAGCAAAAACTCCCGATGGCGGTAATTTATCCGGCAGAAAAAGTTTTCAGTCTGCCATCCAGCGCTCCAGATTGGCGGCGACGAAGGCATCGTCGTGAAGTTCCGGGTAGGCGTCGTGGACACGGGTGATCTCTTCTGCCTGTCCGGGGGAAAGGAGCTCTTCGGGGTCGATACACCAGATGCCGGGGAGCAATCCCTGACGACGGAGCACCTCGTGGAGTCCGGGGATACATCCGGCAAAGCCGTGGGCAGGATCAAAAAATGCGGCGTTGCAGTCGGTGATCTTGATGGCACGGGTCAGGAGTTCCTGAGGAACGGGAGCTCCGCTTGCGACAAGAGCATGGAGTTCGTCAAGAAGTTCCACAGCTTTTTTGGTCCATGCTGACCAGTGGCCCAGAAGTCCCCCCTTGATACGGAGTTTTTTGCCGTTGATATCGTATTCTGTCAGAAGATCAAGAAGCAAATTGTCGTCGTTTCCGGTGTAAAGAGTGATGTCGTCCCTGCCGGATTCAGCCACAGCACGGACCACATCAAAGGTACAGTAGCGGTTGAAGGGAGCCATCTTGATGGCAAGAACATTTTCGATCTTTGTAAATTCACGCCAGAACTCGTAGGGCAACATCCTGCCGCCTACGCTGGGCTGGAGGTAGAAGCCGATAATGGGCATGACCTCGGAAACCGCTTTGCAATGCTCAAGCATCGCCTCGATTGAGTCGTTTTTCATAGCGGCAAGAGAAAGCAAAGCGGCATCATATCCGTTGGCAAGTTCAAACTCCGCTTCAGCCACTGCCTGTTCGGTGCGTCCGCAGACGCCACCCACTTTGAGGATCTTTTTCCCCTGCTTTTCGCACCACTCATCAATGAAACGGGAAGTCTCACTCAACACCGGCTTGAAAAGCCCCACTTTGGGGTCCCGGATAGCAAACTGGGTGGAGTGCACCCCCACAGCAATGCCGCCCACGCCGCAATCGATGAAGTAACGGGTCAGAGCCCGCTGGTAACGGGGAGCAAATCGGCGGTTCTCATCAAGAGCAAGGACCTGTGCGGGAATGGCAACGCCCTCACGGACCTTCTTTAATACTTCGGGTGCGATATCAGATACTTTTTTCATTTTTTCAGAACTTTCCGTTGTTGACTTCAAAGTGGGTGGGTTTTCCGATGGAAATACCGCCGTCGGCGATCCATTGCGCCTGAAGACGGATCATTTCATCAAGACTCATGCGGGGATATCCGAAAAGACGGCACATCTTTGCGGAATCGTTGAGATAGTTCAAATCTCCCGGGGTTCCGGCAAATTTCACCTCTTTGCCCATGATTTTCCCCATGATCTTTGCCGCTTTTTCCACAGTTGCCGTTTCGGGTCCCGTTACATTGAGGTAAGTACAGGGGCTGTCGGCAAGTTCCAGAGCCCGCAGGGCGGCAGCGTTGGCGTCCCCCTGCCAGATGACATTGAAGTAACCGACGGTGTTGTTCACCTCTCTGCCCTCCCAGATGGCGCGTCCGATGTCATGGAGCACGCCGTAGCGCAGATCCACAGAGTAATTCAAGCGGAAAAGCAGGATCTTTGTGCCGTTCTTTTTGGCATAGTATTCAAAGACCCGTTCCCGTCCCAGACAGGACTGGGAGTATTCCCCCACAGGGGAAGGCGCCACATCTTCGGAGCATCCCCCCTCCTGCACGCTCATGAGAGGGTAGACACATCCCGTTGAAAAGGCGACGATGCGGCTGTTTTTGAAGTGTTCCGCCACCAGTGCGGGAGCCAGCACATTCATAGCCCAGGTCAGCTCTTCGCTGCCGCCGGTGCCGAATTTGCGTCCAGCCATAAAAATGATGTTGGGGATCTGAGGAAGTTTTTCCACCTGTTCCCGCTCCATCAGATCACAGGCGATGGTGATAATGCCCGCCTTATCCAGTTTCACCCGCTCTTCGGGATTGGAAAAACGTGCCACGCCGTAGACCTTCTTTTCAACACCGGCGGCTTTGATGGCTTCCACCGCCTGCATTCCCATGGTGACGCCCATTTTACCGGCAATGCCCAGGATCATGATGTCACCTTCAAGACGCTTCATCATTTCCACCAGTTCCGGATGGGGCAGAGCGAGAAAAGCATCCAGCTTTTCCACAGAGTCCAGTTTTTCTTTGCAATACATTGATGGTATCTCCTTATATTTTTTCAGCTCAACGCTTCGTTGACAAATTCAATGATCCGTGTTCTCTTTGGAGCAGCGGAAGAATGACAGACATGCTGCACATACAAGACGGTCAGTTCCCGTCCGGGATCGATGCAGAAGTAAGCCCCCGCAGCACCGCCCCAGCCGAACTCGGTTCTTTCAGTATATCCCCGTCTGGGACAGCGGACGCCCAGTCCGTAACTGTAGTAGGGACCGCTCCAGGTATCTTTCTGCTGCTCTTCGGTCAGTTCATCGGTCCGCATCATATCGATGGTGGAGCGCTTGAGAATTTTTTCCCCGGAACAAAGTGCCTGAAGCAGTTTATTGTAATCCTCGACCGTAGAGACACATCCGGCACCGCCGCTTGCATAGCAGGGGCCCAACCTGTAGGGAGCGATGCCATAGTTGCCGATGCCGTTGAGTTCAACAAGCTGCTCTCCTGCAGGAATCTCTCTGCAAAGGGGGATCAGGGTATGCCACTCGGAAGCAGGCAGCAGGAATGTGGTTTGATTCATCCCCAGCACATCAAAAATATTTTTAGTCACATATTCGTTGAATTCAACGCCGGAAATGACTTCGACCACAGCTGCAAGCACACCGTGGCAAAGGCTGTACTGCCACTTGGTCCCCGGTTCAAAGCTCAAGGGTTCCTGCGCAAGAGCCCGGATCACTTCGCGGGTGGGGCAGCTTCCTTTGGTGGCATCGTAAACACGCAATATGGAGGGCGCATTCAAATTGTAATTGAATCCTGCTGTCATGGTGAAAAGGTGGCGGATCGTGATCTTGTTTCGGGCATCTGCAATGCCTTCCGGAGTCCGCACTTTCATCTGGGCATACTCAGGCAGATAGCGGCAGAGTTCATCATCAAGCTGAAACTTTCCCTGCTCCCAGAGCTGGAGCGCCGCACAGCAGGTGATCAACTTGGAACAGGAAAAGATCTGATACCTCTCTTTTCCCGTCAGAGGTTTTGTTTTTGCCATATCGGCAAATCCTGCCGTATGACGGTAGATCACCTCTCCCTTGCGGCAGATGATACAATCGTTTCCGGGGACGGGACACTCCCGCAGCTCATCCAGAAACTTTTCCAATTTTTCAAACATCTTTCTGTAACTCCTCAAATTAAATATTATTCAGGATAGTTGACAAACCACCCTGACAAGAAAATCTTTTTCGCCGCCATCCGGGGATCTCTGATCCTTGCCGTACACTCATTGTAGGCAGCAGTACCGATCTGTTCCCAATCCACGGCGACAGTGGGGAACCTTGAATACTCAGGCAGCAGAAGCTGTTTACCATCCATGCCCATGATCCGGTGATCCGCCGCAAGCTCCCTGCCGCAGCTCTCCTGATATTTCAGGCAAGCAGCGTGTGCCCACTCATCCGAAGTGAAAAGATAGCCTGTTCCGGCACGGTAGGATGTGCACTCCTCAACAGGTGCAAAACAGCGTATCCCCTCTTCTGCTGCCAGCATGGCAAAGATCTTGCCCCGAAGCAGAAAAGCGTTATTCATGGAGGAGAGGATCTTCACTGTTTTGATACCGTGCTCCTTGAAATACCGCACCGCCAGTTTGGCAGCAAGGCAGGGATCAAGATCCACCGTGGAAACAGAACCGTCAAAGGAGTTTTCCATCATGATCCCGACAGCGGGCACCCTCAAATCCAGTTCCTGATAAACAGCATCATATTGCCAGAGCAATATGGCACCGTCATATCCCGCAGTCAGTTCACGCATGTATGCGGCATCGTGAGCAGAACGGTCAAATATCATG
Organism: Lentisphaeria bacterium; assembly: GCA_017457065.1. Taxonomy (GTDB): domain Bacteria; phylum Verrucomicrobiota; class Lentisphaeria; order Victivallales; family Victivallaceae; genus UBA1784. Next base: position 10,751 of record JAFTIE010000181.1, read on the forward strand.
CTTTTGATCGTGACACCCTCCTTCTGCGCTGCTGAAGTGATCCCTTTCAAAGCCGAAAAGTACAATCCGGCAGAGGAAAAATATTTTTCCTCGCAAAAAACGATGATGGAACTATTTCCTGCAGGTGTGCTTTGTTCTCTTTCCGGAGAGAAATAGGTTCCTCTGCCTGACTCTTTGCCGATACCGGGGTACTTTTCGCAGAGATAAAACATTCCCCGCCGGGCAGTACCGTAGGAAACGCCGAATTTCCGCATCAAGGTACGCAAAGAAGGCATCCGAGCCCCGGAAGAATAGGCTCCCGCAAGAAGCTGTTCTTCCAGATATCTGGTCATGGCAAAGGCTTTATCAGGTCTTTTCATCAAAGTTCCGCACATAGTTTTTACGACTTGTTTAATATAAATCCCCTCTTTGCTTTTTACAACTGCAAAAGAGAGATTTTAACTCACTTTGGCTCACTTTGAAAAAAATTTTTTGATCCCGGTTGAAAAATCCCTCTCCCAACGGTATATTAAGAGGTGTAAACTCAAAGGATCCTCTGCCCCATGACAAAGAAAGCAAAAAGCGTCACGCCGCCCCCGCTGATGGCATCTCCTGCTGTCTGCGGATTCCCCTCCCCTGCTGAACAGTATATTGAATCCCCCCTTGATTTGAACGAACTTCTTGTCAAAAAGGCGGCAGCGACCTTTTTCGTCCGTGCCGCCGGAGACTCCATGGCGGGCGCCGGTATCAGAAGCGGCGACATACTGGTGGTGGACCGTTCTCTTGAAGTCACAGACGGCTCCATTGTCATTGCCGCTGTGGATAATGAGTTCACTGTGAAATATTTCAGAAAAAACCCTTCCGGAGTCTCTCTTGAACCTGCCAATGCCGCCTTCAAAAGCATCCATTTCTCAGAGGGCATGGAACTGCGGATCTTCGGGGTCGTCACCGCCTGTATCCACCAATTCTGCTGACCTGAGGGAGCCACGAACATGATCGGACTGGTGGACGGCAACAATTTCTTTGTTTCCTGCGAAAGGATCTTTGATCCCTCCCTTGAAGGAAAACCTGTGGCAGTACTTTCAAACAACGACGGCTGCTGTATCAGCCGCTCCAACGAGTTCAAAGCCTTGAATATCCCCATGGGAACGCCCTATTTTCAGCTGCGCCCCCTGATAAAAAAATACGAACTCCAATTCCGTTCAAGCAACTACGCCCTTTACGGGGATATTTCACGCAGGATCATTGCGGTCCTCAATGAATTTGTGCCGTCTGTGGAGCAATACTCCATTGATGAAGCCTTCATCCATCCGGCGCTCCCGGCTTCCACTGATTTCAACGCCTTCGGTATCCGTATCAGGGAAATTCTCCGCCGCTGGGTGGGAGTTCCCTGCGGTGTGGGCTTTGCCCCGACAAAGACTCTTGCAAAGATCGCCAACCACATCGGCAAGAAAACCCCTTCAGGAGTCTTTGTTATGCCTCAGGATCCTTCTGAAGTACTGCGGAAGACTCCTGTTTCTGAGGTCTGGGGCGTGGGCAGGCGTCTGGCGCCCAAATTGGAAAAAATCGGCATTTACACCGCTTTTGACCTTGCACAACGGGAACTGCCTGAACTGACAAAACGTTTTTCGGTCCTTCTTGCCAAAACCGCTCTGGAACTTCAAGGGCAGCCCTGTATCGCAGAAGAAGACCCGGAAGAACTTTCCCAAAGTATCTCCTGTTCCCGTTCTTTCGGTCATCCTGTCACAGAGTTTGAAGATCTGGCAGAATCAGTTGCGTCTTACACATCCGGAGCCGCCGAAAAGCTCCGCAAAGAAAAACAGCGTGCCGCAGGAGCAAATGTCTATTTCCAGTTCTACCCCGAAAACGCCCCCCGTCCGCTGCCGGGCGGAGTTACCTCGACCACCGTTGCCTTCCCCTTCCCCACCGATGACACGGGGGTGATGATGAAAGCGCTCCGCTCCAAACTCAAGGGTATCTTCATCCCCAACAGGCGTTACAAAAAGTCAGGAGTCCTCTTTTACGGACTTGAATCACTTTCAGAAAGTGCCGCAGACCTTTTTGCCCCTCCGGAAGAACAGACCCGTTCCGGCGTTTTCAATGTGGTTGACCAAATCAACGCCAAATTCGGCAGAGGAACTTTGTTCACGCTGGGGGAAGGCACAAAAAAATCCTGGCAGATGAAACGCACGCTCCTGAGTCCTGACTACACAACCAGCTGGGATCAACTGCTCAAAGTCAAGTAAGCTTCACTGCTTTTCCCGCAGAAAGCTTATCATCATCTCAAGCAGAGGCGCTTTCTTCCCCTCATGTTTCAGAGAGTAAATAAACTGTTTTTCTTCAAGTACACATAAGTAATGCCAAATGTGCCGGCAGCTCAGTTGTGTGTGTCCTTCTTTTTTGTACTCTTCAAGAAACTCTGCAATTCTCTCTGTTTCTTCTCTGGCAAGCAATACACCAAGCAAAGAGGCTCCGTCAGAACCGGTTTGATCCTTCCATGCCCCGGCAGCAATAAGACAATCACATATTTCCATAAAATCTTCCATTGGAAAGTGCTTTTTCTGCAAAAAAGCGGCGGCGGCGACCGGCAGCGGTTCAGGGATCCCGGCAGCTTCATCACCATTCAAATTTGCTCCTTTGCAGATCCACTTTTTTATCCCCTGCAGATCCAGCTGCTCACAACATGGGATCAGGGAACGGGTGATTTCACGGATCCTCTGCACGATTATTTCTTTTATGACTCTGCCGGAACCGTCATTTTTGAAAGGAAGCCGGTAATACTCCCGCCCCAGATATTCGGAAGTGACCTCAGCCCCTCTGCCGACCAGAAAGCGTACAGCTTCCACATCGCCGTTTTCAATGGCGCGCTGCAGGATCGACTTTCCTTCACTGTCTTTTTCATTGACTGAAAAACCGTAACGCCGGATGAGAAAACTGATATGGCGGTAATCGGCTTTTGTCCGGGAAAGGAGTCCCTCACCTGCTGCGTTGCGGACATTCATATCGGCGCCATGTTTTTCAAGGATCAGCAGATCCCGCAGGGAATCGGCGTGAAACATGGGAACAGTGTTGCCGTAAATATCTGCGGCATTGACATCAGCCCCCCGGGAGATCAGATATTCCATTATTTCCCCCCCGACAAACATAAGAGGGGTTTGTTTCTTTTTAGAAGGCAAATTCACATCAGCTCCTGCCTCGCAAAGCAGTTTGACCATTTTAAAAGTGACTTCATCCTCTCTGCACCAGAAGGGATCATAGTAATACATAAAAAACATCCCAAGCAACGGTGTAAATTTCTGAACTCTTTCTCTTGCATCGGGATCAGCCCCTGCTTCAAGCAAAAGTTTGACAACCTGAACTTTATTATTTGTTACAGCGAAAAAAAGGGCAGTTCTCCCCTTATTATTTTTCTGTTCCAATGCAGCTCCGTATGCCAGGAGTATCTTTACCATCTCTGCGCTGATTTCATCAGATCCTCTGTGACTGGCAGCAAGCATGAGCAAAGACTCCCCGGAAGAGTATAATGCAGCATTGGCATCGGCTCCTTCACTGAGAAGTTTGAGCACATTTTTCACATCCCCCTTGAGAACTGCTTTTCTCAAATCTTCTTCCGGTCCGGAAATATCGGGGAGAGCAACATTTCCGGAACCAATTTCATCATCCGGCTCAAGCTCATCTTCGTCTTCGCCCCAAATATCGTCGTCATCATCCCACATATCGTCATCATCAGTCGACAGAAACTTTTTTGGAAGGGGTGTTTTCCACGGGATCCCCAGAGCTTTGTACTCTTCAGCAATACCGTGGGAGGAAGATTTTTTATCTGTTACAACCGCACTGCAGATCCGGTCAAGCCGGAAAGTCCGGGGCTCCTGACGCAGAGCACAGAAAGCCGCCGCATACCAGTTGCCATTGTCTTCAAAAATGACCTCCGGGAAAACAGTGCGTTCAGAAGCATCTCCGTTCCAGTCTTCGTAAGAGATAAGCACCCCCTTTTCCTTTTGCAATCCCTGACAGCATGCCGACCAAATTTCCGGATCCATATCTTCCGGCAGATCCGGCATTACGGAATCCTTGAAAAAAAGTACATCATTCATGGGTTCTGCTCCTTGTGAAAATCATGCGCTTTCTCTTTTTATCAAATGATAAGGCAATATGATCTCCCGGGCTTTTTGAGTGCCTGACAGGAGATTTTCCAACAGTTCCACCGTTTTTTCAGCGATAGCCTTGTAATCCTGTGAAATAGTGGTCTGCGCCGGGATGCAATATCGGGAAATATGAGTCCTTTCGGAGCTGACCAGTTTGATGTCAGTTGGGATCTTTTTGTTGAAAAGCTCCAGACAATAGGCGGCGATGCCCCCCACATTGCTGCCGCCGCAGCAGAAAATGCCGTCGATATTCCGGCGGAGCAACTTACCTGTTTCCTCCATAAACAGATCGGCTGTTGCCACACGGACCAGAGATTCTTCACACGGCATACCGCAGCGGCGCAAGGCATTGAGAGCCCCTCTGCGCCTGATTTCGGCGTTGCCGACACCGGGGGAACCGTGGATCAGGACACCGACTTTGCGGCATCCGCAGGACGCAAGATGAGATATGGCAAGATCCATCCCCTGTTCTTCATCGGAGCGGACCGAAAAAATATCGCAGGAGCGCTTTTCAACACGCTGATCCAAAACGATATAAGGCATGGCAAAACGCTCCTCCCAATAATCAGGTGCAGGGATACCGATGGAAATAACGCCGCAGAAAGGGATCCCGCTCAAACGCTCCAAATCATCAGCAGGCAGGATCTCAATGCGGAATTTGTTCCGTGCCAGCTCCCGGATCAAAGGGGTCGTCACCATCTCCACATATTCCGGAGCAGGATAAATTTGCTCATAAGGGGAAACGATGACCACATTTTTCTGGCGCACCGAAAGCCGGGGACGGTAATTGTGGGCACGCGCTACGGCAAAGACCTGTTCCCGCACTTCACGGCGGATATTCGGGTGGTGGCTGAAGACCCGGGAGACGGTGGCAGTCGAAACACCTGCCAATCTGGCGATTTCCTGTATTTTCATGATTTTCAAATTCCTGAATTGATTCATTTACAATATAATCCCCCAAAAGCATGAAAACAAGAGGTATTTTCATAATATTTTACAAAAAAACTTATTTTTCTCCATTGCAATCCCGTCAAAACATGTCTATATTATCAGCAAGTTAAAGCAATGAAAGATCAGATGATGAAAAAAATAAAAATCGGACAAATCGGGATCGGACACAATCACGGTTCCGAAAAAATGGCATCCCTGCGACGGCTCAGCGATATTTTTGAGGTGGTCGGCGTGGTGGAAAGGGATCCTGAATGGCTGGCAAAACGGGGAAAACTCACTCCGTATGAGGGGCTGCCTTTTATGACGGAAGAAGAACTTTTCAGCGTTCCCGGTCTTGAAGCAGTCGCTGTGGAAACCGACGGCTTTGATCTCTGTCCCACGGCGCTGCGCTGTGCGGAACGGGGAGTCCACATCCACATGGACAAACCCGGCGGCGAAGATCTGGGAGCTTTCAAAAAACTCCTCGATATGTGCAAAGCCAAAGATCTGGTCTTTCAGCAGGCATACGTTTACCGTTACAATCCGGCAGTGCGTTTCTGCCTTGAAGCGGTAAAAAACGGATGGCTGGGGGAGATCTTTGAGATCCACGCCGTCATGAGCCGTTACGATGGAGACAACCCCGCCTACCGGCAGTGGCTTTCACAATTCAAAGGGGGCGCCATGTATATTTTTGCAGGCTACCTCATCGACCTTGTCATCGCCATGCTGGGGGCTCCTGACAAGGTGACTCCTTTTATGAAAAAGACCCGGAACGATACCTTGATCGACAACGGTCTTGCGGTCCTCGAATATGCCAAAGCCACAGCAACGGTGCGTGTTTCCGTGGAAGAAATCGAAGGATACAAACACCGCCGCCTGATCGTCTGCGGAACAGAAGGCAGCGTGGAGATCTGTCCTATTGAATTCCAGCACTACTACACAGACAAACTTTCCGCCCGGCTGACCCTGAAACACCCCAAAGGCACCTATGAAGCAGGAACACATACTGTTGACTGCGGACTTCTCAACTGCCGTTACGGTTCACAGCTGACAGAGTTTGCAAAGATCATCCGTAAAGAGATGGCAAATCCCTGGGACTTGGACCATGAGTATCTGCTCCATAAAACACTTCTTGAAGCATGTGATGTCAAATAAAATAAAAAGGTCAAAAATGTCAAAAAAAACAGCTGTTATCACAGGCGGAGCCGGCTACATCGGCAGTGCCGTTGCCAAACGCTTTGCGTCTCAGGGGATCCAGGTCATCCTCTTTGACTGCAATCAGGAACAGATCAACAAAGTCTCCGCTGAAATCGGCGCCGAAGGCATGGTGGTCGATGTGACCGATTATGCCGCAGTTGCCGCCGCTGTGGAAAGTGTCAAAGCCAAATACGGAACTGTTGATATTCTTGTCAATGTGGCAGGCGGCAGTGCCCGCTCCGAGATCCGTCCCTTTGCCGTGCAGAAAATCGAAGTCATCCATCAGGTGATCGACATGAACATGTACGGAGCGCTCCACTGCATCCGTGCGGTCGCCCCCATTATGATCGAACAGAAGAGCGGTGTCATTGTCAATTTCTCCTCAGCAGTTGCCCTGGGAGGTATCGTGGGATGTGCCGACTATGGAGCTTCCAAAGGAGCGATCATGGCGGCTACAAAATCCCTTGCCATGGAGTTTGGACAGTACAATATCCGCATCAACTGCGTCTGTCCCGGAAAAGTTCAGCGGCCTGATGCTCAGCCTGCAGACGTTGATGCTTTCGTCAAGAAGCACACCTATTTGAACGTCCTCGCCAACGCAGAAGATGTGGCTGATCTGGTGGAGTTTCTCGCCTCAGACAAAGCCCGTTGTATCACAGGACAGAACTACGTTATCGACAACGGACGCTCTCTGGGACTCCGCGGCGACAGGAACCGCACCGACTGCTGAAGTTTCCTGAAGTACTCTAAAGGCTGTTGCAAAACAAAAGGTTCTGCAGCAGCCTTTAAAGGTTTATGGAAAATACGATTGAGGTAATTTCAAAAGTCATTCAAAAAATGGCAAAGATGTCATTCGCAAAGAGCTGTAAAGGGTAGTTTGAGGGTGCTACCTGCAAGGTAACAGCCGAAAACGCTCCCTTTATCAGATCGAAGCGAGGGCGCTTTGACA
>JAFTIE010000020.1 GCA_017457065.1 Lentisphaeria bacterium
ACCGTTGTATTGCCTCAAAAAAATTCATAAAAACTGCACATCCTTACGCCCGTCAGGGCGCACTTCACGTTTGCCGCAGGCAAACTCTTCACACCTTCACATCTTCACTCAATCAGCGTTCACGCTGATTGAACTTTTGGTCGTCATTGCCATTATTGCCATCCTTGCCGCCATGCTGCTGCCGGCACTGCAAAAGGCACGGGAACGGGGAAGACAATCAACTTGTGTCAACAATATGAACACTTTGGGAAAAGCAAGCGCTTTTTACCTTGATGACAACCGGGGAATGGTTCCCTTCCTTTACAACACATCCGGCTGGAGCAGCTGCAGCCGGGTTTGGTACCTCCCCAATGCCCTCCCCGGTCCCACAAAAGATGCAAAATGCGGAATGCTCGCCCCCTACATGGGCGTCACCGGTACTGATGCAGTCAAGCTGGGTTACAGTCTGGGCGGTTTCAGCAAAAAGGACGGCGCCCATGTCGCCAATCCTTTCATGTGCCCCACCCGCAGCGGTGTCATGCGTGAGATCATTGCCCGAAATCCCTCCATCGGGACCTCCTACGGCGGATACTGCCGGAGCAACAATACCGGCAATATTGCCCGCTACACCCGTCCTTCACGGACGGTAAATGCAGGGGAATCCGCCATGGATGAAAAAACGCACCTTGTGGGACCGGGTACAGGGGATTTCCCGGTATTCCCCCACGACAACCCCAATCCGGCAGAAAATGAGACAAGGATCTACGGCGGAAAGATCACCACAGGTGCGGGAAAATCCTCCTTCCTCTTTTTTGACGGTCACGTAAAAATGATCCAGCGCAACCAAGTGCCTGCGAGCGACAGGACTCCTTCCGGCTGGTGGGGAGCGGGATACTGCTCCTTCTGGATGGGAGTCGGCTTCAAGAATGAAGATTTTTAATCTATAAAATACCCATAGTACAAATACAATCAGGAGAAAAAAAATGAAAAAATTTCTTTTGTTTTTTCTGCTCTTTGCTGTAACTGCAGCATTTGCAGCAGAAAAAGTCGCCGTGGATTTCAAGTCCCACATGAAATGGCTCAAAGGAGTCCAGAGATCTGAGGATGTCTTTGTCACTGCAGCCCCAGCGCTGGCAGTGGACGGCAGAGAGGTCAAAGGCAAAAAGCACACTGTTGCCGGGAAGCACTTTTACCTCTTCGGCAACAATGCCCGTGCCCTCGCCGGAAAGAATCTGATCCTCCGTGCCAAAATCAAACGTATCAGCGGTATTGCTCCTTTGAGCATAGGCTACCGTGTTTTCGGCAACGGCAACAAATTTATGAGCGGGCGCAGTATTTCCACCAAAGCCAGCCAAAAGGGAAAGTGGGAAAATCTCGAAATGAGTTTTCAAGTGCCCCCCCTTTCCGGCATTGAAAATGTGAATGTGGGCTTTACGCTCCGTCAGGAAACGCCGGAAAACAACCGGATCATCGTTGACGATGTGAAGATTTACTTCGCCGAAAACTCCGGGTTGGAAAATATTCCCGGTGCCGGACTCGGCATGGCGGCGCTGCTTTTAAACAAGGGGAAACTGGAACTGATCAAAAACGGTGTTCCCCGGTTCAAGATCGTGATCCCGGTCAAAGCCGATGCCATCGCCCGTTATGCTGCTGAAGAGCTCAGGAACCATGTCAAATTGATGACCGGTAAAAATGTTCCCATCACGACCGACAATTCCTGCAAAGAGACCGCGATCTGGATCGGCGATACCGCTCTTGCCCGGCAATACGGCGTCACCCCTCAGATGATCCCTCAGGAAAACTGGGTCATCGCCCGGGTGGGCAACGCTATCATCCTTTCAGGGGGCGACAAGCCTGGTGTTACCAGAGGAAACATTCTTTCCCGTGCCACCATCGCCCTCGGAACTCTCAGCGCAACCTACGAATTCATGGAGCGTGTCCTGGGATGCCGCTGGTACTGGCCCGGCAAACTGGGGACTGTGGTTTCCACCGAAAAAAATATTGCCGTTGACAATCTTTACAAAACAGGCGCGCCACAGTTTGACTGCCGGGCTCTTTTCTATGACATCAGCAAAGATCCCGATATTCCTCCTCACGCAGTTGTCACCTGGCAGCGCCGCAACCGTCTCGGCGGATCTGCCCCTGACCCCATCGCCATGCACTCCTTCAGAGATTGGCTGGAAAAATTCGGCAAAACTCATCCTGAATATTTCGCCCTTCAGCCCGACGGCAAGCGGAAACTCAACACGGAATCAGGTATTCACCTCTGCCTGACCAATCCCGATGTCATCCGTGAGGCGGGCAAGTGGGCTGTGGAATACTTCAAAAAACACCCCAACGCCAAATTTGTCAGCATCATGCCCGGAGACAGCAACGATCTGAAATACTGCCGCTGCCCCAACTGTTCAAAGATGGTCTCAGAAGAAAAAGGGCGTGCCGGGATCCACTCCAACGCCGTCTGGAAATTTGTCAATCAAGTTGCAGCTGTGGTGGCGGAAAAATGCCCCGGGAAACTGGTCAAATGCTGTGCCTACGCCGACTATCTGCGCCGTCCTGACTTTGCATTGCTGCCCAACGTTGCTGTGACTCTCTGCTTCGGTCCCGTCCCCCGCGCCAATATCGAATACAAAAAAGCATGGCGTGAACTTATTGAAGAATGGCGTGTCACCGGCGCCAGACTCTACGTCTGGGAGTATTGGAACAGCTCCCGCTACGGCAGAGGCTATTACGGAGCCCCCGCCCTCTGGCCCCGTCAGCTGAAAGAGATCTATCTTCTTGACAGTTCTCATGTGGCAGGCCGTGTCATTGAACTTTCAGACATCAACGCCGACGGCGTGGGTGTCCAGAGCTGGGCGGACTGGATGTATGACAGTGTCAACCTCTATATGGCTATGCGCCTTATGTGGGACAGAGATGTGGATGTGGATGCCGAACTCAAGAAGTTCCACAAAGATTTCTACGGTCCCGCCGCAGCTGCCATGGAGGAGTTCAACAACGCTCTGGAAGTCGCCTGGTACAACGGTCAATACAATGTCAAAGGCAAAAACATCTGGGATTGGGAGGTCTGCTGGACCAAAGTCTATCCCCCGAAATTTGTTGACCGCATGATGGGACTGCTCCGCAAGGCAGTCAAGGATGCCGTAGGTAAAGAGCCCTATTACTCCAGAGCGAAAAAGACTCTTGACTGCTACAAATACTTTGAACGCAACAGCAAGATGTTCCGCGGCGTTCAGGTCAAAAAAGCCCAGAAGATCGAAGTTCCCAAAGGCACCGCCCCAAAAATCGACGGTGTTGTCAACGAAACTGAGTGGAAAAATGCCGCCGTTATCAGCAACTTTTGTGACAGCTACAATGTCTATCAGGTCAAATCCAAAACCACCATCAAATTCCGTCACGACGGCAAATATCTTTATGCGGCAGTGATTGCCGATATTCCCGCTGCCAACGTCAACATCAACAAGCTCCCTGAAAAAACTGGCAAAAGAGATGCCTTCCTCTGGGACTATGAGAGCATTGAATTCTTTTTCGGCGGCAAAGATGATCAGAGCTACCAGTTCATACTGGCCCCTGACAACGCCCTTTTCGATGCGACCTGGGGCGGGAAGCACAATTTGAACAGTGCTATGAAATGGAACAGTGCCAATGTCAAATTTGCTACCACCTGCACGAAAAAGCGCTGGACCGGTGAGATCGCCATTCCCCTTGCAGATTTGAAATTTGCCAATCCCGTGGCAAAAAACACATTCCGTTCCAACTTTGCAAGGAACCACCGCTACACCGATCTGCAGAAGTCAAGAAGATGGGAACAGTCCATGTGGCTCCCCACTTTCGGCGGTTTCCACAATATGGAACGTTACGGAACGCTCGTTCTCAAATGATTCGGGGTTGAACAGGACCTGCTCCCCGGCTTGTCCCGCCGCAGCTTCAAGCGAAGGTGCTTTGACAAATGTGAGGAGTTTTGAAATCAGCTCAAAATTCAAGGATCTTTTTCATGACAGAAACACAACTTCTTACAATTCAGGATAAGGTTATCAATATACTTGAAAAGCGTTTTTTTTCGCCTCAAGATGTCCTCTATGACTATGCCGGAATGAATGGTGAAGTCATATTGCCGACTCCGGAAGAGTGTGACAGATCCATCCCCAACGGTCTTTCCTGGCATACGCCTGTTTCAAACGGCGCTTTTTTCAACGGTGATCTGTTGCTGGCAGTCGTCAAGATTTACGAAAAATATCCTTCTGAAAAACTTGCCGCATTCGCCCGCAGACTTTTGAAGGGATTGTTCAATTTGCAGGATCATGCTCCGGTTCCCGCTTTTATTGCCCGCGGGTTCGGAAGTGATGGCAAATGCTGTTACCTTGGTTCTTCCAACGACCAGATCACCCCTTTTCTGCTTGGTCTCCGTTCTTTTTCAGAATCTTCCCTTGCAACTTCTGAAGAACGTGCCGATTGTCAGCAGCGCATGCTGAATTTGATCCACCCTTTAAGGGCGCTCAATTGGCATATTCCGGGGGCAAGACCCGGATTTGAACGGGGCAACCTCAGTTGCGCCGGGGCGTTTGATGCCTGTCATTTGATGCTGGCAGCTCTTATATTGGAAAAAGAGGGCGGAGAAAAGGGGAGCGTTGACCAATTCCTGAAAGACCGCTTTGATATTATTGCTGCCGGTTATGGTCAAATGCGCCCCAATGAATGCTGGTATGCAAGCCATAACTTCTATATCCAGCGCATGTTGAAAGAATTTTACACCGGCACACCCGTGGCAGCAGCCCTTGACAGCGGACTGAAAATAACAGCCAAAGCGTGTCTCAACGCTCTGGATGAGTGGAAAAGACGTATTCCAGATGCTTTATTTTCACCTGATTGGCACTGCATGAGCAGCGTCTGGTTTGAACAGAAAAACACTGCTGATGCCGTCAAGTGTGCCTCAGGCCAGGGCGGGATCTGGCGTGAACACAGCCCGGCTGTACTGGGAGAACGGAAAAGTACCATGGCCACTCTGAGCGCCGCATGGATCATTTTGTTTTCAGAAGATCAGGCAACCATTGATAGTGCCATGCCCCGGATCTGCGAAGCACTGCAGGAGATCCCTTACGAAAAACTTTATCACGCTTCCATGTTTTTCGCAGTGAATGTTATTTCTGAAATACTCTGCCGGAAAGAGAGGGACAAGTAAAAGGAAGTTACAGAAAAATTTGCCTACATCAATTTTCTTTTGACAAAAAAAAAGGACTGTTTTTTTATAAAAAGTCGCATTTTGATAAAAAAATGATTGTTTTTGCAATTTGAAAAACGGTAATGTCGTGATATAGTAAGTAAACTTCAAAATATAAATGGAGATTACTGCTATGAAACGTACTGTTGCTGTTATCACCCCCAACGGTGAAGTCATTGCACGCCGGGAGGATGTGCGTGAACTCAAGGATAATGAAGTTCTTATTGATGTCGAGTGTTCTCTCATCAGTCCCGGAACTGAAATGAATGTGCCCCGTGCCCGCCGGATCACTCCCGGAGGCAATGATATGGTCTTCGGTTATGCCAATGCCGGAACTATCATCAAAACCAAGGGCAATGTGAAAGACCTCAAACCCGGTATGCGCGTTGCCGCCATGGGCGGCGGCTTTGCCGTCCACGGTTCAGTTGCCACAGTTCCCGTCAATCTGGTGGTTCCCATCCCCGATGAGATCACCTTTGAACAGGCGGCTTACGCCTGTCTGGGCGTGACCGCCATGCAGGGTGTCCGCCGTGCCGATGTGAGTTTAGGTTCCTACGGAATGGTCCTCGGTCTGGGGATCGTTGGCAACCTTGCCTGTCAGCTCTTTCAGGCTGCCGGAGCCCGTGTCATCGGCTGGGAAGGGATGCCTTCCCGCATCAAGATCGCTAAAAAGTGCGGCATTGCCAACACTGTGAACTTCAAGAGAGCTGATGCTGTTGAAACCACTAAGGCTTTCTGCGCCCCCTACGGTGCCGACTTTGCCATGCTGGCTTTCGGCGGCAACGCCACTGAACCGCTGCAGTCTGCCATGAGCTGTATGAAGGTCTCTGCTGACGGTCACGCCATGGGCAATATCGTCCTCATCGGCGGTTGCAAAGTGGAAGTCGGCGGCGGAGCCTGGTCCGGCAACCTTGATTTCCGTGCCTCCAGCCGCACCGGTGCCGGATATCATGACTCTGCATGGGAATACGGCAAGGATTATCCCGATGCCTTCGTCCAGTTCACCACCCAGCGCAACTTGCGTGAATTCATTCAGCTGATGGTCGAGAAACGTGTCAAAGTCGATCCCATGACCACCCATCGCATTTACATCGACGACGTGGGCGACGCCGCCAATCTGCTGCTGGATCATCCCGACAAGGCAGTGGGCGTCATTCTTCAGATGAAAAAGTAATTTTTTTGAAGATGAAGAATACCGATGTAAAAATCACCGGGGTCAGGCTTTATCTGCCCCGTATCCCCATGCGGGTCCCCATCAAATTCGGCAATCAGGTGATGGCTGACATCACCTGTGCCCGGGTGCAGATCTTTGTGGAGTCCCGGGAGGGACGCAAAGCTGAAGGCTGGAGCGAAAGCGTTCTCAGCCCCGGTTGGTCATGGCCCGGAACCGACCCCGACCGGGGAAAGAGGATGGAGGATTTCTGCGTCAGGATCGCCAAAGCCTACGGAAAGTTTTCTGACTGCGGACACCCCATTGAACTCAGCGTCAAATTCACCGCTGAAAAGCTGGAAGCACTGCGCGAAGAAGCCAACAAAGGATTTTCCATAGAACTGCCCCATCTGGCAGCTTTGAACTGCGCTGCAGCTTTTGATGCGGCTCTGGCAGATGCTTTCGGCAAACTTGTCAACAAGCCTTTTTTCCGTACATGTAACAAAGAGTACATGAACAGCGATTTGTCAGCGTTCCTTGAGCCTGCTGAAAACTTCAAAGGACAGTATCCGGAAGATTTCTTTGCGGAGCCTCAAAAAGAACTCCCCGTCTGGCACCTTGTGGGGGGCAAAGACCCCCTCTCTTCTGAAGAGCTGACCGGTGATGAACCCGATGACGGTTTCCCCGTTCTTCTGCGTGACTGGATCAGCCGCGACGGTCTCAAATGCCTCAAGATCAAACTCAGAGGCAACGATCCTGAATGGGATTATGACCGCATTGCCGCCGTAGGAAAAATCGCCCTTGAAACAGGTGTCACCGATCTTTCTGTTGACTTCAACTGCATGGTGACTGATCCTGAGTATGTCAATGTCATCCTTGACAAACTGAAAGGTCAGGAACCTGAGGTGTACAACATACTGCTCTATGTTGAACAGCCCTTCCCCTACGACCTTGAAGCCAACCGGATCGATGTCCACTCTGTTTCTGAGCGCAAGATGCTTTTCATGGATGAAAGTGCCCACGACTGGCGTTTTGTCCGCATGGGCAGAGAACTGGGATGGGATGCTGTGGCGCTCAAAAGCTGCAAAACTCTTGCCGGAGCCATTCTTTCCCTCTGCTGGGCAAAGGCACACGGCATGAAGCTGATGGTCCAGGATCTGACCAATCCCAGAATGTCCATGTTCGCACATACCCAGCTGGCGGCATACGCCGGTACCATCCGGGGCGTGGAGTGCAATGCCCCTCAATTTTATCCTGCGGCATCGCTGCCTGACGAAAAGTTCTACCCCGGACTTTTTGAAAGACGCAACGGTGTCGTGAAACTTGATTTCCTTGAGGAACCCGGTCTGGGTATCCGCGAGGGGATCATCAACATTGAACTGCCTGCCCCTGCGGCAGAGGAAGGAACATTATGAGTTTTGACAAAGTAGGTTTCGGTATCATCGGCACCGGTGCCGTTGCAGCCGCTCATGCCATGGCTATCACCAACAGCGAATTCGCTGACCTGAAAGCTGTCTATGACGTTGTTCCGGAAAGAGCAAAGGAATTTGCCACCAAATACAATGCCGTCGCCGTTGACAGCTTTGAAGAATTTCTCAAAGTTCCCGGTCTTGAGGCGGTGACAGTTGCCACCCCCAGCGGATTCCACCACGATCCCGTGGTGGCGGCAGCCAAAGCGGGCAAACATATCCTTTGCGAAAAGCCCCTTGACATCACTCTGGAAAAAATCGACGATATGATCCGGCAGTGCAAGGAAAATGGCGTCCTTCTGGCGGCGATTTTCCAGTCCCGTTTCAAAGGTGCTGTTGCAGCGATCCGCAAAGCCATTGACGAAGGACGCTTCGGCAAACTGGTTTCCGTTTCCGCAAAACAGCTCTGGTTCCGGGACAGCTCCTACTACAAAAGCGCCTCCTGGCGGGGCACCTGGGCGATCGACGGCGGCAGCGCATTGATGAATCAGGGAAGCCACACTGTTGATCTGCTGCTCTATCTGGGCGGCGAAGTTAAACGGGTCTGCGGTCACACTGCCAATTTCGTCCACGATATCGAAGTTGAGGACACCGCCTTTGCCCGTATGGATTTCACCAACGGCGCAAGCGGCACCCTTGAGGTTTCCACCGCCTGCCAGCCGGGTTATCCTGTTGTCATTGAGATCACCGGTACCAAAGGCAGTGCAATCCTCAAAGCGGACACTCTTGCCCGCTGGTGCTTTGTGGAAGAACGCCCCGAAGATGAAGAGATCCGCAAGAAGTTCGCCGAAGGCTCCTCCACTTCGGGCGGAGCCAGCGCCGCCATGGACTTTGACTACCACGGTCACATGCTGCATGTGGACAATCTCGCCCGTGCCATCCGCAACGGCGAAGAGCTGATCCTCAGCGGCAAAGACGGCAGACTTGCAGTGGAGTTTATTCAGGCGGTCTACGCTTCCAGCCGTTCCGGGCAGCCGATCGTCCTGAGGTAAAATGGAGCATAACTTCAAATCCCCTCAGGTAAAGTACCTGTACGGTTCTTTTGTGGGCAGAAATGCGCTTTTTGAACAGCTCTCTGCCCATACACATGCTGACTACTGGCAAATAGAGATCGCCGTTTCCGGGCAGTTTGTTCTGCATCTGGACGACCGGGAGTGTGAGATCCCGGCGGGAACGGCGGTTTTCGTGCCTCCCGGGGTCAGGCACACTTTTGTCTATGCCGACTCCGGGATCGCCTTTGCCACAGCAAAATTCAAACTGGAAAATACTTTTTCAGACCTCTCTGTGGGACTGATCTCACCGGGAGCGGCTGAAAGTTATTTTCTTTCCGAGATCGTCCGGCAGCTGAGAGAACTTCCGCCGGAGTTTGAAAAAATCATCAGCTTTCTTCTGGAGGATCTTTTTGCACTTCATTACGGTGTCCGGCAGGATTCAAGGCTGCCCCGGATCATTTCTATCGTCAATTCCCTGATAAGCCGCAACGGCGGGCGTATCAAGATACATGAACTTGCCGAACGCAGCGGATATTCAAGAGATTATCTCAATCGTGTGATCCGTTCAAAATACGGGATCCCTCTCAAAGTCTACATCGACAACGAACTTGCTGAGCGGGCAAGACGCTATCTTGACTACTCCGAACGCAATATTTCAGAGGTCGCCGCCCAGCTGGGCTTTCCTGACATCTACAGTTTCTCCCGTTTCTTTTCCCGCATGAATAACGGTCTTTCTCCTACTGCATTCCGGAAACGCAAATAACTCAACGTTCCAATGCCATTACGCTTTTCCCCGGCAAGAGCTGAAGTTCCGGTGTCAGCTGCAAAGCTCCGGCAGGATAATGTGACATCACCTCCCACGCCATCCGCGCCAATGACTCCGGTGAATCTTCAAACCGGGTGGGGAAAGGTGAGTCCTCCAATTTTTCAGGCACTTTGCCGATGACCAGCACCAGCCGCCCCAAACCGCTTTCGGCGCACATCTTCCGTATTCCGGGCAGCGGTGCACCGTCTTGAAGAAGCAAAAGACGGGCACGCAGATAACTGTGGGCCTTTTCCTGTTTTGCCGATCGTATTCCTTTGTTCTTCATGTTGTATAAATATACTATAAAACTGTGTTGATTTCAACACTTATCTGCGCTGATTTATTAATTTTTCCATAACTTTTCTTTTTACATCTTGCAAATCCGGCACAGATGGATTAATATATATAAGAAGTATATTCAGAAAATAATTTTAAGGACTTTGAAAAATGAATCACTGGAAAATTTTTCTGACCGCACTGTTTCTTACCGCACTGGTACTGAATGCCATTGAAGTAAAAACCCCTGCCCTCACAGCAGAATTGTCACCCAGAGGCGCCATCATCACCTCCATTTCAGTCAAAGGGAAAACATGGCTTGCCGCATATAAGAAGAACGGCTCTTTCACAGACCGGATCACTCAGAATACAAATCCGCAGACTCAAGGCCTGGCAGAAACTGACGGTATCACTTTTCTGCTCAAAAACTATACCGTTTCTCCCCGGGGAACGACGGTGACTTTTACAAGCTGTATCGGCGTCATGCCCGGTGTGCGTATGGAAAAAAGTTACTTTTTTTCTGCAAAGAAAGCCAATATCATCATTGATTACCGGTTCAAAAACAACAGTTCCAAGCCGTTCCCCATCGGTCTTTACACCAGAAGTTTCCTGCGCAGCAGCGATGCGGTCAACACTTACTACCGTCCCGATCAGAAAGGTTTTGAAGCCATTATGCCCGGCGAAACCTCCGTCCCGGTGAAACTTCCTACCATGACCGCCCTGGCTGTCGCCGACAAAACAGGAGCAGGATTCATCCAGCTTTTCCCTGCCGATGATACGGCAGGTTTCCTGAACTGGTGCCTCAAAGGCGGATACACTCAGGAGTATTTAAGTTCCATCCGTACACTTCTGCCCGGACAAACCAGACATATCAGAGTGGAATGCCGTTTTTCTGACAATGTGGTATCTGATTTGAAAAGATCAGCTTTTTCAGCCCGGAAACTCAAAGGTGAACTCCCCGTTCAGGTGGATCGTATGTGCCGCATCAAACCCA
>JAFTIE010000182.1 GCA_017457065.1 Lentisphaeria bacterium
TCTCCCTTTGCCACGCTCCGCAGAGCGGCGGCGGCGGCAGGTCCCGGGGATACGGTGAAGATCGGTCCCGGACTTTACCGGGAGCAGCTCACATTCCGCAAATCGGGCAAAAAAGGCTCTCCCATCACCTTTGCCGGGACAAGAGGCCCCAAAGGGGAATACCTTTCCATCATCGAACCCACCGGGATCACTCTTTCCAAATGGACTCCCGCTCCCGAAGTCGCTCCGGGCGTCTGGAAAACGCCCCTGCCGCAGCGTCCGAACCTGATCCTCATGGACGGAGCTATGATCGCCTACATCAACCGTCTCACCATGGCACTGCCCCAAAGAGCAAAACTGCCTTCCGAACTCAATGAAATACTGCTCTGGGATAAATTCGGTCCAAAGTGTCAGCGGCTCAGCGGTATGGATCTTTTGAGAATGCCCGCAAACATCAAAGTGAAACATCAATATTTCCGCACCCGCAAAGAGTATTTCTGGCCGGTTATCAGCCATGTTCTTTCCGGATGGCGCAAGGGCTGGCTCTATGTGCGTTTCGCCGACGGCGGCAAACCTCAGGATCACTCTTTCAGCGCAACATACGGCAACGGACTGGTATTGCAGGGAGCCTCTTACCTGACATTTAAAGATCTCCATGTGCGGGGTTCCCGGGCACAGTTCCGCCTGACGGGAGCGTCTTTGCACACCACCATCGACAGCTGTCTTCTCATGCACGGGGGATTCCGTGTTCTTATTGAAAAAGGCTCCCGGTTCACCACCGTCAAAAACTCCATCCTTACAGCAGGATTCATCCGCAACGATCTCTTCCAGCTCCGCAGCGCCAAAGATATGCGGGGCGGCTTGCTTTATCTGATTTTCAAATACATCATCGGCACGGCAAGTTCAGATGACATAGGTGTCCGTGACTGCGGCGGCGATACAAAGATCCACGACAATATCTTTCTTCAGGGGCTGATCGGAGTCAGTACCAATGCCCCCCGCATTGAGTTTGCCCGCAATGTGGTGCGTGAGATGTCGAGCGTGGGGATCCTGACCGTTTCCGGAACAGTGGGAAAATTCCACCACAATCTCGTTATGAACTGCGGTATCCCTCTGCGGATCCATCACCTTCGGCACAAACGGCTGAAACGTGAAGAATATCACTACAACAACCTTTTCGTTCAGGCACCCAATGCCGGAGGACAGGTTTATGTCCACTGTACGTCCTATTACAAGACCGATGATTCCGTCAACTTTGAAAAGCGGCTCAATGCCAGGAAGCGTTACGAATACCACTACAAAGAAAATCCCCCTGCCCCCGTGGATGCCGGTAAATTTTACATTTACCACAACACCTTCCGGGGCGGTGAGGAAGGCGCACCTTGTGTGAATGTGGTCTACCTTCACCAACGGTTCCGCATGGCGATGCCCTTTTTTGTGGTCAACAACATCTTCAAAGACACCCCCCGTCATAATACAAAAAGCTGTGAGCTGACAGGTCCCAAT
Source organism: Lentisphaeria bacterium (assembly GCA_017457065.1). Classification (GTDB taxonomy): domain Bacteria; phylum Verrucomicrobiota; class Lentisphaeria; order Victivallales; family Victivallaceae; genus UBA1784. The sequence continues at coordinate 1,486 of JAFTIE010000182.1, forward strand.
CTGCTCTACACTTTTGTTGCAGATGTCCCCCCTCAAGCCCGCCGTGATCCAATGGTTCCCAAAGAAAACAAGGTGGTTTCCACTGCCGACTCAGGAACCATCTGGAACAAAAAGAGTATTCCGGGGCTGCCTGACATGACTCTTGCACCAAATTCTCCGGCGCTGGGAGCGGGGATCGATCTTTCCCGTCCCTTTACCGTCAAGGGCAAAAAGTTCCCCGCCTTTCCCGGACTCAAACCGGGATATTTCAAAGGCAAAGCCCCCGCCGCAGGAGCACTCCAGCAGGGGGAATCCCAGGAGCTTTTCAACGCCATGCACCGCCGCGCCGAAGCCACAGTAAAAATGCTCAACCAGCTGAAGAAAAATTAAGCTCAGAAACAGCGGCAGAATTCAAAAGGTTCTGCCTGATTAAAAAATACGAAAGGTAAAAAAATGAAATGCCCCTGGAGCGAATTCGCTTTGCCCGATGAGAAAATCTTTGAACCCTTTTCCATCATCAACTACGGAAACGGTGACGATCCGTACCAGACACTCTATCTGACACTCCCCAAAGGAAAGAAAAAACGCCCCCTTGTGATCTTTTTCCACGGCGGCGGCATGACAGGGGGCGGCAGAGAGTGTCCTGATGCGGTCTTCAGCGGAGAATACGCTGTGGTCGAACCCCGCTACCGTCTTTCCCCCGCCGTCAAGGCACCAGCCCACATGGAGGATGCCGCACGCGCCATTGCCTGGTGCTTTGAGCACGCAGAGGAATACGGTTTCGATCTTGAAAAAGTCTTTGTAGGGGGTATGTCCGCCGGAGCCTATCTTGCCGCTATCACAGTCATGAATCCCGCATTTCTTGCCCCTTATGGTTTAAGTTACAAGAGTTTTGCCGGTCTTCTTCTTATCAGCGGACAGATGACCACTCATTTCAGGATCAAAGCCGATCTGGGGAAAGACAACGGTACCTATAATCCGCTGGTGGATGAGTATGCCCCCTTCTCTTACATGAGTGCGGATCTTCCCCCCATTCTTCAAGTCACAGGGGACCCCGCCCTTGACATTCCCGGACGCCCCGAAGAAAACGCCTTTTTCGCCGCAAGTCTCCGTGCCATGGGACACCCCTTTGTGCGCTGTTTCAGTCTGCAGGGACACGGACACGTTCCCGCATTCCGCAGCTGTAACCATCTGGTGACGCTCTTTCTCAACGATGTGCTCAAAGAGAAAGAAGAAAAATGAACTTGCCGGAAGAGATTGCGGCATGGGAGAAACTTCTGAGAGCGGCGAAGGCGATCCACGGCGAAAGAAAGATCTCCCCCTTTATTGAAGCTGGTTCCGTGTCAGCGGCATTGATGACCGATAAAGGGAATATCTACACAGGGGTCTGTATCGACACTGCCTGCGGACTGGGCATGTGTGCTGAACGCAGTGCCATTGCCGCCATGCTCAGCGCCGGGGAAGCTGAGATCACAAAGATCCTCTGCATCATGCCCGACGGCAGATGCGGCGGAACGCCCTGCGGCGCCTGCCGGGAATTTATGATGCAGCTTTCAAAAAACGCTCCCTCCATCAAGCTCCTGACCGATCCGGAAAATTTTTCCACTGTCAAACTGGGAGAGATGGTCCCTGACTGGTGGGGGGAAAAATATATGAACGAAGGATAAGCGACATAAAAAAAAGTTCCTCTTCTGCTGAATGTGCTTCAACAGGAGAGGAGTTTTTTAGAAAAAATTTATTTCCCGTAAAGTTTACCCAGAGGAACTTTGGAGTTATAGATCTTTTGGGCTTCTTCCTTGCTCAAAGGGGCAGAGAAAATACCGAAGTCATCCAGAACTCCATTGAGATAGGCTCCGTTGACATACCCCAGAGTCAACTCTTTGGCTTTATCGGCGGTTTTGGCAAGTCTTTTGCCGCTGAACACCTTTTCACCGTTAATGATAAGGGAAAGTGACACACTGCCTTTTTCCTCTTTCCAGTTGTAAACCAGATGATACCAGCCGTCTTTGGAAACGGGCAGTTCGTTCATTTTCAAAGAGGTACCCACCTGAGTCTTTGCAGCACCGTAATAGATCAGATACATATTATTGTCCCAGACAGAAATATAAACTCCCGGACTGACGTTTCCTTTGCCGTTTCTTGCCCGCAGCAGCGCCGTTGCAGTAGCGTATTTGCTGTTTTTATCCAGCCAGGGAGCTTTGATCCAGCAGCTGACGGCTCCGGCTTTGGGGTTGAATAAAGCGGGATCAAGGTCGATCCTGTCCACATTGCGCATGGGACCGGGCTTGTGATAGGTATTGGCAAAACCGATGGCTTTGTCAAACATGATTTGCGTCAGTTCAGAAGCCTTTTCTGAACGGATACGCAATGTGCCGCTGTCGTCAGCAGGCACGATCACAGCGACAGCTTTTTTGAACTCTTTACCGGCTTGGAAAGCTGCCACCTCTTTGCCGCCGAAAACAACGGAGATCTTCCCCTCTCCCCGGTAACGGAAAGACAATGTGCAGGGCTGTTTCGGACGGACCGCCGTCAAAGGCAGTGCCGCCGTTGAATTGGCGGGCATGACAAGAGTATTGTTTTTGCCGCTGAGTTTCACTCCGTCGCTCAAAATGACCTCGGCAGGTTTGAACTCATTGACAGTGCGGCGTTCAATGAGCATCCCCTTGCCGAACTTGCCGGGCACCAGACGAATGGAGCTGGAGATCCGCTTGACACCGGCGGGAGTCTTCATGGTATCGCCGTTGATATAAAGTTTCAATTCAGCAGCCTCTGCCAGCGGGAGCAAAGCTGCAGCAGTCATAAAAAGAAGTGACTTTTTCATTTTCTTATCCTCCATTACTTATTTGACAACGATCCGCCCGAATCGCTCGGGACGGTTGAAATCACCGAAAGTGGGACTCCAGCAGCTGTATTCGCCGGGGTTGACCGTGCGGCGGACCCGGCAGAAATTCATGCCCCAGATATCGCCGATAAAATCTTTGGCATCGGTCATGGAGCTGATGGGCAGCTTCACCTCAGCACTCCAGAAATCCTTACCATGGAAAGTCCTGACAACGGCTTTGGGGTCCCACTTGGTGTCTTTGGTATCTTTACGGAATGTCCTTGCTGTGCCCAGAGAGTTGAAAGCAAGCTGATACACCCCCTTTTTCCCTGAGGGGGCAAAGAAGATATCAATGCAGTTTTCCTCCCACACCTTGCTGTCTGGACGGCGTCCGGAATCCTCATTTTTATTCATCAGGGGCTCTTCACAATAGAAGCCGATGTAGAAGTCCCCTTTATGCCGTGCCAGATAAACGTTGGCTTTGACTTTCCAGATCTCTCCATTGTCCTTGGCATACTGGATCTTCATGGGCTTGATATTTTTCCACACAGCATCATCCAGTTTGCCGTCCACCTCGGGGGCGGTTGCGATCCGGGTGGTGCTGCCGCTCTTGCGGGAATTGGCAGCCATCATGAAGGCAAACACATTGGGGTCGAAGGGGAGCCGGAAATTCTGCTCCGTTCTGAGAGTATTGGCTTGGGTGTTGGAAGGCAATGCACGCATCTTTTTGAAAAGAGCACTGCGTTTGCCAATAAGTTTCAAAGCCTCTGCCGCAACTTTGACATCGGGCTTTGAACTCTTGACGACCTTCATGGCTGCGGCATAAAGAGCCACTGTCGTCTGGCAGTATTCCAGATTGGTGATGGACATCTGGATACGCGCCTTCTGCCCCTTGTCTCCGGTCTTGGCAGCAGCGGCTTTCAGCTGGGGAAGCCACTTTTCCGCCAATCCAGGATAAACCTTTGTCAAGACACCGGGGAGACGTTTGATATAACCCAGATCAAGATTTTCCTGAAGTCCGCTGTTGGCATATCCGGCAAGCCGGTTCTCGATATCGGCAAAGTAAGCCTTCATAACAGGGGCGCCCGCTTTACCGTAACAATCACGCAGAGTCTCTTCGTAGAATTTCTTTCTGTCCTTGATGCCGCCCCAGGCAAACTTGAGATAGAAATAATTGTTGAGAGCCGCCGCACCGTAGCTGGTGGAGTTGTTGATGGCAAATCCGGTCACACCGGCGGCGTACAAATTGTCATAGAGCATGGAAATATTGTTGAACTGGCAGCAGGGCAGTTCAAGACCGCCCATGCCTTCGGGGAAGGAGTAGAAAAAGAGCTTGCTCAAAGAGTTCCGCCAGCTCTTGAGGTTTTTCAAATGGGATTTGCGGATGTCGGCACGATAATAACTCAGACCGCTGTCGTTGTGGACCTCCATGATGGTCACGGCAGGATGGACCTTGACTTTGCTGACACCTTCCCGATAACTGGAGTACGCATACATGCCCATTTTCTGGTCGGGCAGGACTTTGGTGATGCGTTTTGCCATTTCATTGGCGTAGGTCATCATGCGTGTGGTCATAATGCGGCTGCCGTCCGGACGGACACCGTCATCAAGGGCCTGACATTTGGCACATTCGCAATGGCGTCCGCCGTCATTTGGGGAAAGGGAGAGCATGGATTTGACCTTGCGCGCCTTGAGCTCTTTGATCATGCTGGCAGCCATCTGGTCGAGAGCTTCCGGATTGGTGACACAGACCTGAAGTCCGTGTTTCAAAGGATCGTGACCATAACGGCGCCCCCCGACGTATGCAAAGTACTCAGGATGCTTTTTGAAATGATCCTCTTTCTTCAGATGGTGAAGCCAGTTGTGCCAGGCACACCAGGATTCGGCACGGCCGCTGCGGTTACGGCGGTTGAAGGTCTGATTGGCTTCAATTTGTTTTCGGGGCATTCCTTTACGGGTCTGATAGTTGAGCGAACGGTACTCAAAACGGGGAGCATCGCTGTAATTAAGCTCAGGCAGAGTGAACTCTTGTCTTTTGGGGACATATTCCCCCAGTTCTCCGGGGAAAAACCAGCGCACCCCCAGCTGTTTTTCCAGAAAATCCGACACACCGTACCAGGTACCGGTGCGGGCACCGGTTGCCCAGTGGCAGTTGAGAACATTGCCAACAGAGTCATTCCCGGAAATAATGACATCTTTCCCAACTGTTTTCACAATGAATCCTTCAGGAGTTGTCACCTTTTCAAAACCGATAAGAAATGCCGGTCTGTTTTTTCTCTGTTCCATCCTGACCACCGGGATCTTCACTCCCGTGGATTTGTAAATGTAGCTCTGGAGATCTCCGGCAGCACGCCAAAGGACCTCCTGATTGACTCCTTTACGGTTCCAAATGATGCAATAGCTGCTTTTTCCATCTTTGACGATGGTCAGAGGAGCAGCTGAAAGAACTCCTGCCAAACAGAAACACAGTGTCAGTATAAGCGATTTGAACATTTTTCTGATTCCCCGGTAGTTAGAGTTTCATTCAGACATCATTTTTTATAGAGTTCACCCAAGGGCTTTCCGGCTGAAAAGATCTTTTTCGCCTCTTCCTTGCTCAAAGGTCCGGAAAAGAGTCCGAAATCATCCAGTATGCCGTTGAGGTAAGCGCCGTTGACATAACCGATGGTAAAGAGTTTGGGGATCTCCAAACCGCGGCAGACGCCTTTTTTGTTGAAAACCTTCTCTCCATTGACTATGATGGAAAGATTTATGGTGTTTTTTTCCAGCTTCCAGTTGAAAACCAGATGGTTCCAACCGTCAGCGGCGGGGGATATTTCAGAAAGTTTGAACCCGCAAGAGTTGTTGGGAGGAGTCTTGCTTTTGGTGATGAGAGAGATGCCGTTAGACCAGCAGCAGAAATAAAAGAGCGGCTTGCCTTTTGTGGAAACTTTGGTATCGCCCAAGGCGATCCCGGTGGCATGTTTGGCATCTTTCCTGAACCAGGGGGCCTTGATCCAGCAGCTGATGGCGCCGGATCCGGGGTCAAAAAGCTCTGCGTTGACATCAATGCGATCGACGGAACGCATTTTTCCGGGAGCATGGTAGGTGTTGGAGTAACCGATCCCTTTGTCAAACATCACATGAGAAAGTTCCACAGCTTTCTCTGCCCGGATCTTCAAAGAGCCCGTATCTTCTTCGGGAATGACGATAACTTCACCGTGTTTAAATGTTTTTTCAGCCTTGAGTGAAGCAAGAGTCTTGCCGTCAAAAGTCACAGTTATGATCCCTTCCCCCCGGTAACGGAAGGAAAGCGTATTGGGAACTTTGGGACGGATAGCGGTCAGAGGAAGTGCCGCAAAACCACCGGCAGGAAGAGCAAGAATATTATTTTTCCCGGAAAGTTTGGCTCCGTCGCACAAAACGACATCTGCAGCGTTGAAGCTGTTCAGAGTCCTGCGTTCGATAAGGAATCCTTTGCCGAAACGTCCGGGGACCTGTCTGATGCCGCCGCCAAAATATTTCACTCCCGGAGCTTTGCGGCTCTCACCGTCAAGATAGAACTTCAACTCAGCCCCGGCAGCAGCAAGGGCAAAGAGAAGAGCCGTCATCAAAAAATATTTTTTCATCATTCATCTAACCTCACTGATCTTCGTATTTGTAAAATTTACCGAGCTGGATCTCGTCGATCCCGTCAAAGAAATGGCTTTTAAGCACTCCTTCTTCTTCAAATCCCAGGCTCTTGTAAAAGGCGAGAGCCCGCTGATTGATATGGGAAGTACATGTATAGATCTTTCTCATTCTATGCTTGCGCCAAAGTTTTTCCGCCTCAGCGACCATGGCTTTGCCGACACCTCGGGCAAATACATTGGGATCCACGCCGATGCTGTGGAGTATCCCCAGTTTCCGATGCAGATTGGCATCGATGTGAAGAAATCCTATGACCTTGCCTTCCTGTTCCGCAACAAAAGCGGTGGTGACACTGGTCGGAGTCTCGTTATGGACACACTTTTTATAACTGTCGCCATTCCCTTTTTTCTCGCTTTCCCACCGTTCCTTGAAAACGGTTTTGAAGCTTTCATACATGATCTCTGCCACTCTTTCAGCATCACGCTCTTCAAATTTACGAACTGTGAAGTCCATAATATTTCTCCTTGATTGAGGTAATTTCAAAAGTCATTCAAAAAATGACAAAGATGCCATTCGCAAAGAGCTGTAAAGGGTAGTTTGAGGGTGCTACCTGTAAGGTAACAGCCGAAAACGCTCCCTTTATCAGATCGAAGCGAGGGCGCTTTGACAATTTTGAGGAGTTTTGAAATTGCCTCGATTACATTAAAAAAACGGTGTCAATGCCCTTCAAGACAAATCCTTTGGGATATAAGATAGCACGAAAATCCCCCAAATGCCAATGGTTCACAAAAAAAAGTCCGCAAAAACTCAATATCTGTACTCTCCCGGGGCAGAACTTTCCGTTGTCACATCTGAAAAAATTTTATTTTTTGGCTTTTTTGCACTTGCAATATTCTTTTCATCGCTGTATATTTACCATTGGTACATTCTAAATCAATAAATTTTAATACGCAGGAAAAAAATGGGAAACAATCCGAAATTCACAGTTCTTTTTGAGAAACTGCGGGGAAAAACCTTTGAGATCGATCGTGATGTCATGTCCATCGGCCGTAAAGATGAAAATGATATTTGCCTCAAGGACGGCAGCGTCAGCGGTCACCACGCTGAGATCTACAAAAGCGAAAATGAGGATGGAACTGTTTCATACGTTCTCCGGGATAACGGCAGCAGCAACGGTACCCGGATCAACAGTGTTCCCATTGAAGAACAGATCCTGCAGCACAATGATTTGATCATGTTCGGTTCCGTTGAAGTGCTTTTCGACAGCAATGACGGTTCAGTCACTGACAGCAGCTCTGCTTCAATGTCACGTCTGACTCATACCATCGACCTGAGCAGCATGGACGGCTCCCTTTCCACCACCCCTGCTCTCACCAGTTTGAATCCTTTGGCAGTCGCAGAAGAAAAGAAACGGAAAATGGTCCATACCATCATGATCCTCGTTATTGCTGCGATCGGTGTTGCCGCTCTGGGGGCTCTGGTGCTTTTTGCCACCAAGGTGTTCAGCAAATAAGGTGACAGCTTTCTCAGTTCCGCTTACTTCAACAAAGCACCGGTACCGGAGATATGGTTCCGGTGCGGTCTGTTTATACACACAATTCCCAACAGGAGATATTTATGTCCGACGAAAATAAAAACAAGGCAGAAGAAAAATCCCCCGGCGGTAACCGTCCGGTCCCCAGGGAACCCGTCCGTTCCCCCAAAGCAGCGATCGTCTGGCTGATAATCATGCTGATCATCGGCTCCCTCTTTCTTTTCAAGGGCTTCGGTCCCGGTGAAAAACGTGATATTACTCAGAGTCAATTTGAAAGTATGCTCAAATCCAAATTGATCGACACAGCCGTTCTGGTCAGCGAAGGCGACAATGTCTTTACGGTTGAGGGACTTATTAAAAATGTGCAGCCTGCCGGTCAAAAAGCGGACAAAAAAGCAGATAAAAAAGCTGCCCGTCAGAACCGTTACCGTACCCGTGTCGTCTATACGGACAATTTGGATACGCTTCTCGGGTTTACCAATGTTCAAATCGACTCAAACAACGCCGGACTCTGGAACTTTCTTCTCTTTGCCCTGTTGCCTGTTGTTGTGATCGTCGGTATGATCTATTTCTTCTCTGCACGGCAGATGCGTATGGGCGGCAACGGCGCCATGGAGTTCGGCAAGAGCCGTGCCCGCATGATCCCCCCCGACGAACTGAATGTCCGTTTTGATGACATTGCAGGCGCAGATGAAGCAAAAGAGGAGATCTCTGAAATCGTTGAATTCCTTAAAGATCCCATCCGTTTTCAGCTGGTGGGCGGCAAGATCCCCCGGGGTTGTCTCCTCGTCGGTGATCCCGGAACCGGTAAGACCCTGATGGCAAAGGCGGTTGCCTGTGAAGCGGGAGTCCCCTTCTTTTCCATCAGCGGCTCAGATTTCGTGGAAATGTTCGTGGGTGTCGGTGCCAGCCGGGTGCGTGACATGTTTGATCAGGCACGCAAAAATACTCCCTGTCTGATTTTCATTGACGAAATCGATGCTGTAGGCCGCTCAAGATTCTCCGGCTGGGGAGGCGGTCACGATGAACGGGAACAGACTCTCAACGCCATGCTGGTTGAAATGGATGGTCTGGAAAGCCGTTCCGGAGTCATTGTACTTGCAGCGACAAACCGTCCTGATGTCCTTGATCCTGCACTGCTCCGTCCCGGACGCTTTGACCGTCAGGTGGTAATGGATCTCCCCGATATCAAAGGCAGAAAACAGATCCTCTCTGTCCACATCAAAAAAATCGTTGCAGATGATACGGTCGATCTGGATGTCATCGCGCGCACGACTCCCGGTTTCAGTGGAGCTGACCTTGCCAATTTGTGTAATGAAGCGGCTCTTCTGGCTGCCCGCAGAGGTAAAGAAGCTGTCAGTGAAAGTGAGATGGAAGAGGCCCGTGATAAGGTCAGCTACGGTACAGAGCGCCGCAGCCGTAAACTCACTGAGCATGACAGAAAACTGACCGCAGTCCACGAAGCAGGACATACCCTTGTTGCACTCTGCAACGAAAAGTGCACCCCCGTCCACAAAGTCACCATCATTCCCCGCGGTCAAGCCTATCTTGGAGCCACATTCACCATGCCCAAAGAGGATGTTTACAGCCGCAGCAAAGGCGAAATGATCGCAGAAATGGCAATGACCATGGGCGGCAGAGCGGCAGAAGAACTGCTGATGCAGGATATTTCCACCGGCGCATCTGCCGACATCCGGGCGCTGAGCGGTATGGCACGGCAAATGGTATGTGTTTATGGAATGAGTGAAAAAATCGGTCCCTGGAAGTGTGCCGATATGACGATCCATCCCCATTTGCGTATTGATGGTCCCACTCCCGAAGAGGTCTCTCCTGAAACACAGAAGGAGATCGACCTTGAGATCCGCCGTCTGGTCAACAATGCTCTTGAAGATGCACGAAAATGTCTGACCGGGCACAAAGCAGAACTTCAGAAACTTGCCGATGCACTCCTTGAAAAGGAAACGATGTCTGCGGAAGAGATCAGAGAACTGCTGAACATGCCGGCTCCTGAAGAGCCTGCTGAAGCTCCGGAAACTGCCGGGAGCAGCAGCTCTGACGGAAACAACGGTCCTGCAGATGCCTGAGGAACTCCGACAGGCGTTGACCCCGGCTGAAAACGGCATATACATATCGCTCCACATTCAGCCGGGAGCCAGGCGCGAAGGTGTGGCAGGACTTTTCGGGAGTGCGCTGAAAATTGCGCTCAACGCACCGCCGGTAGACGGGAAAGCCAATGCAGCTCTGCAGCGTTTTCTTTCAGACAAGCTGGGAGTTCCCAGAAAAAACATAGAACTTTGTTCCGGAACAAGTTCCCGCGACAAGCGGGTCTTTGTTTCCGGGATCACCATAGAACAAGCAGAAGAACGGTTAAGTTAAAATGAAAACCAAAGCAATCATATTTCTCCCCGACGGCATGGCTGATCTCCCCCTCGAAGAACTGGGAGGGAAAACACCTTTGGAGTATGCCCATACGCCGGGAATGGATTCAATTGCAGCCCGCGGTGCAAGTGGAACATTTCTCACGCTTCCCCAGGGGTTGCCCACATCTTCTGACGTGGCAAACATGTCAGTTCTGGGATTTCTCCCCGAAAAAAACTATCCGGGGCGGGGTCCCATTGAGTGTGCCAGTCAGGGGATCGAACTGGGGCCGGAGGATGTTGCGTTCCGGTGCAATCTGGTCTATGCCTCTGAGGATGGTATATTGAGAGACTATTCAGCAGGTCACATTGATAATGAGACTGCCCGTTGTCTTATGGAAGCACTCCAAAAAGAATTCGGTTCAGACGAAGTCACTTTTCACCCCGGGGTCAGCTACCGCAATCTGCTGGTGCTCCACGGCAGAAGATTTTCTGCTGCAGTCAACTATTTCAAGCCGGACTCCTCCACAGACCTTCCTCTTGCCGGGTTGAGATCCTCCCCTGCAGATGATTCCGTTGAAGCGAAAGAAACTGTTGCATTTCTCCACGACCTTGAGGAACGCTGTGCAAAATTCCTCAGCGCCCATCCCCTCAATGCGGGAAAGCAATCCCCTGCCAACCGCATCTGGCCCTGGAGTCCCGGCAAAAAGCCTCTTCTTCCCGGTTTTTCAGCGTTGTATCCCGGCAAAAAAGGAGTCATTATCAGCGCCGTTGACGTAATCAAAGGTCTGGGACGCTGTACAGGGATGGAAATCATTGAAGTCCCCGGAGCAACCGGTTTCGTTGACACAAATTTCACAGGAAAAATGGAAGCTGCGCTGAAAGCCCTTGAAGACCATGACCTTGTTTATCTGCACGTTGAGGCCGTCGATGAATGTTCCCACCTGGGGGATTTGAAGCTGAAACTTCAGGCGATTGAAGATTTTGATGCAAAAATCGTCGTCCCGGTGCTGGAGGCTCTTAAAGACAGAGAAGATGTCAACTTCGCCGTGCTGCCTGATCACCCTGTCCCCATCAAGCTTCGGCAGCATACGACCACGCCGGTCCCCCTTGCCATCTGCGGTCCGGCAGTGCCGGAACCCGATGCCGTTGAGATCTACAGTGAGACCGCCGCTCCGGGCGGCTCTCTGGGGGCTCTCAGCAAGGATATGCTGGTCAGAAAACTTCTGGATCTGTAAACGATCATGGCAAAAAGCGTTCTTGAAAAAGCGATGGACCATCTGGCACTGCGCCCACTGAGTACTAATGAGCTCCGGACCAAACTTTCAAGTTCCGGCAAATATACGCCGGATGAGGTCGATGAAGCCATTGATATATGCCGCACCAGAGGATATTTGAACGATTCTCTTCTGGCAGCGGATGCGGCACAGTTCCTCAACGCTTGCGGTAAAGGACGCAATCTGATCCGGAAAAAGCTCCGTACACGGGGAATCAGCGAAGAAGAACTCTCAGAGGCTCTTGAAAAGCTCACTCCCGAAAATGAGAGTGCCGCTGCCCGGAGTGCCGCCGCCGGAAAACTGCGTTTGCTTGTCAGAGAAAAAGACAAAAGGAAAAAAAGAGAAAAACTTTTCCGTTTTCTGATTTCACGGGGTTTTTCCCCGGATCTGGTCCACAGTACAGTCTCAGAACTGCTGGCAGAAGAAGAGGATCCGGTGAGTTTTTTTAATGAAAATGAAGACGCTCTTCAGTAAAACGCCCGGAAATACCTTTCATTTCAGGGGGTGTGAGAGTTGACAATTCCTCTTTTTTCGTGTATATTAATCAGGAAGACAAATTTATCCGGGATCAACATGAAAAATTTAAGAGCAAAATACACTGCAAACTTTAAACGCGATTATGTAGCGGGAGCTGCCGTTGTTATCTTCTTTCTGATCGTGCTGTCAGAAATTTTTCTGGCGTTTTCCGTTCCTGTTTATATGAAGCAGGAAAATGCCATGGCACTTGCGGTCCGCCGTCTTCAGCTCATCCAGACCTTTGACAAGACACGTCAGGCCGCAGTAACAACCAAGGTCAAAAACGAGACTGCGAAAGCGGAAATTGCAGTTTTGGCATGGAATCTCAACCGGATGGCAGAGTATCTGAGACAATATTCAAAGTATCTCTCCAGCGATGAAATCGCCGTACTCCAACAGCAGCTTAATGAGATGGATGCAGTTGTATCTCAGTTGCGCCGCGGAGTTCCTTTTTCTAAAGAGAATGTGATCAACTACACCCCCTACCTTGAACGGGTCATGAAACAAAGCGGAGTAATCAAATGACCGACAATATTTTTTCAGCTTTCAGCTCCAGCCGGATCGCCGTCATCGGCGACTTGATGCTGGATGTCTATCTTTGGGGACAGGTAAACCGTATTTCTCCGGAAGCTCCTGTTCCTATTGTCAATATCAAAAGCCGTGAGGTTCGATTGGGCGGTGCCGCCAACGTCATCCGCAACCTCGGCACTCTGCAGGCAGGAAAAGTTTATGCCTTCGGAGCCGTCGGCGGTGATGGATCCGGCAAAGATATCATAAATCTTCTTTCAGCTTCCGGTTTTCAGACGTCAGGGGTCCTTTGTGATGACAGCCGTCCCACTACGGAAAAAAGAAGAGTCATGGCGGGGGGGCAACAGATACTCCGGGAAGATCTGGAGGAAACAACACCTCTGAATGATAAACTCCGGCAGCAGATGGTCGCCCGGCTCATAGATCTCGTCCGGCGCAAAGAAGTGGATGCCGTAATCTTTGAAGATTACGCTAAAGGCGTACTGAGTTCGTGGATGCTTGAAGAGATCATTATCGAAACACGGAAAGCGGGGATCCCCACAGCTCTCGATCCCAAACCTGGTAATCTGACTCCGGTCCGTCACCTGACGACCATCAAGCCCAACCGCCTTGAAGCATTTGCTCTGGCAGGGATCAGTGACCCCGGTCCCAGTGGTTCTCCGGAAAATGATGCCGCTCTCAGAAAAGCCGCAGAGATCATTGAAGATCAATGGCAGCCTGAGTATCTTCTGCTTTCACTTGCCGCTCAGGGGTTGGGGATATTCAAAGAACACAAATGGCACAAACTGATCCCCACCCGTGCCCGTGAAGTTTTTGATGTCTCCGGAGCCGGAGACACCGTGACAGCGACCTTTGTCCTCGCCAGTACAGCGGGGGCAGACGCCGCAACAGCTGCCGAAATAGCCAATTGCGCCGCCGGAGTAGTCGTCGGCAAAGTCGGCACTGCCCCTATCATGAAAGATGAACTTATTTCCGCATGGAAAGGAATGAACAGATGAAAAATACACCCGTTGCAGTCATTATCCCCGCCCGTTATGCCAGCAGCCGGTTCCCCGGCAAGCCCCTTGCAATGCTGGCGGGAAAGCCTATGATCCAGCATGTCTGGGAAAAAGCGATCGCCTCAGCAGCAGACGTTGTTGCCGTTGCCACAGATGATGAAAGGATCGCTTCTGCGGTTGAAAAATTCGGCGGCACAGCGATCATGACTTCGCCGGATCACCCTTCCGGTACCGACCGGATCGCTGAAGCGGCACGGGCTTTCTCCGGCGTGGAAACAGTCATCAACATTCAGGGGGATGAACCTCTGATCCCCACGGAGCTGGTAGACGAGCTGATCCGTCTCATGACCACTGACCGTACAGTGGAAATGGCAACAGTCGCAGTACCTGCAGACCGGAAAAAGATGACTGAAAACAATGTCAAAGTTGTTTTCGGAACCTCCGGAGATGCTCTTTATTTCAGCCGTTCAGAGATCCCCTTTGTCCGTCAGGGCGGTGAAGATCCCGGCTGTTTTCTTCACTGGGGCATCTACGCCTACAGGAAGGATATATTGGAACGTTTTGTCCAGCTGCCTCCCGGTAAACTGGAAAACTCTGAGAAACTTGAACAGCTCCGCGCCCTTGAAAACGGCATCCGCATCAAGGTCGTGACAACTGAACTCACCACCATCGGGGTGGATACCCCCGAGGATCTGGAAAAAGCAGAAGCATTATTGAAAGGAAGATTATGAACTGCGTCAAAGTCAATGAAAATCTTGTTATCGGCGGTTCCAAACTGACTCTGATCGGTGGTCCCTGTACTGCTGAAGGTCCTGAACTTTGCTGTGAAGTTGCCCTTTTTCTCAAAGCTCTCTGCCGGAAACTGGATGTCCAATATGTATTCAAAGCCTCCTTTGACAAGGCAAACCGTTCCAGCGGGACCTCCCGCCGCGGTCCCGGTCTTGAAGAAGGCTTGCGCATCTTTGCAGAGGTGAAAAAACAGTGTGATGTTCCCATCATCACCGATGTCCACGAATGTGATGAAGTTGCAGCTGTCGCTGAAGTGGTGGATATGCTGCAGATCCCCGCATTCCTCTGCCGTCAGACAGATCTTCTTCAGGCAGCAGGACAGACAGGACTTCCCGTCAATATCAAGAAGGGGCAGTTCATGGCTCCTGAAGATATGAAGGGATGTATTGAAAAAGTCCGCATGACAGGCAACAACAAGGTGCTGCTGACCGAAAGAGGAAGCAGTTTCGGATACCATAACCTGGTGGTGGATATGCGTGGACTTGCCACTATGCGCAACTTTGATGTGCCTGTGGTCTTTGATGCCACTCACTCGGTGCAGCTCCCCGGCGGTCTGGGCAATGCTTCAGGGGGACAACGGGAATTTGTCTTCCCTCTGGCACGTGCTGCCGCCGCTGTCGGGATCGATGCTCTCTTTGCCGAAGTGCATCCCCGTCCCGCTGAAGCCTGGTCCGATGGTCCCAACTCTCTGGACTTTGACGGAATCACAGAAGTTCTTACAAAGGTGAAAAAGATTTATGATCTCTGCTGAAAAAGCCAGCCTGATCAAGGCGGTCATACTGGATATTGACGGAGTGCTCACCGACGGCAGAGTCGGTTACGGCGCTCCTGAACTGATCAAATTCTTCCACTACCGTGACGGTCACTGGCTGAAACTTGCCATACGCGCAGGACTCATTGTCGGACTGATTTCAGGCAGAAGCTCCCAAGCCAACCGCCAACGGGCTGCTGAGCTGGGGCTCACCTTTATCAGAGAGGATATTCACGATAAACTTGAAGAATTTGAAAAAGTCCTTGCAGAGTACCAACTCAAGCCCGAGGAGTGTCTCTACATCGGTGACGATGTCATCGACATGCCTGTTTTGAGCCGTGTCGGGATCCCGGTTGCCGTTGCCGATGCTGTCCCGGAACTTGACGAGGTTGCGGTCTACCGTACCACCGCTCCCGGAGGACACGGTGCCGTCTGCGAAACAATGCGCCTTCTGCTCAAAGCAAGAGGTGACCTTGATGGTCTTCTGGAGCGTTACCGCCGATGAAGAAAATACTCCTTTTTCTGCCAGTGCTGTTGATGCTCCAGGGCTTGTCAGCCAATTCCATGACTGACCTGAACGGTGTGACTGTCAGCAATGTTAAAGTCCCCTTTTACAAGCGGGGGACTTTGGAGTCTATGATTTTTGCCGACAAAGCTGAATACCGTGCAAAACTGCTTTACGGCCATAATGTCATTATCAACATGCTCCAGACAAAGGTGAATCCTGACCAGATCCGTAATGACTGGCAGCTCAAACTCTATCCCCTGAATGCTTCTTTAAGGGAGGTTTTCGATTTCTGGCGCAGCAGATCTCATTACTGCAACGGAGTGATCTATACACCGGAAGGCGCCCTTGATCAAACTGAGCAGCGTGCCGCCAGTGACCGGGAGATCAAATTCCGTTCCCCGCTCCTTGATCTTGACGGTATCGGCTTTGCCTCTGATTTCAAACAAAGGCAGTTCAAGGTCAACTCCGACGTACATTTCATCATGCGGAATCAAAAGAGCGATCCCCGGCTCTTCAAAGATAAAGTGCCAACTCAATATGAGTTCATCCGGGGACAATCGGATATGCTCCACATGGACAACGCCAGAGGCAGGCTGTTGCTCCTCGGGAAGGTCTCTGTTGCCGACAGCAGCTATAAACTGACCTGTGACCGTTTGACAGTGATCCTTGCCAATGACAAAAAGACAAAAGAGAAAAGTTCCGCAGCTGTTTCCGGAGTCTCTATGCTCTATGCCGACGGCAACGTCAAAGTGGAAAAGATCCTCCCCCCCGGAGCCCCTGCAACAGAGTCGCAGGAGTTGAAGGGAGATCATCTTGTTTACGATATCAGCAAAGAGGTTATGACCGTTACCGGTGATACAGCTTCTCCGGAAATCAAAACCGGCAGAGGATTCATCTTACGGGGGAAAAAGCTGGTCTTTCTCCGGAAAACAAACCAGCTTATCGTCCCCCGTGACTGCTGGATGCAGAGCGAAGAAAAGGGACAGAAACGTTTCCTGAGCTCCGATTATGCCAACTTCAATTTCACAACGGGTGTATGTGATTTTCTCGGACGTGTCCGGGGAAGTTCTCTGCAGGATGAGATCGCCTGTTCAAAAATGCGTGTTTTCCTGGAACGTGCTTCTCAAAAGAAAAATGCCCCTCCCCCACGCCCCTCAGCTTCCCCTCTGGCAGGAGGTGAAGGACTCAATACCGGTTCTCTTGAATTCAAGCGCGCCTTGTGTAAGGATGACGTAAAACTTTTCCGCCGTGAAAAACAGAAGTTTTCTCTGTTGAGATCCGATGAAGCGGATTTGAATTACCATGCCGGGAAAGCTCTCTTTTCCGGAAAGGTCCATTGTACATCAGATGGAAACGATCTGAAGAGTTCACGCCTGCTCGTGAACATGAAAAAATCTGATACCGATCCCCGGAAACAGGAGATCGAAAGTGTAGAAGCTCAGGAACATGTCAGGATCACCGGGACACCAGATCCCAAAGGAAACGTTTCAGTGCTGACCGCCGACCGGGGATTTTTTGACTATAAAGCCGACCGGATCGACTTTACAGGCAATGTATCAAGCACCAGCGGAAATACCCGATTGACAAGCGACCAGCTTGAACTCTACCTTGCACCGCAGCAGAAGGGTGAAACTGCCGTTGCCATTCCCGGTGTTGCCGCCGGAGCCGGCGGTTCAGGGAAAACCCTCAAACGTGCGGTCGCCACAGGGAATGCAGTCATGAATGACGGTAAAAATACCCTTGAAGGAGACACACTTGCATATTTCTTTGTTCCTGCCGCCCCCGGTGCCGTCAGGCGTCCGGGAATGTTCCAGTCAGGTTCCCTGCGGCTGGTCAAAGTCACAGGCAACGGCAATGTGAAACTTAAAAGCGTCAAAACGACCGAACCCCGGGTACCGGGAGAGGAAAACGCCGAAGCTCCTGAAAAATCCGCTGATGCCGGGGTCATGCTGGGACGCAACGCCGGATTCCGTGAACTCGTTTCCCGGAACATGATCGCAGACTTGCGCAAGAACATCACATGTTTTGAAGGTCAAGTTTCGCTCACCGACGGAGCAAGCCGTATGAATTGTGAAAAGCTTGAGCTGTTTTCCAAACTGCAGCAGCAGCAACCCCGGAAGGCGGCAGTTGACGATGATCCCTTTGATCTGCCTTCTGAAAACGCAGTGCCCTCAACCATCGCTATCGGCAACGGTTTGGAGCTTGACCGTGCCATCGCCACAGAAGAGGTCGTTATCAACCGTCGTGAGAATGCCGTTGATGCGGGAACGACGATTTACTGTGACCGTGCATTTTTCAACAGCAGCGACATGACTGTTGAATGTACTTCAACAGAAGGCAGACGTCCCAGGGCCGTCAATTCCGGCAAAACCCACAGTTCCGATAAATTCACGCTTTTCCTGAAAGATGAACGTCTTGAAAGTTCAGGAGATGCAGTTACGGAATGAGCGTTCCAGTTTACTACAGCAGTTGTCCGAACTACGATGCACCGGCTCTTGATGGTGCGCTGCAGTCACTCCTGAAGCCTGTTCTGGAAGAGTGCGGCACGGTAAAAGGCAAAAAGGTCCTTGTAAAGCCCAATTTGCTTTTCTGCCGCCGTCCGGATGATCCGGCAGCGGTAAATCCCGCTCTCATTGAGGCGGTCTGCCGCCAGCTTTCAGATGCCGGTGCCGCCAGTGTCACTTTGCTTGAAAATCCCGGTACTCAACATGTGAAAGCGATCATCGGAACTATGGGGATTTCTGACAAATTGGAAAAAATGGGAGTCCGTTTTGATGATTTTTCAGATTACCGTGAACTGCAGCTGCCGCCCCAGTGTCAATTCAGGCAGTTGAAAATTGCCCGTGAATTTGAAAACTTTGACCTGATCGTCGACCTTGCCAAAGCCAAGACACACGCCATGATGACATTGACACTGGCTGTAAAAAATCTTTTCGGACTCATCGATTCCGCAGACCGTCTTGCCTGGCATCTGGCTGTGGGGAGTGATTTCAAACGTTTTGCGGATCTTCTTCTTGATCTCTATCTCACAGTCAAACCGGACATATCGATCATTGACGGCATTATCGGCATGGAAGGCAACGGTCCCGGCAGCGGTACGCCGGTGGCAAGCGGTTTTCTGGCGGCGTCTTCCGATGCTCTGGCACTGGATGCTTCTGTGGCAGAAATTCTGGGCGTAAATGGATCGGATCTGGTATTGCTTCAGCAGGCTGTCCGCAGAAAAATCCCTTTTTCTTACGAAA
>JAFTIE010000021.1 GCA_017457065.1 Lentisphaeria bacterium
CAGAAGGATTCATGCCCAAACAGTCATGGGATTTCTGCAAAAAACAGGTGCAGCTTTTCCACAAAAACAACGTCCGGGGCATCTACTGCTGCGGATTCGGCGAACTGCACGGACTGGAAGGTCCCACCTATTACATCTGGCTGAAACT
This sequence comes from Lentisphaeria bacterium, assembly GCA_017457065.1. GTDB lineage: Bacteria > Verrucomicrobiota > Lentisphaeria > Victivallales > Victivallaceae > UBA1784. Next base: position 149 of record JAFTIE010000021.1, read on the forward strand.
GCTTCAGGATCCTGAACTTGACATCAATATGCTTCTGCAACGCTTCTGCAGACAGACCTTCGGCAAAGCCGCTTCTCAGATGGAAGAGTTTTACAAACTTCTGGACAAACGGCTGCAGCTCCACTTCAGCAATAAAGAGATCGACTGGAACGATCCCGCTCTCTTGAACGGGACCATGCCCGCTTCACGGATCAACATCGGTACCATCAATCTGCGCTGGCCCGATGAGATCGTTGACCGTCTGGAGTCCATTCTTGCCAAGGCAGAGAAAGCCGCTCCCGGCAACTGGCAGCTGAAGCTGACACGGTTGGAGTTTGACTTCATGAAATACACTGCCAAAGCAGTCAACCAGCTCACACGGTTCCGCAGAACTCTTTCTGCAACTGACTACAAAGCCTTTGAAAAATTGGCTCTCAAGCGTTTGGATGTCATAGAAAATCTCCCCCGGGACAAGAAAAAAAATTATATCTTTCTTGATGGGATGCCTCTTTTTTCTTACGCAAAAGCAGATCAGATCCTTGCGGGCGGCAGACTTTCTGCACCGCTTTATGCGCCTTTCTGCTGGGACCTCAAGTTCCTGAAAGAAAAAAATGTGATCCCTGCCGGAAGAACCATCAAACCCGACGGCAAGGCACACTGTTTCGTGCCATTGAACTATCTGAATACCATGACCGATCCTTACAAGACAAACAGTACCAGTGTCCTCTGTAAAAGGGATGATAAAAATCTTTATGTCTATTTCATCATGGCAAATGCCGATTACCAGAAGATGCGCAATGTGGGTATTTCCGTCTTTCTGGGACCTGACCTGAAAAATCTGAAACGCTTCGCAGGCCGATTCCGCAACGGACACACCTCCCAATATGTCTTTGTCAAAAGCAACGCTGCCAACAAAGGTCAGGGCATGGAGATGAAAATACAGGGCTCCGGAGTCAGGATCACAGTCCCCGCCCCCAATGTAAAACTTGCCAAAGGAGAGATCGCCGCGCTTATCACGATTCCGTGGAGCAAATTCGGAAAAGTCCCCGCCCCGGGGGAAAAGTGGCTTTTCAACGCCCTCTCAGATTTCACTACCCCCAAACACGGCAGGATCTACGCCATTTGGGAACACAATTTCGATCAGGCGACCTGGCGCAACACCATCGACCGCCAGGGAACCATTGAATTCTGATCTGTTTTTCTATTGCTGCCCCATCGTTCTGATGGGGCTTTTTTATTGCAATCTTTTCACAGCCAAACAAAAAAAGCGGTCCACGAAGAACCGCTTTGAAAAAAGAGTTATTTATTTGTGGAGTTCCACCTCGCAGCTGATCCCGTCGCAGACAGTTTCCAGCTCCTCAAAACTTCCGCAGCGTGTGATCCGCAGCTGAGCTTTTCCTGCACCGTGAAGGCGCAGCAGAGCTTTTTCCTCATCGACACTGACCACTTCAAGGAAGTGACCGCCGGAAACTTCCACCACGGCAAAAGGCAAGATGGTCAACATGAGCGCTTCACGCTCTTTCACCTCAAAGTCAGCGATAACGCCGGGGGTGAAGAGGGTGACGACTTTCACATTGCCTTTTTCGCTCCAATCGGTATTGAGCAGATTGACCCGGGCAACATTTTCAGATTCCCGGCGGCAATTCCAGAAGACTTCGTGTGAAAAGTCCTCTACATAAATATCGCCCCGGCTCTCTGCAGCAAGATAAGCTGTCACCGCAGCAGAAAGCTGCTGCAGCCTTTCATGTCCCGGATAAGCAAAGAGGGTCAATGTGTAGACACATCCCTTACCCAGATCATATTTGACCAGCAGGGGCAATCCGTTATCGGCATCCCAGATGACGACCTCAGCACCTGCAAGCTCGATATCGGCGATGAAACAGCTGCCGTCCTCTTCGGGAGAAGCTGAAGGGATAGCAGAAAGTTCCACTTCGGGCAGCTCCAGAGCCGTGTTGAACTGGCGGATAAACTCCTTATCGCTCCGCCCCTTGACTCTGATACCGCAAAGTTCCCTCAAGTCCCCTTTGTTCCACAAGGCGAGATCTGTCATATCCCTGAGGAAATCCCGTTTGACATGAGTTGAGAATTGGGGCAATCCGGTAAAGAGCACGCCCCCTGATCTGACAAACTCCAGAAGTTTGTCATGATCTTCGCCGATCATGGTGTTCCACCCCAGATTCAGGAGCAGTTTGTACTGCTTCAGATAGTCCGGCTTCACCTCGACAGGGACTTCGTCAAAGTCGCCGTAAGGAGTTCCGGAAAAGAAGAATCTCCGGCTTTCAAACTTCTGACGCAAGGGTAAGGTGCTTGCGCCGGGCATCAGAACATCAAGGATTTGACGGCACTTTTCCGGCTGGCGGTGTCCCCATTCGGGAGCATCGTTGCCGAAACGTCCCCAGACAGAGTAATCGGGAGTCTGTTCACTGTCGCAGATAAAGCCGTTGAAAGGCGCTGCATAACGTCCTTCAAGAAAAGCAATACGGCGTTCCACTTTTCCTTTGCGGGGATGGGTTTTGACAAATTTGAAAAATTCTCTTGTCATATCCCTTTTACCCTTGGTCAGCAAATCGTCCCATGCCTGTCTTTCCTCTTTGAAAAGCACAAAGAGACTGTCCTCTTCGTAGATCATATTGGCGCCCATCATCCAGGGTTGGAAGAGTGAAAGATAGTACTGCCCCAGATGGTTTTCCATGTAGGGCTGATAAGAATGCTGAATGGCGATATGGACTCCCCATTCACCGCTGCCGAGGGCTTCGGCGGCTGGACGCGCCTGAGAACACAAGTGCTGGGTGTGGGGGACCATGGTTTCAGTCCGGAGAAAATCAGCTCCGGCAAGATAACAGTAGCGATGTCCGCCGGAAGCGTCTCCGAAAGCCGCTTTTCCCACTTTGTGCGCCCGGTCGATCTCAAGTTTGAGGTAGCGCATATAATGCTCCACAGCCTCTTTCATATCGCCGGAAGACCAGGCGGGGTCAGGATCAAAAGCGTAAACGGCTCCGGGCCATTCGTGGCGTCCCACACTGTGGAGCATATTGCCTGCGGCTTTGACCAGAGAACCGTCATCAAAGTCGGTGGCTGCCTCAACATAAATATTATGTTCACGGCAGAAATTTCCCCAGCGGGTCAGCAGTTCAGGAGAAACAGGGCGGTGTTTGTGTCCATAAGGCGGTTCATAAAGGAAGGAACGGAATACCACCAGATTTCCCAGACGGGTACGCTCCGTATAGTCCAAAAGCCAATCCATAAAGCCGCTGTCATCGTGGGGAACCACAGTCATGTCATATCCCACGGTCACAGGGATATCTTCTTCATCAAGAGCATAGACCTCTTTGACCACGCCCCGGGATGACGGTGTTGAAAACTCCTGATCCACTCCCGGAGAGACCAGACAGAAGGGGAATGAATTCCACCCCTTTTTCAATTCAAGTTCGAGTGCGCCACCGGGCCGGCTGATGACACAGGAACGCTCCTTGCATGAGAAGATACGCCCTGTCATTTTCTCCCCGGCAAGACACCACTCAGGCAGAGAGAACTGCAGATCATTGTAAGCACATTGACGCAGTGAAAGACGGTTCACCAGTAAAAAGCCGCCCTTGTAACCATTGACAAGTTCAAACTCGTGAACACCCGGAACACACTGGAATCTCAGCCAGAGATCTTCCAGCATCTGCATGAAATTATCATGTTCACGGAAAAACCAGTTTATTTCTGCAACTTTCTTCCCATCGCAGAGAAGCTGCAGCGGGTAATGATCGTGGATCTGCTTCTCATTTCCCGGAGTGTATTCAGGCGCCGCCATAGCAGCGATGTGAAGCAGAGACTCCTGAAAATCCCCCTGCTTTTCTTCGACACAGGCAGTGAATTTCAAAGAGCCGCCGGGAGCCACCCATGCTGTACGCATCCGCGCCCAGTCATGGAGAGGAACGCCGGTCAAATCATCGGCTTCCCAGATCGTCTCGCCGGGGAGAGCGTTGCGCTGGAACCAGAAAAAGTCCTTCCGGGTCACGATCATGTGACACCCCAGATATTTGGGACCGACGGGGAAAACGATCCTTCCTTTTTCCATCAACTCTTTGCCTGTGAAAGAAAAACTGCCGGAGCAGCATTCGACGGCAAAAGAGATGTTTTCATCTCCTTGGGCTTCGACTTTGACTCCGGCAAGACCTCTCTTGGTGGAACTCTGCCATGAGTTCCCCTCAAGAGGCGTTTCCACAGCGCAATGACCGGGACCGTACCAGATCACCGGGTAATCCAGTTTTGCAAGTTTCAGAAGTTTTCCTGCCTGTACTTCGATTTTACCATCCCATTTGAAAACAGGGTGATAATGACGGCGTGAATAAAGATACTGATACCCCCAATCAATGCGAAATTCAAATTTCATTTCAGAAGTTCTCAGCGATGTACTCTGCAGCGTTTCTGAAGATCATCACACCGTCACCTTCTTCAGCGATCCTGCCGTTGGCACGGTCGCGGGTCCAGTCAGGACTGTTGAAGGGAGAGAGGAAGGCTTCAGGGTGCGGCATAAGACCGAAAATACGTCCGGTCTTATCACAGATACCAGCGATGGAATTGGTGGAGCCGTTAGGATTGGCAGGAAATTCCGTCGCAATGGAGCCGTCGGCGTTGCAGTAACGCAGAGCCACCTGATTGTTTGCTTCGATCTCAGCCATCACCTCGGGAGTTGCCACAAATTTACCTTCACCGTGGCGCAGGGGCAGTTTGAACTGATCCATGTTGCGGGTGAAGACACAGGGTGAAGCCTTTTCAGCCTTGAGGTAACACCAGTCATCACGGAAAACGCCGCAATCATTATGGGCAAGGGCTGCCTCCTGAACAAAGTAATCCCCGTGGATCGCAGGAACCATGCCCAGACGGGTCAGGGTCTGGAATCCGTTGCAGATACCGATAACAAGTTTGCCGTCATCGACAAACTTCTGCAGCTGATCCTGGAGCTGGAATTTCACACGGTTGGCAAAGACTGTACCGGAGCCCAGATGGTCCCCGAAAGAAAATCCGCCGATGAAGCAGAGAAAGTGGAACTCGTCAAGAGTCCTTTTCCCTGCGATCAGGTCGTTCAAGTGGACCTTTTCAGGAGTCATGCCCACCAGCTTGCAGGCGGCGGCAGTTTCAGTTTCACAGTTGAGTCCGAATCCGGTAATGACCAGAGCCTTGATTTGATTTTTATCCATGGTTGTTCCTCAGGTATGATAATCTGCGTTGATAGTAACATATTCATGGGAAAGATCACTTGACCAGACCCAGTATTCCCCGCGACCTTCTCCGAAGTCACAGGTAATGACGAACTCCCGTTTCTTCACCACATCCAGCAGATCGGCTTCGGGAGTTCCCGCATCGCCGCCGTTGCGGACGACGGGAGTTTCATCATAGTAAATATTGCAGTTGGCAGGGTCAAACTCTGCGCCGCTGTATCCCAGAGCCGCCACCACACGTCCCCAGTTGGGATCGTTGCCGAACCAGGCAGTCTTGCACAGAAGAGAATTTGCAACAGCTTCTGCGGCAAGTTTGGCATCCGCAACACTGCGGGCGTTGATCACTTTGACAGTGACGAACTTGGTGGCTCCTTCGCCATCCATGACCATTTCCCTCGCCAATTTTTGCATGACGCTCAAAAGAGCTTCACGGAAAAGTTCAAATTCGGCAGTTCCTTCTGCGATAGCGACTCCGGATCTGCCGTTTGCCATAAGGATCACCGTGTCGTTGGTGCTCATGTCACCGTCAACGGTGATGCGGTTAAAGGAATCCTGTGCACAGGGTTCCAGAAGTTTGGCAAGTGTGGCGTTATCGGCAGCGATATCGGTGGTGATACAGCAAAGCATGGTGGCGTGGGGAGCGATCAGTTTGGGATCGATCATCCCGGCGCCCTTGGTCATGGCGCCTACGGTCACATCAACGCCGTTGATCTTCACTTTGACAGCGACAGCTTTTGGCACAGTGTCAGTGGTCATAATGGCACGGGAGGCATCGTTGCCTCCGTCATTTGAAAGGGCGGGGACCGCCAGTTCAAATCCCTTTTCGATCAGGCTCATATCCATCTGGACGCCGATCCTGCCGGTGGAAGCCACCACCACATCGCTTGCGGGAACATTCAGTTTCTCTGCGGCGATCTCACAGCTTTTGCGGGCATTGGCAAGTCCCTGAGCGCCGGTACAGGCGTTGGCATTGCCGCTGTTGATGGCAAAAGCTCGGAGCGTCCCCCCTGCCAGCACCTTTTCTCTGCCCAGCAGCACAGGGGCGGCGGCAAAGGTACAACTGGTGAAGACTCCGGCAAAGGCTGCCGGAAACTCTGAATAGACCAGAGCAAAGTCGGGAGCACCGGACTTTTTGAATCCGGCAGTGACACCCGCTGCCTTAAAACCCGGCACAGAGGTCACAGAACCGTTCTCAATAAATTCGATTTTGTTGTTCATAAAGAAAGTCATCCTTTCCTGTCATAAGAGGCTTTGACATTGATGGCGATACCGCCTCTGGGACGGAAGTGCCCTTCCACCACGGCGTGCCTGGGAGAACATGCCTCCACCACAGCATCAAGAATGCGGTTCACCGCCTCTTCGTGGAATGTGTTGTCATTGCGGAACGAAAAAAGAAAGAGCTTCAAAGATTTGCTCTCGATACACAGTTTGTCGGGAATATACCGCAGCACGATGTGTCCGAAATCGGGCTGATTGGTCACGGGACACAGGGAGGTAAATTCAGGACAGTCGAACTCTATTTCATAATCCCGGTCGGCGTAAACGTTGTCAAAAACCTCAAGGTGCGCCTCATCAGGCGATTGAGGATAACGGCGCTCTGAAGCTGAAAGCAAGGTCAGCTTGTCAAACCGGGCAGCACTGTTTTTTTCCATAACTTCTGATACATCCTTTCCGCAGCGAAAAAAGATAGAGACAAGCCATACTGTCTGCAAAATTCCGCCGCTTTAAATTAATATAGCACGCCTTTCTGACATTTTCAATGCAAAAGAGGCGTGCTGAAAGTACAAATATCGCTTTTTCAGCGGATAAAGATGGCAGGAATAAACCGCTCCACGGGCACCGGCAGCGTTTGACGGCACTCAATGGCACGGATCGCCAGCTGAGCAAGATAAGTGGACTGGAATCCAGCCAGTTCATCACAGGGAGAAGGTTTGTCATTGAGTATGGCGTCAACAAATGCCTTCCACATGTTCAAATGTCCCTTATCCACCTCAAAGGGTTTGGCGGTCTCCAGCTCTTTGCTGTTGCCTGTGAAGGAGCGGAAACGCTCCTGATATTTGGCAATGTAGGCGTTGAAGCCCTCTTCTTTGATGTTGCCCTCATATTGTTTCATGGGGAAATACTCGGTCTTTGCGCCGGGGACGCCGTAAGCGGTGTTTTCAACAAAAAACTCACTGCGGAAGAAGGCATTTCCGGCGGTCACTTCAAAGAGCTCCTTGGGGTAGTCAAAGGTTCCGGAACAGCTGAAGGTCAAAGTCATATCGTCTCCGTTGCTGAACTTCAGATTGATACCGTGGGAAAGACGGCTTGAGCCCCAGGCGGTGATCTCCACAGGGATCGCAGGGGCAAAGAACCAGCACGCCACATCCAGCCAGTGGACCGATTCGCCGATGATCTCTCCACCGCCGATGAGAGGATCAAGGTGCTGCAGTCCGTAGGAACTGCTTTCATCCTGGATCCGGATGATCATGTGCTTTTGTTCCTCTTCCGGCAGCGGTTGGCGAAGCGTTTCAATGTATCGCCAGGGGGAGTGCTGCGGATCGGCGAGATGCTTTTCAACACTTTTTTTGAGCGCCTGAAGCGCAGGAGACATGCGGCGGTTGAGGTCAACACAAAGTTTGACGCCGTGTTTCCGTACAGCTTTCATGATGCGCCAGGCTTCTTCATCGCGCATCGCCATGGGTTTTTCGCAGAAAATGTGTTTTCCGGCGGCAGCGGCACACTCCACGATGGGCAGATGGATCTCATGGGATGTGGCGATTTTTATCATATCGACCTCAGGATCGGCGCAGATCTCTTTGAAATCAGAAGTAATTTTTTCAGCACCGAACTTTTTCTGCATTTCGCAGGCTCTCTCCGTATCAAGATCACAGATCCATTTAAGGATCAGCTGATCCAGAGAAGTGATATTGGGAAGATCCTGGTACTCAGCGAATTTTCCGCATCCGATCTGAGCAACAACAAGTTTACCGTTTCTCATGAAAGTCATCTCCTTGGGTAATAAAGACATTTTTCTTCTAATATACTGCCAAAAATCGAAATTAAAAGTCGCAAACACTCAAATTACGCTTTTTGACAAATAAAAGTCGCAAAAAGTAATATTTATTCCACTGTCTCCATGTCCCGAACATTTTGCGCCGGTGTCTCTTTATTCCGTTTTTTATAAAAAAAAAGCCTTGAATTATTGAAAACAGGGTGTTATATTATGTTTGTTAGGAAGATTAACAAAGAGCAACCAAACATTATCTCTAAGGAAAGAAAAATCATGGCAAGGATAGCATTGGTCGGAGCCAGCAGCCGGGTGACCGCTTTTTTAGGCGTGCTGCGGAATGAAATTTACAAAGGTGTCCACGAAGTGGTGGCGATGTTTGACATCGACCCCGGTAAGATGGAAGGATTCAAAGAGAAATACAAACTTGATGTTCCCTGTTTCACCGACTTTGATGAAATGTGTGATACCATCAAGCCCGATATGGTCATTGTGACCACCGTTGACGCCACTCATGCTGAGTTCGTCATCAAAGCCATGGACCGCAAGATCGCTGTAGTCTCAGAAAAGCCCCTCTGCATCAATGCTGAACAGTGCAAACAGATCCGTGACGCCAAGGCACGGAATCCTGAAGTCTTTGCAGTGACCAGCCACAACGCCCGTTACAGCCCCCTGACTTTGAAAGTCAAGGAAATGATCGACAAGGGCGTCATCGGTAAGGTGCTCCGCATGGAGTACACTGAAATGCTGGACCGCAAACACGGCACCAGCTACTTCCGCCGCTGGAACAGCCGCCGTGCCTGCTCCAACGGTCTTGAGCTCCACAAGAGCTGCCACCACTTTGACAAGATGAACTTCCTTCTTGACTCCAAAGCCATTGAGATCACCGGAATGGGGGATCTGACCTACCACGGTCAGAAGAATCCTCACAAATACGAAGGCAAACGCTGCCATGAGTGCGAACACAAGGATGTGTGCCCCGACTTTTTCGCCTACGACAAAGAGCTTTACAAGTCCGATGCCATTTATACTCCCGACCTCTGTATCTGGTCCCCTGACATCGACATTGAGGACAACTACGCTGCGGTCATCAAATTTGAATGCGGTGTCCTGTGCACCTACTCCATCTGCGCCCACTCCCAGTATGAAGGAGAAGTCATCATCATTGAAGGTGAAACCGGACGCCTTGAAGCCAAAAACGTCTATTTCCGGGACATCAACGATCAGAGCAACACCCACGACACCAACATCATCACCCAGCAGACCCTGACGTTGTGCCGTTTCGGCAAGGGTGAGCCTGAAAGCATTGAGATCCCCAAGGGGGTGGGCGGTCACGGCGGTGCCGATCTGGGTATCTTCGGCAAGATCTTTTCCACGCCCCCTGATCCCAACATCCCCACCATGGAAGACGGCATCCAGGCGGTGCTCATTGGCGCCGCCCTTGTCGAAAGCATCAAAAAAGGCGGCAATGTGATCAAAGTTCAGGAAATGATCTGACAGAACTTTTCTTGGCAGCAGGTGCGTTCCCCCAAAAACAAAAGGGAACGCACCTTTTTCTTGCTTTTTCCGCCTTGAGAGTGTATATTCTGCAAGTGACATTTCACCAAAACAAAAGGGGCAATGTATAAAAAAATGAAAAAAATTCATCCTCACTCAGCTTTCACACTGATCGAACTCCTTGTGAGTGCTACTTGTCAAATAGGTGTTTTACCGTTGTATTGCCTCAAAAAAATTCATAAAAACTGCACATCCTTACGCCCGTCAGGGCGCACTTCACGTTTGCCGCAGGCAAACTCTTCACACCTTCACATCTTCACTCAA
>JAFTIE010000183.1 GCA_017457065.1 Lentisphaeria bacterium
AAATGGCAAAGATGCCATTCGCAAAGAGCTGTAAAGGGTAGTTTGAGGTTGCTACCTGTAAGGTAACAGCCGAAAACGCTCCCTTTAACAGATCGAAGCGAGGGCGCTTTGACAATTTTGAGGAGTTTTGAAATTGCCTCTTCTCTGTTAATATAACGGAAGAAAGAAAAAAAAGCAACAAGTGGAACTTGGATTAAAAGATCAATTTAAGTAAAATAAGATCAGTCAATATTTTTTGGAGAAACGCTGAAATGTTTTTTAAAAACCCTTGAAAAATAAGCCGCATCGGCAAAGCCGCACCGTCTGGCACATTCTGTCACATTCAGCCCCCTTTCTTTGAGAAGCGAATACGCTTCGTTCATCCGGATCGCCCGCAGACAGGCGTTGAAGCTCATGCCGCTTGCATGACGGAAAGCACGGAGCAGTGTGGCACGGCTTACCTTGCAGTATGCCGCCACCTGATCAAGGGTGATGTTTTCTGACAAATGAGCTGTCATATAAATGCGGGCATAAGCGGCAAGGCGGGAATAGGTGTCAGAGCCGGGATGTTCACTGCCGTCAGCAAAAACGTGACGCCAGACGATCCCCAGCAGATGAGCGAGACGTCCTTCGGCGGCGGTCAGATTTTCGGGGACCAGATAGGTATCAAGGCGGAACATGTCCAGAAGGAGCAGCAATTCATTTTTGTCTTTGGGATCAAGGTTTTTCAAACAGTCGGGAAGGGCATGGACAAAAAGTCTGCCTGAAGCTTTCCACTTGAAGTGAATCAGAAAAACTTCGAGCCCTGTTGTCAGTTCAAAAATATCCCTGTGCCGCATGCCCCGGGGGATCAGCAGTGTTTCGTGGGGATTGGCGATGTATTCGTCACCGTTTTCCAGATGCACACGGACCTGACCGCTGATCACATGGAGCAGTTCATCTGAAGCATCTTCATGAAAATCCATGCTGTACCGGGGAAGCACGAACAGCCGGGATACATTGACGATCTGCGGCATAGGAAGGTGTTGATGTTTGACAGGGATCATTTTTTACGTATTTGCTCTATCAGAAAAGTGAAACTTTATCTTAAAGATATCACGATTCCAGACAAAAATCAAGCTTTTTTTTCAAGGTGAAGGTAGATTTTTTCATTTTGTCATGGTATATTATTCCATCCAAGATTTTAAACAGGAGAAATTTCAGTTATGGATTTCCGTTTTGCAACCGTTGATGATGCAGAACTTCTGGCGCAGATGCGCATTGCCATGCGTGCCGAAAGAGAAACTTTGCCGGCTCCGGAAGATGAAGGAGCCTTTCTCAAAGCCAATATCGACTACTTCCGGAATGCCCTTGCCGATGGTTCCTATATCGGCATTATCGCCGAAAAAGATGGGAGCGTTGCCGCAAACGGCGGGATCTGTCTGCATATCCATCCGCCAAGTTACGGTGTCCCTAACGGAAAAAGCGCCTGTCTGCTCAATATGTATACGCTGCCCGGATTCCGCGGTCAGGGGCTCGCCGGAAAAATCCTTGCTGCATTGGTCGAAAAAGCACGAAAAATGAAGTGCTGCAAGGTTTTTCTCAATGCTTCAGATATGGGAAAACCTCTCTATGTAAAGTTCGGATTCAAAGATGTCGCCAATGAAATGGTCTTCGATCTTTGAGACTTACGCAAATAATAACAACTGCTGTCTGCATTACAACAAAAGGGCTCACCTACTATGAAAATCGCCTGGTTCAAGAAAAATATCTCCCCGGAAGTCGGCGCGTTTCTCGCAGGATATGGGCTGGATTACCGCTCAAAAGAAAAACTCGACGACCTTTACGCTTCCGGTCTTTGCATGGATGACGGTCAAGAAAAGGTGCTGCTCATCTCTTTTGATCTGCTGGGTCTGGATGAATGGTACATCAAAGATCTCCGTCAGAAATGTGCAGAGCTCCTTGATGTGCCTGTTTCCGCAGTCATGTTCAGCTGCACTCATACCCATACAGGTCCCGAAACCCGTACTCTGGCAGCGGCTCCGCAGCAGCTCAACAAGCCTTATCTGGAAGAACTTCAAAAAATCGTCCTGCAAGCTGTCCGGGAGCTGGGACCTTTTCAGGAGTGCCGTGCCAGATTTTATGCCTCCTTGTGTGACGAAAACCGCAACCGCCGCTATACTTCCGGGGACAATCACGCCTCATTCACCCCCCACCGCAGGGAATTTGTCAATGCAAGAAACGGTATCACCGATCAGGAACTGGGCGTTCTCTGGTTCGCAGATCCCCAGTCAGGAGATCCCATCTATGTGGTGGGCAACTATGCCGCACATCCCCTTGCCGGACACTCCCCCGGTATCGGCGGAAAACGGATCAGCGCCGACTTTCCCGGAGCTTTCTGCCAATATGTTTCACGCAACACCGGAGCTGAAACCATGTTCGTTTCAGGCGCAGCGGGCGACCTGGTCCCCATCGAAGACGAATTGGGGGACGAAGCTTTCCGCGCCGTCGGCATCAGTCTGGGTAAAGAAGCTATCGGCGGCATTGTGGATTCCCACCGGAACCCTGCCCGTTTTGCCATCACCGATCCCAAATTGGGACACGCCATTTCAACCTTTACAGTTCCCTTGCGTAAAGCCTACCGCACAGGCGTAAAGCCACTCCCCCTTCCCTATGAGGGACAGAAGGATGTTACACTTGAGATCCAGACCATTTCCATCGGCGACATTGCCTTTGTAGGCGTTCCCGGAGAACTCTGCACAGAACTGGGACTCGAAATCAAATGGCACAGTCCTTTCAGAAAGACCTTTATCGCCTACTGCGCCACGGCTTATTTTTCCTATCTCTGTCCGGCGAACTTCCTTGTTTCAGGGGGGTATGAAGCTGGTTCCCAGAGATTCAGCGCCCGGGGAGGATTGCAACTGGTCAACACGGCTGTGGAACAGCTTTTCGATCTCCACGAAAAGCTCTTCCCCTCAGATCCCGATGATCCCTATCCCGACAACAATTTCACGCCTCTGGTCAATATACTGCCCAACAGAAATCCATCAAAATAAAATTCCGGGCAGACTCCCGCCTGAGGAGTCCGCTCTTTAATAAACAATCAACAGGATCAAAAATGAAAGAACTTTTTTCCATCAGGGGATTCAATCCATGTGAAAGTCTGCTCAGACACACTCCGGAGCAGCTGAGAACATTTCTGCGCCGTATGAAGAAACTGAACTTCAACAGTATCATCATCCACTACGACTACGGCTGGAAGCGTTACAAAGATTTGATTCTTGAAGAGTGCCGCAACGCCGGTGTTGAAATCACCCTCATGACCTTCGGTCCCCGTACCTTTTACCGTTATACGGACTGGAAAAAAGAGTTCTTTGCACGGAAGGAAGACGGAACTTTCTTCACAGAGATACTGGAGTGCGAAACCTTTCCCTGCCGCTTCGCTCCGGGCGCCATTGAAGCCTATGAAGAGGGAGCTGCTGCATGGCTCAGGGAACTCCCGCCTGAAATCAAACGCATCCACATGCGCGCCGCAGACGGCAGAGATTACTGCTGCTGCCCCCGCTGCCGCCAGATGCCCTGCGAAGAGCGCTGGAATCCCTTCATCGAAGCCTTTGTCAGAGCAGTTCATGCAGTTCGTCCTGATTTGAAGATGGAAACAGACGTCTACACCCGGCGTTATGATATCCCCTCTGACAGATCCTCCTTTGCCGCCATGGACAGGATCATGTTTGACACATTCCCCCGGACTCCCACATTTCCTCTGGGCAGCACCGATGACCTCTGTACCCGGGGACACATCCGCCGTGCTTACGGCAGCGGTAAAGAACCTGAATCCCTCACAGCCAACAGTGCCATGCTTCAGAAGATCAGGGAGTGGAACGATGCCTTCCCCGGCAAGGTCTACATCCACGAAAATGTGATGAAGCAGGGCTACCGGGGCAATTTCCAGTACGGAACAGCCTCTTATCTGGAGGATCTTAAAACGCTTCATTCCCTGGGTATCTCAGGGATCCTTTTTGAGGCATACGAACCCGGATACGGCGCTTTTGCCGAACTCTTTGAAACCCTTTCCCGTGCCATGATGGGTGAAGAGATCAACTACACTCCAAGTGCCCTTGAACTCCTCATGCGCAAGAAGAATATGGAGTGGTTCTGTTCAGACCCCGACATGGATCTGACGCCGTACATCTCTGACCCTGTATTGCTGAAAAATCAGCAGTTCTTTCAGAAACGTGTCAGTGCTCCCACCCTTGACTGGGGCAGGAATTACATCAACTTTGCTTTGGAACACAGCGACCGTTTGGATCCCTTTGCCATTGCTTTCGGGATCATGAGAAACGGCAAACTCAGCGGGGCGTTTTCTTTCAAAAACCTTTCCCCTGAGGCTGAAAGATTCCTCAGAAGCCGCAAACTGTGGGATTTCATGGAAGATATCCCCGAAGATCAGGATCCCAGAGCCGTCACAAGGGCAGTAGTCGACGAACTGCTGCAGAAGGTCTACTGATAAACTGTTCCAGAAAAAGGTTGGGGATAAAGGAAGGTTATTTACCCACCTGTGAAGGGAACTGAGCCAGTAAATCAGGGCTGCTGCAAAGACCTGCGTTTGCGGTTTTGCAACAGCCCTGGTCCTTGGCAGACTCACTCACCTGGAGTGACTCAATCCGTAATCATGACCGGGATCTGGGCTGCACTGCGGAAGAAACCGCTGTCCACAGCATGAACGGTTATCAAATGATGCCCGTTTTTCTCGCCCCGGATATCCCAGAGCAATTCGGGTTCCGCACTCTCTGCGATCAAGCGGTTGTCGATGAAATAACGGTACCGGATGATTTTTCTGGTGCTTTGTGCAGCTGCTGAAGTTCTGATCCGGACATGGGGGACTTTGCGTTTCAGCCGGGCTTCAAAAACGGGATGCACGATTTCCACCGACGGCGCAGGTTTCACATAAACATCGTGGAGTACCTCATCTGCCATCTTGACAACTTTCATCAAATCCATAATTTTCTTGTCACTTCTGCCTCCGGTGGCGCAGTACAATCCCTGCCCTATGAAACGGGGATGATTTTTTTGGATGAAACGGATATCGTGTTCAAAACGTTCACGGTTCCATATTTTTTTATTGTCAGGAAAACTTTCAGGAGCAAAAACACAACCGTGCAGCGGGATCACCCGATCATAATACCCATCTTCTTCAGCCCATTTGAAATGCTTGACATCACTGATTTTTTTGATCTCCCATTTGCGTTGACTCGCTTTGGTGAAAGAGGTATATATTTCAGGGATGACCAGATCGGGCAGACCATCTTTAGCAAGTTCCCGCAAAGAATCTTCTCCCCGCCAATAAACCCCGAGCATTTTCCGGGGATCGCGCTTCTTATATTCCCGGATGGCAGCGATAGCGTTATCCACCGTTTCGGCGGCGTTACCCGCCATTCCCTTCGCCTGAGCATCGCCCCGTCTGTTTTTGCTGCGGCTTTGCCATTCATCAATGGCAACACCGCTGGTGGAATTGGTAAAATCCCGCAGAAATGCCTCTTTACTTTTTCTCCTGCTGCGCATTTCAGAGGCCTTCAAACACAGGATCCCGCGCTGCTCGTAACGGGGGCGCAAATAAACGCCTTCAGTATTGAAGGTGTGCAAGTTATTCCAGAAAATATCCTGCCAGGTCCTGCCATAAACACAGAGCAGAAAAATATAAGGTTTTTTCACCGGCGGCAAATGGGCGGAGGGAAAATATTTCAAGGTTCGCTTGCGGATCGCTTCATCACTGTTATCAGGGGCAGCACCTTCAAAAATCAAACTCAACTCCGGTGCAGCGGCAAATGTCCCGTGACCATTGTGCCAGTTTTTCTTTTGCGGAGAGGTGAAATACAAAACGATCCCCTGAAAATCTTCACCGCAGTAGAGTTTGTTGCGTATCAACTCAGAAACATCTGCCGCAACGACCCCTTTTTCAGATATCTTCACCGGAACAGACGTTTTCTGCACAGCTAAACCGAAAGAGTGACTTTTGCCCCGCCATACCACTTTTTTGCCGGGGAAATACCCTGCTGTTTTCTGGAAAAGATTTTTGGGCCAAAGGGGTGTACTCCAAGTCAAATTCTTTTCCCCCTGCCAGGGGAGATCGACTGTTCCGACAGAAATGTTGCATTTCCCCGGATTTTTTACTGCTGCCAACCTAAATCTCAGATATGCAGATTTCAACGTCCGGTATTTCATGGCAGGAAGTTTGCTGTAATCATAGTCAAGCAGAACGGCACTATCAAACTTTCCGGCTTTATAGGAAATGGAATATTGATTTTTTTCAAAACCGTTTTTGGTCAGAGTACCGCCGATTTGGGGCTGCAATCTGAATTCTGCTCCTGCCAAAGCGACTACCGGCAAAAATATTGCCAAACAAGAAATTCTTTTCATCTTTCACCTCATTTAATAAGTCTGGCTGGATAATAATGTATTACACTGATATTTGTCTCGATATTGACTTTGTTGTACGATGCCGTTTTCACATGTCCGTCAAGGAACAGCAGCGAAGTGAAAGCATTGCCGTAACGCTGGTCACTTCCCCGTCCATTCCCGCCATGCCAGAACCCCATACCGACAGCATTCTTGGGACTTACAAGACAAAAATCCACTTGAGATTTACTGCTGTTCACCCTATTGGTACCGGCGGGAGAACGGTCAACGGCGGCGATCAATCTTGAAGGCTTGGGGTGAACCGACAATTTCTGCCACCGTTTGGTAGCTGCGGAAGGTGTCACTCCAAAGTTTTCTTTTATATACCCCTGAGATCCCAGAAAGTTATTTGCTGCGTATGACACCACGAAGCCGGTGGAGTCCTGTCCGGAGTGCATTTCCGGACAAATAAATATATGGCTTTTTTTATGGCGTGACTTTGACGCAGGGATATCCTGAACCACATATTTATTATGAACAAGCAAAGTGTTCCAATAATAGTTGGAACCGCTGACCTTATGTCTGACCGGGAAATACTCCTTGTTATCTGACGAATATTGCAGAATGGCGAACCCTATTTGCTTTTCATTGGAAACACATCCTGCGGTGCGGGCACGCACCCGCGCCTTCTGCAGCGCCGGAAGCAAAATCGATGCAAGGATCGCGATTATCGCAATAACGACCAATAGCTCGATCAGCGTGAAGGCTGACCGGGTGAAGCAATGCCTTGCCGAAAAAGTTTTTTTGTTCTCTTTTCTTAAAACAGTTTTCGTCAACATATTTTATCTCCTTCCATGCTGGTTGAATTTCTCACAGTAAAGCGCATTGGCAAAACGACCCCGGTATATTCCATATCTGGAGTCTCTATGCGTTTCATCAACAATTCGACTGCATGGCGGCTCAACTCATCGTGTGTGCAGCGGCATGAAGTCATCCGGGGCACCATGATTTCGCTTACATGCATCACGCCGCCAATGAGGTGATCCTTAAAAATAATCACGCCGGCATCTTCCGGGATGCGCATCTGCGCCTGATGAAACTCATGAATGAATTTCAATCCGGCAAAATCGTCTGCGATGATACCGCTGCCGGTATGATCTATACCGGATATATCAACCATTTTCTCTTCTGTTGTTTCGATCAAAATCCCTTGCCGTCCGGTGTATTCCAGAAAAAACTCCTTCCGTATATCACGGGGCGGAAATTTCTCTTGCAAGGTGATATAATACAATTTTTTATAACCGCATTTCCTGAGATGGTCTACTGAGGTCTTTATACCGCCGCAAAGGTCATTCCCCACAAAATCTCCCGGGAGTTCAGCCAATCTGTTTGTCAAATAAACCAATGGCGTATTCCGTTGCCGCAGCCGGGCAAGTTGAGGAAGATAACAACCGGCATCAAAAAAAGGTGTCCAAATCAGACCATCCACCTGATACGCAAGTGCCGCATCAAGAGCTTCAGCTTCACGGACGTGATCGGCGCAATGAGTAAACAAGGTTAAAACTTTGAAGCCGTATTTTTCAGTTTCCATATTGACGACGTCCATGATTTCAGGAACATCCCACGGCAAAATCAACGCAATGATACCGCTGTGCTTTTTCCGCAATGCCGATGACAAACGGTTTGGCACATACCCTAATTCTGCCGCAATCGCCAGCACCTTTTCGCGTAAAGAGTCAGACACCCTTGTTGTACTGTTGTTTTTGAATACCGCAGAAACAGCTTGGGGAGAACAACCGGCTATTTCGGCAATTTTTTTTATTGATATTGCCATAAAACCTCCGCATTTTATTTTGATTTACCGTTAAATTAGCACAAAAAATCAATTTTGTCAAGTCTTTTTTTAAAAAAATCCCTACAGTTGCCCCGTAAGATTTTGAAAACTTCACCCAAAAGAAGATCCATAAGAGGTAATTTCAAAAGTCTTTCAAAAAGGCTTTCGATGCCATTCGCAAAGAGCAGTAAAGGTTAGTTTGAACCTGCCGCCTGCAGGGTAACAGCCCAAAACGCTCCCTTTATCAGATCGGAGCGAGGGCGCTTTGACAATTTTGAGGAGTTTTGAAATTGGCTCAGGAATAAAAACTTTCAGAGCCAAAGCCGGAAATCGATTCTGCCGGGATCCTCCGGCTTTGCTCTTAAAACAAGAAATATGGACTCTTTTATCATACAAAACAATATCTCTCCCGGAGAAGCCGAATTTCTTCTGCGTCTGTGGAGCAAACGGTTTGAACAGGAGGAAAAACGGGTAAACTCTCCTCTCTCATGCACGGAACTGCTGATTCTTTACGCTGTTGCCCGGGGGTATGTTTTCCAGAGCCGGATCGCTCAGCTTCTGGACCTTGTCGGTGTCACCAAAGGAGCCGATACCGCCTTGAAAAAAAGCTGATTTGATGCTATATTAAAGTGCATTTTTCAATAATTTCAAAGGAGTTGCAAATGAAAAGCCTTCTGTTGCCTTTTATCGGTTCCATTTTCATCATTGCCGGGTGTACAGTTCCCCAAAACCATGCAGGGGATCAGGCACGGGAGAGCTGGAAAACATGGGCAGACAGGGAAATCGCTTTCAGACCTGACAAAAAAAATGCTTCTCCGACAAATCAGGAAAAACTGGCGTACTTCCTTAAATGTGTTGAAAAGTTTGCCCCCTACTTGCTTGATGAATTCAAAGATATCGACCGGAAAATGGGGTGGAAAAAGGGAACAGCCGCAAAACTTTGCTGTCTGGGCGTGAACTACAAGCAAACACCGCCGCCCCATGAGTGCACCAGCTGGATCATCATGCCTGAACTGACATCCGGAAATCAGCTCATACTCCATAAAAACCGGGACTCTTCCTCCCGTTACCTGACCGCCGAAAGAGTGAGCGTTCCCGGAAAATATTCCTGGATAGGCAACTGCAATTTCGGCAATTTCGGTACCACAAGCGGTATCAATGAACGCGCCCTCGCAGTTGCAATGAACAGCGGTCCCCGCTCAACAGGAGTTTCTCCGCTGGGCATGGGGACAACCATCATTGCAAGGATCCTTCTGGAACAATGTGCAACTGCCAAAGATGCCGTCAAACTTCTTGAAAAAATCGTCAAAGCCAAAGCCTACTGTCACGGCAAGAGCGGATCCATCTGGTTCTTTGCCGACAGCAAGCAGGCTTTTCTGGTGGAACAGGACAATCTCTGTTTCAAAGCCGTTGAGATCAAATCCGGACTTGCCGTCCGTGCCAACGCCTGGCATTTTCCTGAAACCATCGTCTATTCTAAAAATACGCCATCCTTGATCGTGGGCAACTCCCGCAGAGAGTACGCTGTCCGGGATCAGCTGGTCAACAAGGTGCTGGGGCAAAAAAAGAAGATCACACTGTCTGATGTGTTTAAAACCTCCCGTATCGACCGTTTCCCGGAGGACCCCAAATGTTACGCCCTTTGCGACAAGTGGACCAATGCGGGTTCCAGTTTTGTCATCGACAGAGAGTTTCCGGAAGAGCTGAGTTACTTTGTCAGCACCTTCGGACCTCCCCGTCACGGACTTTACATCCCGGTGCCTCTGACACTCAAACAATTTCCTCTCTCCTTCCGCAACGGCAGATGGAGCGAAAAGCTTTTCAAGGGCAGAGCTGCGAAAAAGCTTCTTGACATGAAAAAAGTGGAGTCGATCGAAAAGCGTATGCTCGACCGCCATCTTGCCGCTGTGAAAGAAGCACGCTATCTTCTGCGCTCCGGGGAAAACAGAGCAAAAGCAGCAGCGCTTCTTGAAAAAGCCTTCACTGCAAACATCAAACTTGCAGAAGAAAACGCAGGAACTCTCTGAAAAATCAGTCAGGAGCTGCCACAGGCTCCTGCTGTGAACCGGAGAAAGATTTTTATTCCTTCGGTCTGCCGGGATGAAAAATATACTTTATGTCGCATAAATCCTTCGCCGGCTTGCACAGAACAATGGTGAAAAAGCAAAAAAACACTTGACAATTTCCGCGGAGATGGTATATTATCCAATGGTATGAAAATACCTTTGAGGCAATTTCAAAACTCCTCAAAATTGTCAAAGCGCCCTCGCTTCGATCTGACAAAGGGAGCGTTTTCGGCTGTTACCTTACAGGTAGCAACCTCAAACTACCCTTTGCAGCTCTTTGCGAATGGCATCTTTGCCAT
>JAFTIE010000184.1 GCA_017457065.1 Lentisphaeria bacterium
ACTCCTCAAAATTGTCAAAGCGCCCTCTTCTTCGATCTGATAAAGGGAGCGTTTTTCCGCCTTCGCATAAAGCTACGGCGGGACAAGCGGCTGTTACCTTTCCCCCTCCGCATAAAGCTACGGCGGGACAAGCCAGGTAGTAAGTGCAAACGACCCTTTACAGCTCTTTGCGAATGGCATCGAAAGTCATTTTTTGAATGACTTTTGAAATTACCTCATCTTGCAGAAATTTTTGCGGATCCCTTGAGCGATCAATCTTCCTGCAGGGCATGGCGGATCTCAGCACAGTGCCGGGTGGTGATAAGTGCATCATCACCGGAACAGATCCCTTGAAGCTTGCCCTGCTTGACGGAGTTGATAAAATTGGCAACTTCGGTAAAATAGGGGGAAGTCTCCGGCAGTCGGATGTTTTTGACCTCTTTTCCGGAACATTCTGCCACCTTGTTCCACTCTCCACTGTATAGACTGCCGTTCTCAAAGAATGCCTGAAAACTTCTGTGGAAGGGATAGGAAACAGGGGGGATAAAGGCAGACTCCACAACAACGTCAAAGCCTTTGTATTGCAAATCTATGGAAAGCCAGTCCCCCATAAACTCTTTTCTGCCCCGTCGGCGCGGCAATATGGCTTCAGGTTCTCCGAGGGTGTGGGTCACGAAATCCAGATCATGTGAAAGAAGGTCGAAGAGAGTTCCTCCTGAGTGACGGACCATTTCCGGGTCCAGCCAGCTGCCCCAACCCGGAATGCCCGCAAATCGGCGCATTTCCAGAAAATGTACCTTCCCCAATCTTTCAGTGCGGAGCGTCTCAGCCAGATGAAGATACTCCGGCATACAGCGCACTACATAACCCACTGCCAGAAGTCTGTCATTTTTCCGGGCTGAGTTGAGCATTTTTTCAGCTTCTTCAACTGAGGTGGCAAAGGGTTTTTCAACCATAACGTGACATCCGTTTTCAAGTGCTTTGACCACGGCAGAACAGTGAAACTTTGTGGGAAGGGCAACGATCACCGCATCAGGAGCTCCGGCTTTGGCGATGAACTCCTCCCAGGAGCGGAACCAGGGGAGTTTTGCGGCAGCTTCAGGTGTGAGTACCACTGTGTCGTTGTTTCCTTTGATCGTGTTCAGCTGTTCAATGGGGGATTTCAGGTCAATGATACCTGTGATTTCAGTATCCTGAAGCTGGAGAAGAGTGCCCGTATGGGTTTGCCCCATGAATCCGAATCCGACAACAGCGACTTTGATGCTCATTTTCTGGCTCCTTAGATAAACAAACTGCAGCGGAAAAAATATGTCAGAGATCACATTCCGGGAGTTTTTTCCGCTTTACTTTAAAATATCATAGTACTTAATGTAATGTCTCAAAGGGAATATTTCAAGTAAAGTGTTTTGATTTTTTCTGTACTTGATATGTGAGGCGGCAGAGTTCGTTGAGGTAGCTTTCCAGATATTCTTTCTCAACAGGAGTGCTGATGCAGTTGAGTTCGATGATTTTTTCTACGGGGGAGACGGTGATGTTTTGTCCTGAAAGGGGATCCGGTATCTTGAGCAGAGGTCCCCGGGGACTGCTGATCCATTGAGCGCCGCAGCTGAGGCGGAGCGACTCTCCGATAAAACTGCAAAGAAGTATGATGTCGAATCCGTAAAAATATTCTCCGGAGCAAAAGAGTTGTTTTGAAGGGCGTTCCTTTTGATTGCCGCCGCAGAAAAGATATCCTTTAAGGCGATATCTGCCTTCAGGGAAGAATTTCAGCAGATCCGGAATACAGGCTCTTAGATTTTCTTTGTAGAGATCCAGCTGCAGTTCTTCCTTGAAGAAGTTTTCCCAGAGCAGAGTGCAGCGTTCTATTTCGCCGGGCGTTATTTGTTTCCAGCGTTTCAATATTATTTCCGGGGCGCGCCACACTCTGAAAAGAGCGGAGCCGAACCACAATGCTGCGGCAAGAAAGAGTGTGCCTGCAGTAAGAAAGAAGATTTGTTCCATGTTTAAGGCCCTTTTTTTTGGGGGGTAAAAGTGCGGCCGGTCATGGATCCCTGACCGGCCGGCTTTTTTGCAGCACTACAGTTTTTACATTTCCGTCCATACTCAGAATGTTTTACCTGGCTGCAAGTATAAATTAACACTTTTTTATGTGTTTTTCAAGTTTAAAAATGAAAATAGTTTTAATATTTTGTTTAATTTATTTTGAAAATATTGCTATTGTATGTGTAATATGTTTACTATTAATATGTTATAAAAAATGCCAAAAGTTTAATATATTACTTGAATTTTTGATCGCAAGAAAAATTTTCCGGAATGAATGAGTTGATTATGTGGATGATGATCCTGACCACAGAAGTCATGCCCTCAACATCGGCGTACTCCGTTTCTCCGTGGGCGGCGTAACCGCCGTATCCCAGATTGGGGCAGGGGAGCCCCATGAAACTGAGCCGGGCGCCGTCGGTGCCGCCCCTGATGGGAGATACGACAGGGGACAAGCCCGCAGCTGTAATGGCGGCTTTTGCCTTTTCAATGAGGAAAGGATATTTTTCAATGATCTCTGCCATGTTGCGGTCACTCTCTTTCAAGGTGACTGCCACGGTGTTGCTGCCGTATTTTTTATTCAGGTACTCAGCGATCGAGAGGAGCGTTTCTTTGCGCCTTTCAAAAAGCTGCGCATCGTGGTCACGCAGGATGTAGTGCATCTTTGCTGTGCTGACATTGCCGCTGCAGGAACACAAGTGATAGAATCCTTCCCGGTTTTCTGTGTGTGAAGGCACTTCCCACGCAGGCAGCATGGCGTCAAACTCCATGGCAACTTTAAGGGCGTTGAGCATTACATTTTTTGAGGAGCCCGGATGGGTGGAAACGCCGGTGAAAACGATGTCGGCACCGGCGGCGTTGAAATTTTCCCCCTCAATGAGTTCTGCCGCTCCGCCGTCAACGGTGTAGGCGTAATCAGCGCCGAAAAAGGGCACATCAAAGAAGTCAGCTCCTTCGCCGATCTCTTCGTCAGGAGTAAAACAGAATGACAAAGGTCCGTGGGGCAGATTCTTTTCAAGGATCTCTTCTGCCGCTGTGACGATAATGGCGATACCGGCTTTGTCATCTGCTCCCAGAAGTGTGGTTCCGTCGGTGGTGATGATGGTGTGCCCTTTCAGGTGGGGGCGGGGAGTGACCACTTTGCCGCTGGTGCCCAGAGGGATGGGGGAACCCTCCCAGTTTTTTATGATCTGAGGCTTGATATTGGCGCCAGAGGCGGCATCGGATGTGTCAAGATGGGCGATGAATCCCAAAGCCGGAAGCGTTTCACAGCCGGGTGTTGCCGGGAGTTTTGCGTAAAGGTAGCATTTGTCAGTGAGGGTGACATCCCTGATACCGAGAGCGAGGAGTTCGGCTTTCAGGTGTTCCGCCAGACGGAACTGTTTTTCTGTGGAGGGGTGGGTTCCGGAGTTGCCATCTGATTGAGTGTCAAAGGCGACATATTCCAGAAAACGGGTCATGATCTCTTTCATAAAAAATACCTGATACGTTTAGGGGTTAAGGTTTATACTTTACCGGCGCCATGCCGAATTTCTTTTTGAACAGTCTGGAAAAGTGGGCGGCATCCTCAAAACCGCACTGCCGCGCCGCTTCTTTGACATTGCACCCGGTGCTGAGCAGAGCGGTGCTGCGCTCCAGACGCTTGCTGATGAGAAAGGCGTGGGGGGAGCTGTTGAAGTGCTTTTTGAAAAGCCGCAGCAGTGTGGAGTGTGAAATGCCTGCTGCCTGAAGAAGTTCTTCCATATCTGAGATGATGAACTTTTTCTTTTCGAGGAATTTCATGATTTTTTCCAATTCTTCCGGAAGAGCCGGTGCTTTCTGCTGACGGAGCAATTCAAGCCACAGCCCATATCCTTTTTCAGAAAGGAGGAATTCGCCCCCCGGACTCTTTTGTTTGATCAGCTTCCCGATCTGCCGCATTTTTTTCTCTATGACGGAATGATTTTTCAACACTACTTTGCCGCTTGAGTGAAATCCGGGGGCATTTGAAAACATTTCTTTGCCCCATCCCGAAAGGAGCACGACAAGTTTGTGGGTAGGTTTTTCGTCCGCATTGATCATGCGGTGGGAGCTCCCCGGCATCTGGAGCATGACTTCTCCCGGGCCGACGATAACCGACTGATTGTCCTCTGTGTATTCTATCCTGCCTTCAAGGACCAGTGTTCTCGCAAGGTTGGGGATCTTGAAATGGCGGACCCACTGCTGG
>JAFTIE010000185.1 GCA_017457065.1 Lentisphaeria bacterium
ATGACAAAGATGCCATTCGCAAAGAGCTGTAAAGGGTAGTTTGAGGTTGCTACCTGTAAGGTAACAGCCGAAAACGCTCCCTTTATCAGATCGAAGCGAGGGCGCTTTGACAATTTTGAGGAGTTTTGAAATTACCTCTATGGTATATAATATACATCTTGAATGTGACTATTCAAATCATGATAAATTGTTTTTTCAAACATTATGGCAGCGCCGGAACTTTGAAAAAACTTTGTTTTCTCTTAAAAATACTTGACAACAGGACTTTTAGAGGTTATAGTACATAACATGTTGCCTTTGAAGTTACTTTTTTTAAGTATAGGAAGAGCGGATATGAAAAAAAGAACTCTCTTTACCTTGATCGAACTGCTTGTCGTAATTGCCATTATTGCCATTCTTGCCGCTATGCTTCTGCCCGCTCTTTTGCCTTCCACTGTGAAGCTGCGCCACAACAATGCCACCAATGTCTCATTTATTGACGGTCATACTGCCACCTATAAGATCAGTGCCATTCCCACCAACCGCCGTTTCATTTTCTGGCTGCCCTACAACGGCATGAACCACAATGCCTCGAGCATCCAGAACAACGCCTTTTTGTAAGGATCCTTTCAAATGGCATCCTCAGAGGGATTCTTCCGGACTCCAACTGCATCTCAAGGGGTACTGCGTCTGGTGGATCTTTTTACTGAGTCCACTGAATATGAACGCTCCTGGTGTCTGCCCTTCAACTCTTTGAGTTTTACGGCAGAAGAAAACGATTCCGACCCTTCATGGGTGGATCTGCCCGAAGAGAAAAAAAGAATATTTTACCGCAAGGGAACAGCCTCATTCACAAGCTGCAATACCCCGATGCGGATCAGGTATACGAAGGAAAATCTTCATTACTGCATCCATTTCAGATTTGAACTTTTCCCCGGTGTCGATCTTTTTTCCGGGATCCGCAGCCGGTGGGTCGTGGAAGACAAAGAGATCATCGGCAAAATCGTTGGGGTTTTTTCGCAAACTGACCCCCTGAAGAAATTAGCCATGGCGCAGGAGGCGGCACTGTCGGCGGTTCTGAAATACTGGCCTGTGGAACAGCCTTTGGATTTTAAAGAAATGGCGGAATTTGCCAAACTTCTTGAATATGTCAGAGCAAATTTGAGCAGCCGGCTGGGTGTGGCTGAAATGGCAAGGTTCATGGGGTGGTCGGAAGATCATTTTTCAAGGAAATTCAGCAAGGTCTTCCGGATCACCCCGAAACAATATCTGGTCCGTGAACTCCTTGCCGGGGCTTTGGAGCTGCTTAAAGATCCAAACATAACTGTCAGGGAGGCAGCAGAAGAATTGAAATTTTCTTCAGAATTCAACTTTTCCCGCTTTGTCCGCCATTATGCCGGTAAATCACCCAGCAGTCTGCGCTGCCGCAATGTCGGAAAATGATATGTTATATACCTTTTTTTGATATTCACAAAACTCCTTTCGCAGTATATATTATAAGCACAGTTCATCTGCAGCAAAAGGAGAGTGTATCATGAATGAGCGGATCGCCCGACTGGTCAAAGCCGCCCGCAGCGGGGAAATTTTTCCTGAACGCGTGGCTGTTGAATATGATGGATTCGATTTGAAACTGGCAGATCCCCTGCGGATCGCCAAACGCCTTACGGAATATATGGCGGCACAGCCCTGTTATTTCACCGAAGACAACGAACTTGTGGGAATGATGCACTTTGACGGCTCCGTGGAAGCAGAGCTCTTCCCCCGGACAGGACACCGTTTCTGGAATGAAGCGTGCAGTCAATATTACCGCAACCCCCGGGAAAATCTCTGCACCTTTGAGTGGCAGCACTCCAACGCCGATTTCGGCAAAGTCATTCGTGTGGGGCTTGAGGGACTGCGGAAAGAGATCGTTGAAGCACGGGAAAATTTTCCCGCTGACCTTGACAAACTGAATTTTCTTGCCGGACTTGAGGCAATGATCCGGGGGATCATCCGCCGTGCAAGGCAGTACGCTGCGGCGTGCCGCAAAGAGGCGGCAGAGTGTAAAGAACTCCAGCGCAAAAGCACTTTACTGCGCATGGCAGAAAACTGTATGCAGGTGCCGGAGCACCCCGCAAGGAACTTTGAAGAGGCGCTCCAGTGTCTTTACTTCTGCTTCATTTTCCAGCCTGACAGCATCGGCAGACCCGATCAATACCTTTATGAACTCTACCGTCAGGGGATCGCAGAAGGCTCTCTGACACCTGAACACGCCAAAGAGTTACTGCAGGAGCTTTTTGTCATGATCCACGGCTGGACCCGTTTCGGATGTGCCAACGCCGACCGGGGCGCAGAATCCCACTTTGTTGTGGGGGGCTATACCATCGACCGGAAATGCGCCTGGAACGAACTTTCAGAGCTGATCCTTGAATCCCTTATGGAAGTGGATCTGATACGCCCCCAGCTTTCCCTGCGCTGGAACAAAGCAACTCCCCGCACAGTCCTTGAAAAGCTCCTCGACTGTGAACGCAAGGACAAAAACAAACGGATCGCCCTTGTCAACGACGAACCCCGGATCAATGCCATGCTTGAAAACGGTGTCCCGTGGGAGACCGCTTACGACTACATCATGGTGGGGTGCAACGAACCCGCTTTTCAAGGTGGTATCTCCCTCGGGGGGAATACTGTCAATATCGTGCGTTGTCTGGTCAATACCTTTAACGGACGGCGTGCAGAGATCCTTGAATGCAGGGAGTTTGAAAGTTTCTACGCCATATTTGAAGAGGAGCTCCACAGCGACCTTGAAACGATCCTCGATTACTCCAACCGTTTCAATATGCTCCGCTCAAGGGACTGCAATGTGCTCAGTTCACTTTTTATGGAGGGCTGTATCGAAAGAGCCGCCAGTGTGACTCAGGGGGGCGCCAAACGGGCAAGGTGGTGTGCCAACTTCATGGGGAGCACCAATCTGATAGACTCCCTCTGCATTGTCAGGCAGTTTGTCTTTGAAGAAAAACGCTGCACCATGGAGCAGCTTCTTGCCGCCCTCGATGCCGACTGGCAGGGGTATGAAGATTTGCGGCAGGAGATATTGAAGCAGGGAAAATTTTTCGGCAACAATGATCTTTTTTCCAATTCCATTGCCCGTTCATTTTACACTTCCGTCCACAAATTCGCTCAGGGGAGAAGCGATATATTCGGTCATTACCTCTGTTTCGGCAATCTGACCGGCTACAACGATCACTTTGCCAGTTACGGTGCTCTGACTCAGGCGACTCCCGACGGAAGAGTCGCAGGGGCGCCGCTGCTCTTCGGCTCCGGACAAGCTGACGGAAAAGATAGTGACGGGATCACTTCACATCTTCTTGCCGTGGCGCACATGGACCCCACGGGAGTGATGTGCGGCAACACCATCATGAATCTTTCTGTTGATGAAAACACGGTGCGCAATGAAGAAAGTTTTCAGAAATTGGTGCTGCTCATTGAAACCTATTTCCGTGAAGGGGGTTTGCATCTTCAGCTCAATCATGTTTCCGCAGAAGATTTGAAAGCGGCGCAAAAAGATCCTGACAAATACAAAAGTCTCCGGGTGCGGGTTTCCGGATTTTCCGCCACCTTTGTCGATTTGAAGGAGTCGCTCCAGAACAATGTCATTGCAAGGACCGTTGGAGAGGTGTAAAATCATGAACAGTGCCAGAACTTTGATCTTTGACATAGAAAAATTTGCTCTTCACGACGGTCCGGGCATCCGGACGGTGGTCTTTATGAAGGGGTGTCCCCTGCGCTGTCTGTGGTGTCACAATCCGGAGTCTCAGAGCTTCAAGGCTGAACTGCTCTTCAATGGCTCCCGGTGCAGAATGTGCAGCAAATGTGCTGCGGTGTGCAAATCTGCCTGCCATGCGATAGGGGAAGGGAAACACTCTTTTGACCGGGAGAAATGTCTCCAATGCGGACTTTGTACCACATATTGCCCCGGGGACGCCCTGAAACTCTGCGGCAGAGAAATGAGTGTGGATGAGGTGATGGAAGAGGTGGTGAAAGACAAAGTTTTCTACGAAACTTCCGGGGGCGGCATCACCCTTTCAGGGGGAGAACCTCTGGCACATATCAACTTTACAGCTGAACTTCTGCAAGCTGCCAAAGCCAACTTGCTCCACACCGCCGTGGAAACTTGCGGCTTTGCGCCCTGGGAGCATATCGAACAACTTTTGGGATCCACTGATCTCTGGCTGTACGACATCAAAGCTGTTCCGGAAAAACACCGGGAATTGACCGGCGTATCTTTTGATCTGATCCTTGACAATCTGAAAAAACTTGCGGGATCAGGAGCCAATATCGTTCTGCGCTGTCCCCTTGTACCCGGCATCAACGATGAAGAAGCCCATCTGCTCCAAATCGCCCGTCTTGCCGGGCAACTGAAAAATATTCAGGAAATCAACCTTGAGCCTTATCATCCACTGGGGGAGAGCAAAGGTGAGCTGATGGGCAGATGTGATATCTTTCATGCAAGTTTCGCTTCAGAAGCAGATCAGGAGCGATGGAAAAAAATCATCTCTTCCCACACGGCGATCCCCTGCCGCATCATCTGAGTTTACCCTTTTTTTGATCCGGCTCCCCCCATTCCCCCCTTTTTGCCCCTGAAATGCCAAGTCCGCAGGGAAATTTACAAAAAATTCTCAAATTTCTCTTATTTTTGTAAGATAGAGTCGTTTTTTACTGAATACTTATAAAAGACAACTTTTTTCTTATACTGCGGAGGCAAGATTATGGCTGGATTTGCCCAGGTGATCAAATACGAAGGAGATAACGAGACCTGCATCTGGAAACATGAAGCTGAGGATTTCAACAGCGGTACTCAGTTGATCGTCCATGAGTCACAGGAGGCTGTGTTTTTTATGAACGGTCAGGCTCTGGACTCCTTCGGTCCCGGACGTTACACTCTTGAAACTCAAAATATCCCCCTGATCTCAAGGATCTTCAACCAAGTCACGGGGGGAGACGCCCCATTTCACTGCGAAGTTTACTTCATCAATAAGGCTGAACAGATGGCGGTCAAGTGGGGCACTGATACCAAAATGGAATATATGGAACCCATTTACGGGTTCCCGATCAAACTCGGTGCCTGCGGTGAAATGAACCTGCGGATCGAAGACGGCAGAAAAGTTCTCATCAAGGTCGTTGGAACAGAAGAATATCTCGGTCAAAATGATCTTGTGAGAAAACTGCGTGCGTTTCTGATCCTCAAGCTGAAAACATATATGGTGACATATATCCGTGAAAACAGGATCAACATTTTCCGGATCGACGAACATCTTCAGATCATGTCCGATGCCATGCGGAACGCACTGCTTGAGGACTTTTCTGAATACGGCATGACTCTTGAACACTTCTTTATCACGACCGTGATGAAGCCTGAGGATGATCCCAATTATTTGCGTTTCAAAGACCTTCATTTCCGGCAGTATGCCGATATCGCCGAAGCCAAACTTCAGCAGCAGCTGGGCATTATCGGGCAGCAGACAGAAGCACAGAAGAGGATCATCGAGGCGCAGGCGCTGGCACAGAAACGCTCCATCGAAGGCTACACTTATCAGCAGGAAAGGCAGTTTGATGTGGCAGAAGGCTTTGCCAATAACGAAGGCGTGGGCGAATTTGCCAATATGGGGGTCGGTCTGGGCATGATCAGCGGCATCGGAAACGCTGTGGGCGATAAGCTCGGCGGCGTGATCCAAAGTTCTGTCAGCGGTGCGGCGGCTCCGGCTGTTCAAGGAGAAAACAAGGAACTTAAATGCCTTCAGTGTGGAGCGGCGATCCCAGCCAACGGAAAATTCTGCCTTGAATGCGGCACAAAACTCCTTCCTCCCCCGGGAGAAAATGAAATGATCTGTCCTCAATGCAGGCAAAAAGTTGCCAAAGGAAAGTTCTGTCCGGAGTGCGGAGCGTCTCTTGCTGCCAAGTGTACGAACTGTCACTCTGAACTGCCTGCAGGGGCAAAGTTCTGTTTTGAATGTGGAACCAAAGTCAATTAACCGGATTAAGCAATATGAGTCATAATAAACGGATCTTTCTTGGTGCAGTCATTGCTGTCATCGTTTTTACAGTGCCGGTGTTTCTGATCACACCGGTTTCAGGAGTTCTGATCGCCGCTTATGTTGCGGCTCTGGCGGCAGCAGCGGCGGTAACGACAGCCCTTTATCTTGCTGTGAACCGCAAAACAGGCTTGTTCGTTACCACTGCCGGGTTGACCCTTGTTGTCTGGCGTTATGCCATTTTCAATATCCTCTACAGCGGCGTGATATTGGACCTGTACTGCACAGGGGCATGGAAGATCTCTTTGGGATGGTTTGTTTTCGGACACATCCTTCTTGCTGCTCTTTACGGCTGGAAATTTCTTGCAGGTGATGCGGGGAGAGAAGAGATCGAAAAGACAGAAATCAAGGTCAGGGAAAGTATTGCAAACTGGAAACATCTTCAGCTGAAAACATCTGCCCTTGCTTCAAGGGCAAAGGAACCTGTCAAAAAAGCCGTTGAAAGCGTAAGAGATGCGGTCCGTTATGCTGATCCTGTCACTTCCCCGCAGTTGGAGAAGATCGAAATGGAGATCGAAAAAAATATTGATTTGCTTTCACAGACGATCCAACTCGGTGAAGATAAAGAAACAGAGCATCTGGTCAATGACCTGCTGCTCCAAATCAAACAACGTAACGCTATGGCAAAATCATTGAAATAAAAAAGGAGGATTTTTTAATGGCTGAAAAAACAATTTTTTGTCCCCATTGCAATGAGGAACTGGCTTTAGATGAAGAGTATCTTGGCATGGAAGTAGAGTGCCCGGTTTGTCAGAAAGCATTTGTTGCTCAACAGAAGATAAATACTGTTCCTGAAGAAAGTGCTCCTCCTCAGGCACAAAGTGTTTTGCAAAAGGAAATTTCCCGCAATGATGCAGCCGGTGCTTTGGGTAAATTAAAAAACGTTGCCGGGATCATGAAAAACAAAGCCGAAGCAGCTGCATCTGCTGTCAACAGCCAGCTTGATAGTATTCAGGCGCAGGAAAATGAGGTGGATGAACTGGAAGCAGATCAACAAATTGAGCGTATCAAAAAAGGTGTTCCGGTTCGGAAAGTGTATTTCTTCTCAATAGGTGCGGGGATTGCCTGTTCTGTTATTTTGTGTCTGATTTGCGGAATTTTCCATCGTTTTGATTATGAACCGACTGCAGGATTCTTATTTATAGCAATCGTTTTTTTTGTTTTTTTTATTGTCGCAATCATTATTCTGGAAAACCTTAAAGATAAGGTCAACAAAAAAACCTCCATAGAAAAAGAATATTCTCCTATTGAGAGAAAAAGAAAAAAACTCGCAGCATTTTTTTCAAATGTCAGAGCGGCAAATTCCCTGGCAAATGCCGTTGAAAATCTGGCATCTGCAGGCAATGAAATTACCGAGGCCGTTGGAAAGGGCGCGGCTTCACTTATTCGCTCTAATGCGACAACAAATGCAGTGATCGATGATATTTACACTATTTTTGATCAGGTTCGCACACGGGATATCGAACATCTTGATTCATTGGACATTTTACCGCGTTTCGGTAAAGACAACAGTCAGCTTGCTGCAGAAAGCCACACTCTGTACACCCCTTTGATCAGCGAAGGCGGAAAATACATATTTAACAAAAACGGTGAATTTATTTACTCAAAGGAAGAAGTTACCAAAATTTTCACCTTTGAAGATCAGCTGCTCGTTTTTACCGCTTTGTGGGATTATACCACCGGCGAACTTTACAACGAACAAACAGAGGCCTTTTTCCTTAAAGACATCACAGATATTTCAACGGAAAACAAATATGACAGAGTTAAAACGGTCAATTGGATAACTCCTCCTCCGCCCAGGGTAAAACCCTTCCCCGTGAAAATATATTGCATTATTTTTGGTGTGTTCCTGTCGCTCCTGATACCGGCAGCCATACTTTTGTTCTTTACAAGTCGCGAGGTCCCTGTAACTCTTGAGGTAACTTGCGGTGTTGGATTGTTGATTGTACTTCTGTGGGCATTCATCCATGATACCGGAAATCTGAAAAAGATCTCTCCCATAAAAGTTGAAACTGTTAAACGGGTCAGAGCCTCTGAAACCTTCAGTATCACCTCCAGTTCCGGGCGCAGCATCGGTATGACCATTCTCTGCGACGGCTGGTTTGAGGCAAACAATGGAAAATTTGAACAGCGTTCCGATAATGAAAAGATCATCCATGCCATCCGCAAGATGATCGAGGAAAAGAAAGTTGCTGCCAATGAGTAAGATCCAGTGTCTTACCTGCGGCGGCATGGCTGAAGTGGGGGAGGCTCTCTCAGGAGAGTGCCCCTACTGCGGCTGCCGGGTGGAATTCAGACGGGTCTCATCTTTCAACGGGATCGACCGGAAAACAGATCTGGGAACCTTGCGGAAACTTTTTGAGGCCGCAGGCAGCAAACCCAAAGGCGACAAAGGACACCTTCCGGAAGAAAAAAGCGGTATGGCAGTGGCACTCTGCTATCTTCTGGCTGAAAATTTCGTCCTTGCCAGAAAGAAACTTGCCCGCATCCTCGAAGATGATCCTGCTGAACCGGAGCCTTACTACTACTACGCATTGACCCTGATCAACGGCAGAAGTCTGTCGGCGATCACCATGAAAGAGGCAAGAGAGATCACCGGTTTTCTGCAGACCGCCATGGCGATGGACGAAAATTTTGTTTTCCCGAAACTGCTCTATGCTTTGCTCTGCATCGAGTATTACGGTGCAAACGATTTGCGTTCACCTGATAACGGCACGGAGCTGCTGGAACAGTTGTGTGATACCGAAGTGGATCACTCTGAACTGGAGCTTTTCAAATCTCTGGTCAACACACAAACGGTTTGAAGCAGCTGAAGCCTGAGAAAAAGAGCCGCAGCTGAAAGGAAAAAGTTTCTTGTATTTTTCCGCAAAGTATGATATATTCTGCGGCGGACAGTGTCAAATAACGGGATTTTTATGATCGGCTCACTTGTGATCGGGGAGACCTTCTCCGGATGTAAACTTCTTCAACGGTGCGGAAAAGGCTCCTACGGGATCGTTTTCCTTGCCGAAAATGCCATTGGTCAGAAGATCATTA
Source organism: Lentisphaeria bacterium (assembly GCA_017457065.1). GTDB lineage: Bacteria > Verrucomicrobiota > Lentisphaeria > Victivallales > Victivallaceae > UBA1784. Next base: position 9,084 of record JAFTIE010000185.1, read on the forward strand.
TCAAGGTTGTGGACAGTGCCGGCAAGTTTGACAGGGAGCTGCGCGGGGTCCGCTACTATATGCGTGTCTCTGGGAGCCATCCGAATCTGCTGCAGATCTTCCACATCGGTGAGATGAAGGAAGGATTCTACTACACCATGGAAGCCGGGGACGACCTCGGAGAAGATCCGGAACGCTATCAGCCTGCCACGCTGGGGAATATGCTCCGGAACGGCAGGCGTTTTACGCCTGAAGAGGCGCTCCGGATCCTGCGGGAACTGCTTCAGGGGTTGGAAGTCCTGCACAACGCCCATCTTGTCCACAGAGATATCAAGCCTGACAATATCATCTTTGTTCAGGGCAAACCCAAGCTCAGCGATCCCGGACTGGTGACTGAAGCAGATACTCCTGCGACCCTTGTGGGGACTCCGGGATTTATTCCACAGGAAAATATTACAAGAGGTATCACGGCGGATCAGAAAAGTGATCTTTATGCCATCGGCAAGGTCTTTTACTGCATGATCACCGGCAATCCCCCGGGAGAATATCCCCATTTGCCCGAAACACTGCCTCTGGAGATCCGCCGGCAGATCTTTCCTGTTCTTTCCCGTATGTGCAATAATAATCCCGCCAAAAGATTTGCGACCGTTGCGGAAATGCTGGGAAAACTCCCCGAAAAATTCCAGGGGAGTACTTTTCTTGAAAAAAAATACAAGGCTTTTGCCGATTGGAGGACCCTGAACCGGGAAAAATGCCGCTGGCTTGCCGCAGCGCTGTATATGGCTTTGCTCCTTGTTCTGCTTGCCTGCGGAGCCCTGTTCCTCAGGCAGAGACAGCAGACCAGAGAAGTTGCCCGGCAGCAGAAAACTGTTGCAGATTTCTGTGCCGTCAATGAGAACAGAAAAGAATTGATCCCGTTCCAGTTCCAAACCATGCTGCCGGAGCAGCTGAACTCCTGTCTGGCACAGACACAAAGGCTTGAGAAAGCGCTTCAGCAGAAGGATTGGGCGGAAGCGGCAGCTCTTTGCAGAACTTTCCGCCTGTTTCTGCGCTCTTCGGCAAAGCGTCTGCTCCCCTTTATCCCTGAAAAACAGACAAATTTCCAACAGGATACTGCCATCATCGGCAAAGCAAGGGGGATGATGACGACACCCTTATATGCTTATCTGACCGGCAGGGAAAAAAATGAGTATCAGAAAAAACTGGAAAAGTTTGAGCGCAAAGTCTATACCGCCTGGCAGGGTCCCCGCTGCAATAAGAAATGGAGCAATTTTCAGAACTCTTTTTATCCCATGGTCTTCGTACCGCCGGGGGCAGTCAGAATGAAGCACGATCAGAAAATCATTCCCATACCCTACCATTTCTGGATAGGGGAAAATGAGGTTTCTCACGCTCATTTTACCAGAATGATGCAATCTTCTCCGCAATACTCCCCCCATGCCGGAACCCCTGTGGAACGGATCTTGTGGAACGATCTGCTTTATTACTGTTACAAAATGTCCGTCATGATGAGACGCGACGGCACTCTTCCTCCGGGGTATATCGTGCGGCCGCCCACTGAGGCAGAGTGGGAGTATGCTGCAAAAAATGCCTGGCTCGGGAAGGATATACTCCCTGTTGCTCAGCGTGCGGTCTTGCGGAACAACTCCGGGCACCGTACCCATCCTTCAGGCTCCAAATCTCCCAATTTGCTGGGGATCAACGATATCTACGGCAATGTGCAGGAGATCGTACTCCCTTTGGAAGAACCCGGGATGAAACACGCCGTTATTGTCCGGGGCGGTTCTTTTCTTTCGCCGGAAAAGAATTTTGACCGGCGCATTGAGTATCAGAAATATCAGAATATTCCATACGATATAGGGTTCCGCATCGCCATCGGTCCCGGCGATATGGCTTTTTTTGACAAACACTTCTTTCTCGGCGGAGCCAATCAGCTGCGCTCTCACGGAAGAGTATTTGAGCTGATCGGTGAAAATTACGGCTGTTTTGATATCCCGAAAGCCAAAGAGCTTTGCCGTCTCCTCGGCGGAAGACTTGCCGAATTGGATCAGGAAGATCTTTTACACAAGGTCTGGAAGGCAATGCCCCTGACAGCTACCGGCTGGGGGTGTTTCCTCGGCGGCGAGAGGAGCAACGGCAAATGGTATTGGACAAACAGCCGCAAAGAGGTCGATTTCGGAAAATGGGCAAAAAACAGTTTCAATACGGGAAAATATCTGACGACAAGATCAAAACTTTGGAAATCCGAGACAAACCGCAAAGGGGGGATATTTTTGTGTGAGTGGGATGAGAAGACCTTTCCTGAAAGAAATAAAGCCCTCCATGCCGGGAAGAAACTCCCTTTGGAGCTTTTGCGTTTTACGGTCAGGGAGCGCCGCTTCATGCTGATAGACTCCAGTATGGCATGGTACACTGCACGCCGTTTCTGTGAACTGCTCGGCGGAAGGCTTGCCTGTCTTGATGATCCGGAAATACGCAATCAAGTCTTAAAAAAACTTGAAAAATACAACTCCAGCCATATCCTGCTCGGGGGATATGCCAAGCGGAACTCCTGGTACTGGCTGTCAGGAAAAAAGATCACTTTTGATCTGACCAGGAACAAAGATATGGTGATCCAAACAGTGAACAGGAACTTTGTCACATTGAAGGAGGGGGAATTTTACAACAGTCAATTTTCCGATTTGTTCCTGTGCGAATGGATAGACAGAAAGCCGCTTTCCAACTGACGTTCCTCATTGATCACGGCGGCAAGCTTTTTAAGACAGCGTGAACGGATCACATAAATATTATTGGCGCTCCTTCTGGTCACAGCGGCGATCTCTTTTACCGGGAGTTTTTGGACAAAAGACATATAAAAGACCTGGTAGATCTCAGTATCAAGTTCTTCGCGCAGAACAGCCAGAGCTTTTTCCACAAGAAAGTCCCGGTACTCCTGCATGATCGTTTCATCGATCTCGGCGGGATATTCCAATTCGGGCTCTGTATCAAGGGCTGTATATCTTCTTTGATTTGAAAGGATCTGCAAGGCGCAATATTCAGAGATCTTTCCCAGATAGTTGCGGAATTTTCCCCGGTTGCGATCATAAATGAACTCATCCATTTTCTTCCAGAAAACAGTCATTACATTGATCTTGAGATCTTCACAATCTTCTGCGGAAAGATGTTTCTTTTTCCCGATGGAACAGATCATTGCCGAATATTTCCGGTAAAAATCGTTCCACGCTGTCTGATCTCCATCTTGAACATGGCGCAACAGAGAACTGTCTGTTTTATAGGGCAAGTTTTTTTTCCTGTTATTTCCTGTTTCGGGCATAAGATCTCCATTTTCAACTTTCCTGCCTCCTCCCCCAAGGCGGGCAGCTCTGTTTGCAAGATCTGTGCAGAGGAGTCGCTGTTTAATATAATCTTTATTTTGCAGAAATACAAGTCCCGGAACAAAATTTACATGCTTGAAGTTTTCCCTTTGAGATGCTGGAAAAAAAGGTTTGCCCGGAGGGGATTTTTGTATCCTGCCGCCCCGGTCCGGTTCCTCCCGGAAAGGCACCAGTCTCACAGGAGCACTTAAAGGCGGCAGAAATTGTTATATGAAAGTTTTGTGCCTGAGAAACAGAAAAATGAAAATTTTTTTCAATAATTTAGTTAAATCTAATTTGAAAAAATCATTTTAGCGTGTATATTATGGGTGTTTCATGAGAGGTATCGCTGTTTTTTTTTGCAGACGGCGTTCTCTCTTCTTCTTTTTTTGCAATTCAAGTTATTTGACGCTAACTTGGATTGGGTTTTACAGATTGAATATTGACATGCGGGAGGTTAAACAGAAGAAATCTTTTTAACAACTACCGATGTGCGTTCGGAGTTTTTTATTGCAGCGCTCTGCGGGAGAGCATAAAACCGGTAATTTTTGCATTTGAGTCAATTTCAAAACTCCTCAAATTTGTCAAAGCGCCCTCGCTTCGATCTGACAAAGGGAGCGTTTTCGGCTGTTACCTTACAGGTAGCAACCTCAAACTACCCTTTGCAGCTCTTTGCGAATGGCATCTTTGCCATTTTTTGAATG
>JAFTIE010000186.1 GCA_017457065.1 Lentisphaeria bacterium
GAGGTAATTTCAAAAGTCATTCAAAAAATGGCAAAGATGCCATTCGCAAAGAGCTGTAAAGGGTAGTTTGAGGTTGCTACCTGTAAGGTAACAGCCGAAAACGCTCCCTTTATCAGATCGAAGCGAGGGCGCTTTGACAATTTTGAGGAGTTTTGAAATTGGCTCTAAAGAAATTCTTTATCCCAAAGGAGTATAAAACCATGAAAAAAGTATTTCTTCCTGTTTGTGCGGCTCTGGCAGCCGTCGTCGTTACAGGGTGCAGCGTGTGCAAAACTCCAGCTGCCCCGGAGAGAAAATGTGCCATCACTCCCCCGGGATTGAAAATGGCTCTGCCTGAGGTGATCTATGCTGTCCCCGGCATTGAAAGTAACCTCTACTATGAAAATGTGATCGACTCAGCCACCCCCAAAGCCTATGCCGTTGAGGTCAAATCTCCCAAGGGGACCTTTGGGGAGAGCCGCTGGTTCTGGACGCCCAAAAAAGCTGATGCAGGCAAGAGTTTTGATCTTGAAGTGCGGCTTTTCAACGACTACGGCATGGTGCTTTCAGGCAAGACCCGTGTGGTGGTCGCCAAAGAACCTGCGGACTATAAAAAGAAATTCACCTTGTCCCTTCTGGCGGCTTCCGGCGTCAACTGCGGATACCCCGCCCATCTGCTCAAAGTCATGCGTGAAGCAGGATTCGTCAACTACACCCCCATCGGCAGTCACTCAGGCGGCGGGCGTCCCATCGTTCCCGGGGGAGTTGCCCATGACGGTTACGGCGGCTTTTCATGGGGAAGTTTCCTTGAACGCTGGCTTTACACCGCAGAGGAACTGCCTCAGGCACAGAACGAAGCAGAAAGAGAACAGATGAAGGCTTTCGGCGTGCGGAATCTCCCCAAATCTCAGGCTTACCGTATGCGGAGCCCTCTTCTTAAAATCGTCAACGGCAAAAAGGTCCTTGACATCCCCGCATGGCTCAAAAAGATCAATCAGGGGAAAGCACCTGACTTTATCGTGATCCAGCTGGGAGGTAACGACATGTTCAGCGCCCAGGCAGAGACACGCAAAGCACGCCTTGCCCAATCTCTCAATAATGCAAAAATTCTTCTTGCCGCTCTGAGGAAACACGCCCCCAAAGCCATTATCGGCGTTGCCACCAACCCTTGCGGATGCGGGCAGGACGGCTTCGGAGCTAACTACGGCTCCTTCCAGTCAAAATACCAGTACCGCCGGAACATCCAGAGCTACAACCGTGCCCTTACCGCTCTGGTGAAAGAGCTGAAAGATCCCGGCATCAGACTGATCCCGCTCCATCAGGCGATCGACCCTGACGGCAGCTACATGAAGGGCAGCTACAAGGTCCACGCCAGAAGCAGCAAAAAGGTCCTCCGTGACAGGAATGCGCTCCACCCCGCCCGTGAAGGGGGCTATCAGCTGGGGGATGCCATCTACTGCTGGCTGCGGAAACAATTGGAAAAATAAAAAAAAGGTTAGAGGTAATTTCAAAAGTCATTCAAAAAATGGCAAAGATGTCATTCGCAAAGAGCTGTAAAGGGTAGTTTGCACTTGCTACCTGTAAGGTAACAGCCGCCTGTCCCGCCGTAGCTTTATGCGAAGGCGGAAAAACGCTCCCTTTATCAGATCGAAGCGAGGACGCTTTGACAATTTTGAGGAGTTTTGAAATTGCCTCAAAAAAAACAAATGAAAAAAACATTCCTTCTTGCACTTTCCCTTTGCAGTATGCTCCTGGGGGGAGCAGCTGTGGTGGTGACACCTGAAAATGCGGAAATCGTCGTCCCCAAAAACGCCAGTGCAACCGTGCGCTTTGCCGCCATGGAGCTGCAGGACCATCTTAAAATGGTCACGGAGAAAAAAATCCCCATCGTCTCCCGGAAAAGTCAGGGGAAATACCACTTTATCTTTGAAAAACCCGCCAATGTGAAACTCAAACCCGAAGAGGGAGTCTGGGAAGTCACTCCCCGGTACAGCCGCTTTTACGGGGACTCCGATCCCGGGATCAAAGCCAACGCTTCCGTTTTCAGATACCGCAGGACAGGAGATTTGACCGCTGTATACGACTTTCTCGAAAAGCAGCTCAAATTCCTCTTCCTCGCCCCCGGTCCTCTGGGGACCAGTTATGAAAAGGCAGAAGTGCTGAAACTTGAAACCGGCAAAAACAGCTGGGAGCCCGGCAGATTGAAAAAACGGGGACTCAGATTCAGTACCCCCAAATATCAGGAAGTGCAGAAAGACTATTTCTTCCCTGAATTTTACCGCAAAAACGCCAAAAAGTATCTCGCAGATCAGGATTTCTACACCCACCGCTGGCTGAAACAGATGCGCATGGGAGGAAATGTCCACTACACCTACGGACACGCCTTCACCACCTGGTGGAAACGTTACGGGAAAACCCATCCGGAGTACTTTGCCCTCGTCAACGGCAAGCGCGCCCCCAGAAATCCCAAGCGTCCTGACACCATCAAGATGTGTCCCTCCAACCGTGCCTTTATCAACCAGATCGTCAGCAACTGGAAAAAACGCACCCCCCGTCCGCAGATGATAAATGTCTGCGAAAATGACTGGGGCGGCTACTGCGAATGCAAAGAATGCCGTGCTCTTGATGCGCCTGCACCTCCCGGGGAGAAGTGGGACCGCGACCTGACCGACCGTTATCTCTATCTTGCCAATGAGGTCCTTAAAGAAGCCCGGAAAACCGATCCCAAAGTGCGGGTCAGTTTCTACGCCTACAGCGTCTACCGTTATCCTCCGAAAAAGTTCCGGGTGGCACCGGGGATCGTCATTGGATTTGTTCCCCACATGATGACCTGGCAGAAGAGCGATGAAATGTACAAAGCATGGCGCAAGATGGGAGCTGATGAAATGTTCCAGCGCCCCAACGATCATCACATCAACACCGGCTTGCCCATGGGGATCGAGGAGATCCTTTTCAACCACTTCCAGGTTGGTTTCAAAAACGGCATGGTGGGAACAGACTACGATTCACTCCACGGCTTCTGGGGCACCACCGGCATTGCAGATTACATTCTTGCCCGTGCCCATGTCTACCCCCAAAGAACATTTGAAGAGCACCTCAACGAATACTGTTCCGCTTTCGGAGCCGCTGCTCCTGAAGTCAAGGCTTACTACGCCTATTTCCGCAATGAGGTCTGGGCAGAACGCCTCTTCCCTCAGCGTGAAGAGATCGGCAGAAAAGGCAAATACGGCAATTTCCGCCGGGGACTTATGTGGGATCTGAAAAAATACTACTTTGAGAAAGATTTTGATGTGACCGATGCTCTGTTGAAAAAGGGATTGAAAAAGTCTCTCACCCCCAGCCAGAGGGCTTTGCTTGAGCACCAGCTCCGTGTCAACACCCACGCCCGGCTGACCTATTACGCCCTCTCCTCTTCGGGAGCAAAGAAGCTGCAGGCAGCGAAAAAGCTCCACCGTTTCCGTGAAGAGAATTGGGAAAAAATCAACATGAACTGGTTCACCCTTTTCCGTCTTGAAGCCAACTTCGGCGACACCACCGGCGGACGCGTGGCGGAAAAGCTGCGGAACTACGCCGACGGCAAATATATGTCGCTCCACTGGTATCTGACCGTTGATCCTGATAAAAAGGGCGACCGGGAAAAGTGGTACTTGAAGCGCCCCAAGACGGCTCTCACCAGCAGAGTCCGCATCGACTCCGGATGGGAGAACCCCGGAAAAGCCGCTTCAGCAAGTTTCAAATCCTACATAAAAAATTACGACGGCGACGGCTGGTATTCTTTGAGCTTCAATGTTCCTGCTGCATGGAAGGGCAAACAAGTCTGGCTCCTCTTTTCCGGCGTGGATGAGTCCGCATGGGTCTACTGCAACGGAAAACTCTGCGGCAGCCGGGTCAGTAAAGGCGGAGATGAGTGGAAAATGCCCTTTGATATCCGCATTGACGAACAAATCGACTGGAACAGAAAAAATCAGCAGCTTACAGTGAAAGTCCGTGATGTGGGCGGCCAGGGCGGTATTTACCGTCCCGTAATGATCGCCGTCAAATAAAATCTCAAGGTGGGGAAGAAAAAAAAGGCTCCCCACCTGCTGATCCGGAAGAAAAGTTCCGGAGTTTGAAATCATTTCCCTTCTTCTTAAAGGAAGCGGAAATGATTTTTTTCATCTCAAAATCCTTTTATAGAGAATATAATTCTCCATGCAAAGCAGTTTCAGAAAAGAATTTTCAATAAATAGGTTTTTAATTGAATTATTTATCTTTCAACGGTATATTATGGACCGTGATCCAGAGAAGATAAATTTTTAAGAAGGGAACAAATAATTTTATGAAAAGTGCTTTGGGATTGCTGTTGGGCTTTTTGGCTACCGCTTCATGGGGAAGTTTCTATATTGCCGGACGCTGGCTTTTCGGAGAAGAGGATGGGGGCAGCATCAACCCCTATCTTGCCAATCTGCTGCGTTTCTGTCTGGCGGTGGTCACATTGTCTCCCTTGCTTTTTTTCAGCAAAAACCGGGAACTGATCAAAAGAGCCTTTGTCAAAGATTGGAAGAAATTCCTTCTTATCGGTCTGGTGGGGATCGTCCTTGAAAGTTACTTTGTCTTTTACGCCCTTTATTTCACCACCGCCGCCCGCTGTTCCCTCATGGCGAACTGTTCCCCCATTGCCACGGTGATACTTGCCTTCATCTTTCTGCGTGAAAAAACCTCGTGGAAGGGGCTGGCGGGTATGCTCATCGGCTTTGCGGGCATTATCCTTGCAGGCACCGCCCGGGGGGGAGACATCTACGCCGATACCAGCTGGCGCTCTCTCATCGGCGACGGCATGGCGCTTGTTTCCGGATTCTGCTGGGCTTTTTTCACCGTTTACGGCGCCAAAGTCTCAGAAGAGTACGGCGGTCCTGTCAGTATGTTCGTTTCTTTCATTTTCGGAGCGCTTCTGATGTTCCCTGTCATCTGCTTCACAGCGAAACCCGCTGATTTCGCCGCCATCACTCCCCGGATCTGGGGCGGATTCCTCTACACAGGCATAGTCACTCTTGCCCTTGCCAATGCCTGCTGGTACGCCGCACTCAAATATGTCAAGCCGGGAGTGCTGGGCTCTTTCGGATACCTTTCAGCAGCGATCACCTTCACCTTGTCGGCAATCGTCCTCAAAGAGAAATTCACTCCCCTTTTCATCACCTCCATCGTCCTCGTCCTGGGCGGCATGGCACTGATGATGGCAAACCCCGCCAAAGAAAAAAATGCGGTTTGTAAAAAGATTTCCGGATAATGCGCTTCGCCCATTTGGCTGGACAACTTTTTCTAAAAGATCGGTGTAAACGACTCTGTTTTAATATAACCTTTATTTGCTCCAATTGTAAGTACCGAAATAAACATCAGCCGAAAGCCGAAATAAAAAAGGAGATTTTTCTTCTTTTTTTATACTTAGAGGCAATTTCAAAACTCCTCAAAATTGTCAAAGCGTCCTCTTCTTCGATCTGATAAAGGGAGCGTTTTTCCGCCTTCGCATAAAGCTACGGCGGGACAAGCGCCTGTTACCTTTCCCCCTCCGCATAAAGCTACGGCGGGAC
>JAFTIE010000187.1 GCA_017457065.1 Lentisphaeria bacterium
CTCCGCCGTATGAAGCATTTTCCTGCGGAAAATATGAAGCGCCCCGTTGGGGCATGAAGCGCTTTCTTCGCAAGCATAATAAGGCATTTTTTTGTTCTCTTTTTTCAGGTAATACAACGGCAAAACACCTGTTTGACAAGTAGTACTCACAAGGAGTTCGATGAGGGTAAAAACTCTTTTTTCCGGCTTCGGCTGATGATGATTTTTCATAGGAGACCTTTGTGATTGATTTATAAAAATTTCGGAGTCACGAACTTTTTCTGATAACAAGGGGCGCATCAAGGAGAAGGGGGGAGACTGAGTTGCCTTTGAGCAGTTCAAGGAGCATCTGTGCCGCTTTGATGCCCGTTTCCTCTTTGGGCTGGACAATGGTCGTCAGGGGATAAAGGATCTGGTTGGCAGCAAGCTCCACATCACTGAAGCCTACGGCGGCAAATTGGGAAGGTATCAGTTTGTTCCGCTCCACTGCCGCCCGTAAAGCTCCCAGCGCCGCTGTATCAGATGCGGCAAAGACAGCGCTCAGATCAGGATCTTCATCAAACATCTCATGGGTCATGGCACATACTGCTTCCAAAGTCATGCGGCAGTAGCGGAACTGCAGAGGACGCCCTTTCATGCACCTTTCATACCCTTTGAACCGCTCCTGCTGGGCGGCGTTATCGGCGTTGTGACCTATATAAGCGATATGGGTGTGTCCTCCGGAAAGCAGATGTTTCATTGCACTGCACGCTGCTTTGAAGTTATCCATGGTCACTGAGGAACCGCCGAATTCCGGCATATACTCCATGACCTGAACCACGGGGACACCCATGGAACGGATAAGGTAAGCCATTTCAAGATCTTCCTTGCGGGGATAGAGTATGACCCCTGCGGCATTATGCTGCATGAGAGAGGAGATCACCCGCTCCTTCTGTTCCCTGGTGGGTTTGTCAAGGGAGTCAAGAAGCATCATAAAGCCATTCTGTCCAGCCACTTCGCCGATGCCGGCAATGATGTTGCAGAAAAAACTTTTGTTGAGATAAGGGATCAGAACCCCGATAAAACGGCTTTTGCGGGTCACAAGTGAACGGGCGGCGGCATTGGGTACGTAGCCCATCCGGGTGGCGGTCTCAATGATCCTCTTGCGGGTCTCGGGAGCAAGGCGACCGGAATTGTTCAAGCCGTTGGAAACAGCACGGGCGGAAAGGTTGAGCGCCTTGCCGATATCTTTCAAAGTTACATTGCCGTTCCGGGAACTCATGGAAATACCTGCTCCTTGCGTGGTTCAACGTTGAACCAATTTTAATGAAACCCAATTGATATAAATATAACCCTTTTATTTCAGTTTTTCAAGTCCCGAAAGTAAAAGTTGTTGAAAAAATATTTTCCGTTTTTTAAAATCACCTCAAAGTTTGTTCAGATCTCAAATATCAGCAGATCTGCTCCGGGGGCGGAGCCGGGAACTTTGGCAATGGGGGAAAAGTCCGCCTTTGCCAGAGCTTCAAGCTGCAGCTGGCAGTTGGAGCCAAGGTAAATGAGTATGGGCTCCCCGGGGAAAAGTTTACGGAACTCTGAAGCGGTGAACTCCAGAAGCTCTTTTATTTCGCCGGTGTTGTCAGGGTAGACCTTGAAGTTCAGGCAGTTCCTTCCGAAAGCCTTGACCGCATAAGCGTATGCACAGACCGTTCCGTTTCCGTTTTCAGCCACAGCGGTGACGGCGTTGCCGATCTTGTGGTCCTGCCAAACGACCCGGTACTCTGAAACGTAGGCATCGGGACCGGCGCTTCCCCCTGCCCTGCCCCGCATGGCGGCGGTGTGGACAAGAAATTTGTCGCAGTCAAATTGATCCCCGGGAGTGCCGGGACGGACACTCTTGATCTTTGATCCGTCAAAGCAAAGTTTTTCAAGATCGGCGAAGTGATTGCCGTATTTGGGGTCGATCAGGTGCATCATGCCGGTCTCTCCGCCGTAGGTCATCTGGAACCCCACTTTGCGGTAAGAGGCAGCGGCGTATGCGTTGCCCGTGCCGCAGCAGAGGAGCTTTGCAGGGGAGTCCATGAAATCCCTGATACAATAGGGCAGCAGTTGACTCATAAGTCCCAGACGGCGGAATTCAGGCTCGGTGAAAACATTGCCGAAGTTGCCGAATCCGGAGGAAGGAGAGTAGGCAAACCAGACACGGGCGGCAAAGGAGCCCTCCACTTCTGCAAGATAAAGGTGGTCAACGGCGCCCTCTCCGTCAAAGGCGGTACGGTAGTAGAGTCGCCAGTAGTTCTGGTCGTGAACAAACTTTCTGTAACTGTCAAAACCGATGGAGCCCATCATGTAACGGATCAACCGTTCAGGGACACCGGCAGCATCAGGGGTTATCTGACGGAAGATACGCAGAGTACGTCCGTCAGCAAGAGAAGATTCTTTAAGAAGTTCCATTGTATATTTTCCTTCAAACAGGGGGATTATTCTTCCAGCCAGACTTTGTCTCTCATGCGGAGCGCCGCCCCCCGGGCGGTATCAAATTCGTCGGAGCGTGCCAGTTCCAGTTTCAGATCCTGCAAGGCACCCGCAAAACAGTTCAGTTCCAGAACTCTGCGGACTCCCGAAAGCAGTACCGACTCCAGTTTGCTCAAAGCTCCGCCGAAAACGATCATGGAGGGATTCAGCAGCATCACGACCGCCGACAGAGCCTGTCCGATATTCTCACAGACCTGATCTGCCACGATCCGTGCCGCTTTGTCAGTGTGTACCGCTTCAAGAAACGCCTCCAGAGTGAAGTGTTCCATATCCACGGCGCTCTTCATGCCGCTCCGGATCGCTTCTTCCATTTTGCTGCGGATCCCTGCTTCGCCCACCAATGCTTCAACACAGCCCCGATTGCCGCATTTGCACACCGGTCCCGCGGGATCTATGACCAGGTGACCGATCTCCATACCGCACCCTGAAGAGCCCACGAAGATCTCACCGTTGCGGATGAAGCCGCCGCCTACCCCCTCATCGAGGGTAAGCAGAAAGATACTTTCAGGAACTTCCGGAAGTCTGAGCATATACTCCATACGGGTCTTTATCATGGTTTCGGGCCAGATACCCACAGGGAGATGGAACTCACCTTCCAGCCACTCCTTGGTGGCGGCATTTTCCCAACCCGGGATATGCACAGCTTTCCGGGAGACAGCATTGTCGGGATCCACCACTCCGGGATCGGCAAAGCCGATACCTGAGACAAGTTCCCACTCTTTCCCCGCAGCTTTACGCAAACGGCGGACCAGTTCTCCGATCTCTCTGCGGCAGTCATTGAGATCCCGTCTGGCACAGGAAAGCTCCTCACGGCAGATGACCTCACCGCAACCGTCAATAATGACACCTGCAGTGCCTTCCTGCCTGAAGTCCACCCCCAGCCAGTAACCGGCAGTACCGTGGAGCGCCAGATCCGGAGCTTTTCTGCCTGTTCTTTTTCCTCTGCGCTCCGGTTCAACAAGGAAACCTGCGGTCTTGAGTTCGTCAATAACGTCAAAGACCGTCGCCGCCCGAGCATTGGTGTACTCCACCAGCTCCGGACGGGTCGCCTTGCCCCGGAGAAGGAAATACCTTAAGATCCGGCGGCGCAGTTCATCTTTGCGGCTCATTTGAAACCGAGCACATCCCGCATGTCATACAGCCCGTTGGGGGCACTTGCAAGATATTCAGCCGCCCGGAGCGCACCGTGGACAAAGGTATCACGGCTGCTTGCTTTATGGGTCAGTTCGATCCTTTCCCCTTCGGCGGCAAAGATCACCGTGTGATCCCCCACCACATCGCCCCCTCTCAGAGAGTGCATACCGATCTCCTTTTTCGTCCGTGCGCCCACCACTCCCTGACGGCCGTGGCGGGTATCTTTTTCATAATCCAGTCCCAGTTCGGCGGCGACGGTTTCAGCCAGAGTGACGGCGGTGCCTGAGGGGGCATCCTTTTTCTGGTTGTGGTGCATTTCAACGATCTCCACATCGTAGTCAAGTCCGAGGATCTTCGCAGCTTCTGCGGCAAGTTTGCAGAGAAGATTGACCCCCACACTCATATTGCTGGCAAAGACGATTCTGCCTTTTTTGCCCAGTTCAGCGATAGCGGCACGTTCTTCGGCGGGGAGTGCGGTAGTCCCCAGAACCACAGCGACTCCTTTTTCCACAGCGGCACGGACCATATCGATGGCGGAACCGGTGGAAAAGATAATGACTGTATCGGCACCTTTGAGCGCTTCATCCAGATCGGCGGTAATGGTGACATTGGCAGCGCCGCAACCGGCGTTCAAACCTGCGTCGATCCCCAGTTTGGGGCAGGAAGGATGCTCAAGAGCTCCTGAAAGCTCAAATCTTTCGTCAGCCATGATATTGGCGATCAGACGACCGCCCATACGTCCGGCGGCACCCACGATAACGACTTTGTTCATATTTTCACCTTTCTTGTTGATATTGGTATTATGATTCAAAAAGGGAAAGAAACTCATCTTTGCTCAATCCCCTGATTGATTTTTCCACTGTATTTTCCGGAAGATTCGCCCCGACATCGCTGCGGCGGAAGAGTTGCCCCCCCAAGGCTTTTTCCAAAGGTGCGGCATCTCCGAAAAAGTCTCCTGTGATTTTTGCCTCTTCAATGCGTCCATTAAGGAGCCTTATTTTCAACTCAACGATCCCGGCTCCGGGAAAGCGGGCACTGTTTTCCCACTGGCATGGGAAAACATTTCCCCAGTTCCACGTCCATTGGCGGTACTTTTCAGAAGCAAGGTGTTCCGCTTTGGCGTTCCACTCATCCGGAAGATCTTCAGGCGTTCCGGCAAAGAACTGCAGCTCCTGCCGGAGCTGTTCCATAAAGGTTTCGACCTTCATCTCAGGCAGAAACTCTTTCAAATTTGCCACCCTGGAACGGACTGATTTGACCCCCTTGGACTCCATCTTGAGTTTCCCCGGAGTCAGGAGTTTTTCAAGCATTTCCATATCCGTATCAAAGAGCAGCGTTCCATGAAAGAGAGTCCGGTTTTTGATGCAGCACTGGGCGCTCCCTGAGATTTTTCTGTCCTCCACAAGAATATCGTTTCTGCCTGAAAAAGCGGCAGGCACTCCCAGCTTGTTGAGGGCGGATGTGACAGGACGGGCAAAACGGGCAAAGGAATCTGAATCAGGCTGCCTTTCATGGAGAATAAGAGAGTAGTTCACATTTTTCAAATCATGGTAGACAGCTCCCCCTCCTGTCATGCGCCGCACCACAGGGATCTTGTTTGCTTCGGCAAAGGCGGCGTTGACTTCGGCAAAGGTATTCTGGTTTTTTCCCACAATGACAGAAGAACTGTTGCGCCAGAGCATGAGCAGCGGTTCAGGGAACTCCCGGCAGAGTACCTCTTCCAGAGCCAGATTGAATGCGGGATCGGTTTGTGTGTTGATAAAGAAGCGCATAATGATTCTCACCTGGCTCCTTTCTTCCGCAAAAGCCTTACGATAACGTTGGGGCTTTTGGCTTTGCGTGCCGTCTGCAAAGGCGTCAAATGATAGGTTTGCCAGCCCTTACTGCTCTTCAAATAGGAACTTTCTTTGCTTTGGACCTGAGCATTCCGATCAAGAAGAGCCTTGATCAGACCTGCTTTGTAACCGCTCATAAGCGCCTGATGGATCACAGCTTTATGTTTGGCGTGGGAAAAATCCCGGTAAAGATTGACAAGCCGTACCAGAATTTTTTCAGAAGCCTTGTAACGCATGGCAACAGTCAGGTAGCAAAGGGAGCTGTTTTTCAGTTCACTGCTGTGGTGCTTCAGATAGAGCTCCAGATAGTCGTAAGCGTTGCTGCGCCGGAGTATCGCCTCCATGACCTGATCGTGGAAACGTGCCTGGGGAAAAGGTTTCACAACCAGCAATCTGAATGTCCTGAAAGAGCCGTTTCTGACAGCCATTGCCACCGGGATCTCTCTGTTGACCGCAGTGCTTTTGAAGGGGTCTGCTTTCTTCTTCAGAAGCAATTCCGCAGCTTTGAAGGAATCTGTTTCTGCCGCATGCTGCAGAAGGGTCATGTTTCTGGCGGCAGCATCAGGAGAAAGCCCTTCTTCAAGAGTTTTTTCCAGCTCTCCCAGACTATGACGTCTGATGGCTTTACAAGCCTTTTCTGCGAGATGAGGATTATTGAAATGCACCGGTCTGAAGGCTGTGGAAGAAACGGTGCTCTGGCTCTTCACTGCCGGGAAAAGTGCTGTGATGGCAGGCTCATCCAGACGTAAAAGGAGTTCATTCAAAACTTCGCTGCGGGGAACAGGGACCTTGCGTTCAAGCATGAGTCTGATCACATCGGCAGGCATTTTCCGGTTCAGTGCAACAAGGTACAGCTCTTTGTATTCATCACCGCTGAAATCCCCCCAATGCCTGACAAGAGCACTGAAAAGTGCCCCATTATTGGGGCGGCAGACATGGAAAAGCAACCGGGGATCTCTCCGGATTTTTTTTGATTTCAGCATAATTTCTGCAAAACGGGGAGACTCCGGGTGATTTGCAAAATCATGGCAGAGTACCGCCAGAAGATTTTCCCTGCTTCCGGAGCGGAGAACGGGGAGAGCTCCTTTGTTGAGAAGCAGTTCAAAAAGTTCCGGTGACCCCTCTTTGCCGGGAGGAAATGTTTCTGCCAGAGGGGAACGGCCCGCTTTTGAACATTTATTGACATCTGCCCCCTTTGCAATGAGCAGTTCTGCCATTGTAGTATTCTTTTTCTGACATGCGGCAATGAGAGGCGTAATGCCGCCGTCAAGAAAAGCATCGGCATCTGCTCCGCGGGCAATGGCACGTTGGACTTGGGCAAGATCATTTTTTCTGATGCCGGAAACAAGCTCCTCTGCTGCATCATATCGTTCTGACTTGCGGGAATTTTTCTGCATGGGAGAAACGGCACCGGCAAAGGCGGCTTTCTGCCGTTTCAAAGAACGCTTCCATGCAACATCTTTGATCTGACTCTCTGCCGGAGGGGTAGGTCCCGGAGAAACGTTTTTGCGAACCGTGGGAGAACGCCTCCGGGAAATCACGGGCTCAGAGTTTTTCCGGGAAGTCTGTTTCCGGACTCTGATACGCTTCACAGCTTGAGAGGAGTATTTTTTTTCTGCAGGAGCGGGAGTTGTCTGAACAGCAGCGCCTTGAGGCAGCTTCCCCAAACCTTCTTTTGAGTGATCGGCAGAGCTGCGGCGCAGAAAGAATATGACAAGTACAATGGCAATGAGACAGAAGAGCAGAGCAAGGGCACTCCGGAAATATGGAGTGCAGAACAGGGGTTCTTTCATTCCAAAGAGCTTGAGGAGCTCTCTGCCTGAACTGATCCGGGCAGCGGGATCTTTTTCAAGGAGATGGCTGAGGAGAGCAGTATCCCCCGGGATCTCTGCTCCGGGGAACTCCCCTTTCAGAAGCTTTGCCAGTACGGCATACTCATTGCCGGAACGGAAATACTCCCCCTTGCAGAGCATATAACTGTAAAGTGCTCCCAGAGAATAGACCGCTGCGGCAAAGGAGTATGGAGCGTTCCCGAGAAGGAGTTCAGGGGCAGTAAAAAGTGTGTTGCGCCGCAGCCGGGGCATCTTAAGAAGAGTGGCTCCGGAAAAAAGATGGCTCAGAGCCCCTGTTCCGGGGTAGAGATATTTTACTTCCCCCGAAGCGCTGACAAAAAGATCATCGGGAGTGAATTCAAAAGCAGGAGCCTGGAACTTTTCGCCCGCCGCAAGAAGTCCTGCCAGCTGCTTTATGATCTTTTCAGCTGTAACGGGGTTCAGTTCTCCTCCTTCGACCAGCTCACGAATGGAGTGACCGTGAATGAGTTCCGTTGCAATACAGCGGTACTCTTCTGTTTGAAAGACTCCCAAGACGGCAGCAAAGTTCCTGTGACGGAAAAAGCACGCCTTCTCAGCTTTTTTGAGAAGACGTGCCGCAACATCGGGCGAATGCCCGGAAATGGCAGCGCTGATCACCAGAAGAGAACAGCGCTTATTCGTTTTTTCTTCAGTGGCAGAGTACAATTCCCCTGTGCTGCTGCAGGCGGTAAAACCGTCAATACGGTATTTGCCCAACAGTGTGCCTTCCGGTAACGGACCGCAGGCCGCAGAAAAAGGCTCATCTGCCATAAATCAATGTTCCATCAGGGCATTGCCATGAAGGAGAAGATCAGTGCGAAGATGGCGCAGGTTTCGATCACACCGAGGACCATCAGGGAGTTGGCAAACCCCTGTCCGGTTTCAGCGTAGGAAACGCAGCCGCCGGCAGCAGCACGCCCCTGGAAGATGGCAGAGGTCATCTGGGCAAGACCGCCGATGAGACCGATGCAGACATAAATGGGCATGTGCTCAGGATGGTTCATGATCTTGCCTTTGATAATGATCATCATGATCATGGCGTAGATGGTCTGGGAAAGGGGAGCACCCACCAGAGCCATGAGAAGGAAGGGGGCAGGTTTGCCCTGCTGATAGCACTTCTTCCATGCGCCGATGGCGGCGGCTCCGGCGTAACCGGTTCCGATGGATGAACCGATGGCGGCAAGAGCCACTGCGGTGTAACCGGAGCCCAGAGAGATGAACTCCATGATCTTGAGAGCGATTTCTTTAGTCATTTTTATTATTCCTCCATATTGTTGTTTTTGAATGGTTTGAATTTCTGTCCGCTCCAGCTCAGCCCTGTATGGTTTGAGAACTCAAGAGTGTTGAGGCGCACGCCGTGGACCAGCACACTCATGAAAGCCAGAGCAATGTTGAGAAGATGTCCGCAGAGAATAGCAAGGATCCCCAGGGGAATGAACCAAACTGAAGCCTTGAAGATATCCAGCCCCATGTTGTTGAAACTTGAGGCGATACAGCCGCCTGCCATACCAACGGCAAAAAGACGGATATAACTCAGGACATCGGTAAAGCTGCCGATGACGTTGAAGGGAAACTGGAAACAATCAGCGGGATCTTTCCAATTCACATCGGCAACCATGACCATGAGCAATCCTATGCCGTAGACCCAATACATCCAGACGGGGAAGGCTCCCTGCCAGACGATGATCTTCAAAGTCAGCACAAAGTTGCCAAGAACGATGAGCGCCCAACCGATGTGGCGCACATAACTGCGCAATCCCCCCTCGTGGATGGCACGCCAGACACGTCCCAGTGCCAACTGACCGAAGGCAAGGAGAAAGCAGAAAAACTGGATATTGCCATCCTTCGTGGCAGGATCTGTGAGCCATTTGATGCCGGGGATACCGGGAATGCCGAACCAGCTTCCGGCAAGGGCACCCCAGATCACCGTTGCGGTACTCAGAAGGATGAGCATGTTGATGGGCAGACGCAAGGCTTCTTTGCTGCGGAACTTTACTTTTGCAATGAGGGCAAGGATCAGACAGAGAGCACCGTAACCCGCATCGCCGATGATCATGGCGTAGAAGATGGTGAAGAAGATCAGCACGCCGCCCGCCACATCCATCTCACGGTACCCGGGCAGTACGCCCAGAAAGTCAAAGAGAGGCTTGATCAAACGGGTGAACTTGTTTTCTTTCAGCAGCACAGGAACGTTCTCATTTTCATCCGGGTCGGTGATGACCAGCCCCCAGCCGTTTTTCTTTGCGGCACTGCGGAGCACTTCCAGTTCCGGTTCGGGCACAAAGCCTGTCAGATAGACCACACTTCCGGCAGCGGTCAAGGCATCCACTGCCTGCTGGAACTCAAGAGAATTCCCTAAAGCGGCAATGGCTTTTTTCAAAACTTCTTTTGAACGCGCAAGCTCTGCAAGTTCGGAGTTGCTCTCTTCAACGGCTGTTGAAAGCTCTGCGAATTTTTTTCGCAAGAGTTCAGGGTCATCATCTTCAGCAAGAACAATGCCGGGAAATTTCTCAGGATCGGCTTGAACCGTTCCCATAAGCACGAAATAGTGGACATGCCCTTCACTGGAAATTTCACGGCAACAGATGTTTTCAAGTGCCTGTGCTGCGGCGAATTTTTCATCATCTCCTTCACAGAGAGTGACGAAAACGCCCTGACTCTTGAGCTCTTCAAGGGTTTTGAGTTTGAAATCTCCCCAAGGCTCCAGACGGACCATCCGGCGGCGGATCTTTTCAGCCTCGCTTTCGGCGGCGGTACGCTTTTCAAGGGCGCTCTGAGCTTTTTCAAGAACCTGGGTACCTGTGAGCTTTGAAGCGGGATCTGCATCAGCATCAAATTTCTCCAATTCTGCAAGGACCCGTTCAGCTTTGCTGCGGTTTTCAACGATCAAAAGGGTGTCGTTGGAACTTTGTTCTGCATTGTTGATCTGCATGACTCCGGCGTTCCGCAGCTCCTCAAGGGCGTTGCGTGAATCGGACTCCAAAGCAAGGAGCAGAACTTTTTTCATTGGAACGATCATAGACTTATCCTCTGGTCTGTCCGCTTCCGCGGACCAGGTATTTGTAGGTGGTCAGTTCATCAACCCCCATGGGTCCCCGGGCATGGAGTTTGTCGGTGCTTATGCCGATTTCCGCCCCCATGCCGAATTCGCCGCCGTCGGTAAAACGGGTGGAGGCGTTGGCGTAAAGAGTAGAGGAGTCAACATTGCCGAAAAAGTATTCGATGTGCTCTTCGATATCAGACAGGATCCCGTCACTGTGGCGGGAACCGTATTTGTTGATGTGTTTCACAGCCTCTTCAACACCGTCAACGGTTTTTACTGCCAGTGTCAGGTTGAGGAACTCTGCAAAGTAGTCCTCTTCCGTCGCCAAAGCGGCATCGGGGATCAGACGGCAGAAAGCTTCATCCCCCCGCAGTTCCACCTTATTCCGACGCATGGCAGCGGCGAAGAAGGGAACGAACTCAGAGGCAATTTTCCGGTCGATGAGCAGTGTTTCAAGGGCATTGCAGGTACCGGGTCTCTGACATTTGGCATTGACCACGATATCGACTGCCTGCTCCACGTTGCATTTTTCATCCACAAAAAGGTGGCAGACACCTTTGTAATGTTTGAGCACGGGCATCAAAGCTTCAGAAGTGACCATCCGGACCAGCCCTTCACCGCCCCGGGGGATGATGAGGTCGATGACCTTATCCATCTTGAGCATCATCTTCACCGCTTCCCGGTCCCGCCAGGGGATCAGCTGCACGGCGCCTGAGGGGATCCCGGACTCCACCGCCGCACGATCGAGAAGCGAAGCCAGATACATGTTGGAGTTGAAGGCTTCACTGCCGCCCCGCAACATGACGGCATTTCCGGCTTTGAGACAGATGGCGGCGGCATCCACGGTCACATTGGGACGGGATTCGTAAATAATACCGATGACACCGAAGGGCACAGAAACTTTTGTGATCTCAAGTCCGTTGGGGCGGGTCCGCTTTTCAAGCACCTTCCCTACCGGGTCTTCCTGTGCTGCAACGGTGCGGACCCCATCAGCCATGGCTTGGATCCGTTTTTCATCAAGTCTGAGCCGGTCAAGCATGGCATCTGTAAGACCTTTTTCTCTTCCATATTCCAGATCGGCGCTGTTCGCCTCAATGATCGCTGCAGTTTCTGATTCGATCAGGTCAGCCATACGGTGCAGAAAGGCTGTTTTGACGCCGCTCCCCAGCACGGCAAGGGCACGGGAGGCACTCAGTGCCTTTTCTCCCATGGCGTCGAGGGTCACTTGCATATCTTCATGCGTCATAATTTTATAAATCTTTCTGAGTTGGAGTGTTTTTCTCTTAAAATATCACACTTGCAGAACAAATTCAAGCATTTGTCGTAAAAAAGAGCTCTTTTAAGCGCTGTTCAGCGTAGAAATCCGCCGTTGAATCCCCCCGGAGCATCGATGTAGACCTGCTGCGCCACGCCGGCTTCCTTGCGGGGAGCGGGGATCATAGGACGGCGGAAGGCTGAATATTTTTCAGGCACAGCCCGGTCAGGACGGGGACGGGCGTTGGTCAGGACCAGTGTGTCAAGCTCTTTTTTTGTACGCACCTGTTCCGGAGAGATGCCGTGACGGGAAATATCATCCACCTTCAACCTTTTGAGGTATTGGAACTCTCTGGCGAAATCGGCACGTTCAGCATACACGGAAAGATTGACCAGTTTCAGTATTTTGAACCGTTCCCAGGGGAAATCATAGTTGACAATGCGTTCGCCTGCGGAAAACACACCGATTCGACCGATCCTGAGATTTTTCAGTTTTTTGAGCTTCAGGATCTCTTTTGAGAGCATATCACCGCAGACATAATCCAGATCAGGTTCGTTCAATGTCAGTCCGGCGGGGGAGAAAATACAATTTTCCAATGCCAGATTTTCGAGTTTTGAAAGTTTCCCCAAAGGCTTGATCCCGGTAAAATGGATCCGGTCAAGGATCAGCTCCTTCAGCATGGGAAACTTCAGCAAGGTCAAATCGGTTTTACCCTTGAAAACATTCCGCAGCAGAAGTGATCTGAGAGGCATTTTTCCCAGCAGCCGAAATGAGAAATTTTTCCCTCCGCCACTTAAAATAAGAGTGTGGAGTTTGAGTTTTTTCAGAAAACCCATATCGGCATTTTCCCCCAGTGCCAGATTGAGCTTTTTAAGGGGCAGTGTACCGAGTACGGCAGACGCATCATCGTTGATAAAGGGGGCATCGAGAGTCAGCGTGCTGACCTGAGCATTCTTCAGCCATTCAAGAGTTCTTCCGTAATAGCGGCACTCAAGTTTTTTGAAACGGATCGTTTTGAGGGAAGCAAAGTCAAATTCATCCCGTTTCAGAGAGATTTTCAAAAACTCCAGATCCCAGTCGGGTGCAGCTTTAACAAGGCGCGCACCGGGGCGTTCCGGTTTCACGACACCGTATCTGCGGCGGGAGCGCTGCAGAGTCTGCCCCGGGATCCATCCCTCGATTTTTTCAAGGATGAGACGTTTGAGTTTCGGTGCATTGAGAGACTCCAGACCGATAACAGCTCCTGAGAGGCGCAGTTCTTCAAGTTCCGGGAAGGACTCCCCATTGAACTCCACGGCATTGAGGGCGGTCAGATCCAGCATCTTCAAAGTTGCACGACTTCTGAGAAAAACGGAGACTTTAAGGGGGACCTTCCGTGAAAATGAACGCAGTCCCGGATACTCTTCAGGTTGGCGGGGGATCCCCTGGGGGGCACGCACTTCCGGAAACATTTCTCCGGCAAATCCTTTGAGCGCTCCGGCAGGAGGAGCAAAGCCCATGAAAGAAGCGCCTGTCACCTCTCCTTTCCCGTCTTTCTGCAGTGTCAGAGGCGGCAGAGTATCCCGCCCGCGGCGGTATGCGTGAGCGGTGCGGATCGCAACAGAAATTCCCAATCTGCGGCATACATCATCGGAGTTGATGACTCCCGGCACTGAAAGGGCACGGAAACTGCGCCCTTTCAAGGGGGTCAGGTCGGTAACGCTTTCCGGCAGATGAAGTATGCGGAGCCCCGGATAATTTTTGAGCCATGAAATATCCCTGACAATACTGCGAGAAAGATCCAGCCTGACCAGATTGGGCAGAGAATATTTTTCAAGCCCGATGATCTGTGAAGCCCCCAGCCGCAGGGCGCGCAGTTCCTTGAAGTTGTCGATCCCCGTCAGATCCGCCTTTTCCACACCGGAAATATCCAGCATACTGATACGGGGAGAACCGTTAAGCAATGACAACTTGAAAACACCGCTGTTTTTTTTGCCGGGAAGAGTCCTGACGGAACGGGTCACGCCGAACACATCATTGTATACCCGGAACTCAGGCAATCCCGGTGAACTCATTTGCAAACGCTTTTCAAGCTGCTGGAGCGTTTCGCCTTTCAACGGCAAAAGCATTGCGGCCAGAGTAATAAAAATAAAAGAGAGCTTTTTCATAGTTTCTTTCCCGTCTTTGAGTCTGTATGGATCAACAGTATACGTCTGACCTCCTGGATCGCCAGTTCATTCTGCTGGACACTGTGCCCTGATTTTACAACGATTTCGCTCACGGCGCCGTCAAGGTGGCTGCTGCTGTAAGGGACGATCCCGTCGCTGCCCCCGGGAATCCCCTGAGCATGCCTGTTGCCGATGATGGAGTGAAAAGGAACGGCAGGAGCCATTTTCAGTGATCCCAGAAGCTGCAGCATCATGTCGTCAGGCCGCAGATTGTGGATCCCTGTCCCCCCCTGCAGACGCTCTGCCCCTTTTTCGCCGCGACGGATGAGATCTGCAACGATCTGGATATTGCGCCGGACAAGAGTTGCAGGCAGTCTGATAAGTGAAGCACCCGCCCTGCCGATCCAGGTCTTTGCCACAGCGGAACCCCGGTGGGGAACAGCAATGAATATGACCCGTCTGATAAAGGGAGCCGGATCAAAGTTAAGTATTTCTTCAAGGCGTTTTATCTCCTGCCGATCGAGCTTGTTTTTCAAGGAGCGGCTGTCTTTGATCTTGAGCTGATCGAGCAGAAGCTGTTCACGGCAGGTGGTGATTTGAAGTCTGCTGAGCAATCCCCCCATGGAGTGCCCGACAAGCACCATCTTGTCGAAGGCTTCAGTAGAACGTTTCTGCCTGAGAAGTTTTTCTCTGAGCTCTTTCAGAGCTTTACGCAATATGGCAGCGGAAATGAAAATGGGATTGCCGCTGGAGTAGGCAAAGCCCAGAAACTGATATTTCTGCCGCAGTACCGGGTCGTGGAGCAACGTGTTGAGCATCTGCCCCCATGTTCTGGCATCAGACATGAGTCCGTGGACGAAGATGACGGGAATACGTTTGTCATCATAGGGTTCAAGATGATAAAGACCGGTGATCCTTGCCGCATCTGAGACCTTGACGGTACGCTCGATGAAATTCATATCCTGAGGTTTCCCGGCGGCACTGGCAAGAGGGGTGGAAAAATCAGCGGCAAGAGGAAGAAGCCTTTTCCCGAATTTGACTTTGTTTGTGACCCTGGAGTAGATGTAGCGGAGCTGCGCCGTGATCTTACGGGTCTCAGTATCTATGTAAAAATCCCCCACCAGCGTGACGGCGACAGGCAATCCGGCAATCATCTGCCCCCCCACATCACGGGTACCGGGCTTGAGTTCGGCGACCAGAGGCACCCCCAGTCCGAAAACTCTTGTATCGTGGGTCAGCCCCACAGTCTTGTAGTTTGCACAGGGGGTAAAATCAGCAATATCCGCTTCTCTGACGGGCATATCGTAGGCGGGAGCAATAAAACGGACCTGCTGTTCGTTTTTTCCCGGCATGGGGATCTGATATCCTGAACGCCTTTCAAGAGCACGCTCTTTCAGATAAACAAAAAGTTCGGTCATTGCAAGGTTGTGGATACGGATCAGACGGATACGGTGTTCATCGTAAGGCTCCCGGATATCGTCAAGTTCTTTCAGATAAAAGGAGCTGTAAACGGCGGAAGCAAGAAAATAACGGCTGCTCAGATCTCTGTCGCTGCGTTTTTTGTATCCGGTCTGCAAGGCGACATCCGCCAGAGCGGAAACGATCTCCTGCCGGCGGTCCTGTTTGTAAAGCTCTTCCAGGATCGACAACACCCGAGCCGGATCTTTTTCATAAAGATCGCTCAGCATGAAGTTGCTCAGCAGATTGACAGTTCTGGTGCTCAAAGTGCCTGCTGAATAATCGGCGACCCCGTAGGAGCGGCGTTCCAGAGCTGAATTTTCTTCAACTCTTATGGGGGAATTGCAGCCGCTGAGAGTTGCCAATACAGTCAAAAGCAATAAGAGCGCACAGACTCTCAACATTTATTTTTCTCCGCGATTGAGCTTGCTCTGATAGTAGAGGCACAGACACATATCGGTGGCAACCATAAGGGCATTGATCACATAGAGGGCAAAGACCCAGTCCATCTTGTGGAGCACTTTGTGGACACATCCTGCGGCGTACCCCACGATGATCAATGTGAGGAAGAGATAGCTTTTCCCTGCCGGATTCTTTGCCCGGATGGTTTTGACGATGGCAAAGGGCCAGCTGAAACCGAAACAAACCATCATGATCACTTCCCAGATACTGAAATTACCGAAATCCATTTTTTCCCCTCAAAAATTATTATGTTGTACTTTTATATACTATATCGCCAAAAGGTGTTCAAATCAAGTCAGCAAAGTGAAATTGCAAGCTGATGGGAGTAATCTTTGTCCCTCTGAAGCGCTTCCGGAAGAGCTTTGTACTCCCTGCCGTTGACTGTGACTGTGACCGCTTTTTCCACATCCGCCATTTCAGGACTCAGAAAGAGTGTGAAAGCGCCCACATTTTCAGCGGCAGCTTCAAAACGGTTGCCGCCTTTGTTCTCAACCACCAGCCGGGCGCCCTCATGGGGGACCTGGGTGAGGGTGTAGCTTTGCTGCAGAAACTCTTTGACGCTCCAGGCGATATTGGGACCGTGGAGCAGGATCTTGTCAAGCATCACCGTACCGGGGAGCGTCTTGTCGATACGCAGATAACGTGAGCGCAGATTGGCTTCAAGAGTGGGGTCCGCAGAGCCCGAAGGGGAAACGACGGCGCAGCGCACAGGATAAGGATCTCTTTTGAAGCTCATGGCGTAGTCAATGAAGCGGTAAAATGCCATCTGCGCCGGTTCCCAACGCAGCCCGTGTCCGCCGTCGTGTTCGTCATAAACGTGTGTGACCCCGTCCCGGACCATGAGTTCGTGGGCGGCGCGGGCAAAATCCACACTGCACCAGTCGTGGTGGCGGGGCTCGATATGGAACTCTTTGTAGTTGGCGGCGCAGTCGTAACGTCCATGGAGAATATAGACGGGGGTCCCCAGAAATGCCTTGAAGTCGCTTTCAAGCCACGCTCCCGCACTCAGGAGTATACAGCTGAAACGGTCCGCCATGAGTGCGCCGTTGTGGTAGGCTCCGAAGCCCCCCATGGAGTGCCCGCCGAAGATGATCCGCTCCTCATCGACACAGATCCGCTCTCTGACAGCGGCAAGAATGGCGTCGATGTAGGCAACGCTCCCGGGATAGTTCCACCTTTTTCCGTCTTTGGCAAAGGGGGCGCAAGGGGCGACGGTGACGAATGGGGCATCCTTTATGAGAGGGGCGAGATATCCCTTTTCCGGGTCAAGGTACATCTTGAAAGGGGCATCAACGGGGGTGTTTTTGTCTCCGCCGTGCATGAAAAAGAACAAAGGCACGGGAGTCCCTGGAGAAACGTTTTCCGGGATATGCAGATAAACGGGATAATCAGGGTACTCTTTCAGATAGAAAGGCTCCTGTACGCCGGGCGTCAGTTTGGGGAATGAGGTCATCATGAATCAAAAACTCCTTCTGTTACGGCTATAATGTACACCGGAGACAGGCTGTTTTCAAGTTGAATGTGTTGCAATTTGGCCTTTGAAGTGCTATATTATGAGAATCGTTATTTCAACTTTTAAAAAAGGTTCTGTGATCCGATGAAAGCAAAACTGTTCTTTCTCTTTTCCTTACTTCTTTTGCTCTGCGCCCTGTGCGGATGCGGCAAAGAGGCAAAGGAGGGAAATACCCTTACCCTTGTCACTTCTGCCCATTTCCCCCCTTACGAATTTCTTGACCGCCAGAAGATCGTGGGCATAGATGTTGACATCATCAGGTATGCCGCAAAGAAACTGGGGAAAGAACTGGTCATCATCGACACCAAATTTGACTCCGTGATCGGCCATATCGTCACCGGTAAGGCAGATGTGGCGGCATCGGGGATCACCGTGACTGAGGAACGGAAAAAAAGAGTGAGTTTCACCATCCCCTACAGCCGTGCGGCGCAGATGATCCTTGTTCCCCGGAACTCCCCCATCAAAGGCAGTGAAGACCTGAAAAAGAACAAACGCATCGGCTGCCAGAGCGGGACCACCGCCTACGACTATCTGAGACAGCATATCATCACCGACAAAAATTCTCCCCTGCTCCAGCAGTTTGAAACTCCCGCCGTGGCGGTGAAGGCATTGAAGATCGGCAAACTGGACGCCGTCGTCCTTGACGAACAGCCCGCTGTGGTGCTGTCAAAAATCAATGCCGCAGATGTGGTCATGCTGCCCCAGCCTCTGACCAGCGAAGAGTACGCCATTGCTCTCAGTAAAAACGCTTCTGAACTGCGGGAGTTTCTGAACACTGTCATCGCAGAACTGAAAAAATCAGGGGAACTGGAAAAGATCGTCGAAAGCAACACCCTTCTTGCCCAGAAGGTCAGAGAAGGGAAAAACAAGCTGCGTGTCTTTACATTTCTGCAAGGTTTTGCCGATGATTTCCACTCCAATTTTATTGCCGACAACCGCTGGCAGTATATCTGGGGCGGATTTTTGAAAACCGTGGAAATATCTTTCTTTGCCGTCATGCTGGGGATCGTGCTGGGCTTTATGGTGGCAGTGATCCGCTCCACATACGACAGAACAGGGAAATTGAAATTTTTGAGCAGACTCTGCTCCGTTTATCTGACGGTCATCCGGGGAACTCCCTGCGTGGTGCAGCTGCTCATCATCTACTTTGTGATATTGAAATCCTGTGACAACAAGGTGCTGGTCGCCTGTATCGCCTTCGGGATCAATTCAGGAGCGTATGTGGCGGAAATCATCCGCAGCGGCATCATGTCCATCGACAAAGGGCAGTTTGAAGCCGGTGACGCTCTGGGGCTGACCTATTGGCAGACCATGATCCATGTCATATTGCCTCAGGCATTCAAAAATGTGCTGCCCGCACTGGGAAATGAATTTATCGTACTGATAAAAGAAACATCCATTTCAGGATATATCGCTTTACAGGATCTGACCAAAGCAGGAGACATCATCCGCAGTCAGACCTACGATGCCTTCATGCCGTTGATGGCGGTTGCCGCCATTTATCTGGCATGTGTCATGTTTCTGACGTGGCTTCTGGGAATATTAGAGAGGAGACTTAAACGCAATGAGTAACGAAAAATTTGTCTTTGAGGTGAGAGATCTTGCCTGTGAATTTCCCGGAGTCCGCGCCGTTGACGGCGTTGACTTTGCCATTGCCCCCGGTGAAGCGGTCTTTGTGGTGGGACCTTCAGGCAGCGGAAAAAGCACCTTTCTGCGCTGTCTGAATCAGCTTGAAAAGCCCAGTTCAGGGGAGATCCTTTTCCATAACGCCCCTGTGGGAAAAAGCGCTGCGGCAATCACAAAGTTCCGTCAGCAGGTGGGGATGGTCTTTCAGCAGTTCAATCTCTTCCCCAATATGACCATCAAGCAGAATATCACTCTTGCCCCAGTCAAAACGGGGAAGCTTTCTGCCGCCGCAGCGGATTCCAAAGCCATGGAGCTTCTGGAGCGTATCGGTCTTGCTGACAAGGCAAACGCCTACCCTATGCAGCTTTCAGGGGGACAGAAACAGCGCATTGCCATTGTCCGGGCTCTTGCCATGAATCCGGAAGTGCTGCTCTTTGACGAGCCCACAAGTGCCCTGGACCCGGAAATGGTGGGAGAGGTGCTTTCATTGATGAAAGAACTCATCAAAGAGGGCATGACCATGATCGTCGTCACCCACGAAATCGGATTTGCCTGTGAATGTGCTCACCGGATGGTCTTCATGGACCACGGCAGGATCATCGCTTCAGACACGCCTGAAAATCTGGTCAAAAACAGCACCAATCCCCGAATCAGAGAATTTTTTGCCAAGGTTCTGTAAAAATTTATTTTTTCATTGCCGCTACAGCCTGGGAGACCCGCCAGTAATCGTTGGCAAGGATCACGTCAATACCTGAATTGACGAGTTTGACCGCTTCAGCGGGATCTTCGCAGTGGAAGAAGTTGCAGATGATACCGTGCCGGTGCGCCTTGTCGATCATTTCCTGATTGAAGTAAGGAGCAAAAAGCTGGACTTTGGCGCACTTGTAAAGAATGGCACGGTCAACGATCTCCCAGGGACCGGGGAATGCTCCGGCGCACCTGGGGATGTGGGGGGCATATTTGAGGGCACTTTCCATAACGGCAACATCCCCCACGAAGTAGATGTGTTTTTCCTGACCGAAACGGTGGATCTCTGAGACGATCAGCTCCATCTTGTCCCGGGGGAACTCCGGATCTCCCTCTTTTTCAGCGGTTTTCAAATGAAGATTGATGATAATCTGACGGGCGAACTTTTCAAGGACCTCATCAAAACGCAGGATCTTCAAACCGGTGAATTCCTCGCTGAAACGGACTCCGAAATCCAGTTCCCGCAGTTCAGCGAAAGTTTTTTCTTCAATAAACCCGCTGCCGTTGGAAACCCGTTCAAGGCGGCTGTCATGGGCTACGACCGGAACGCCGTCTTTTGAAAAACGGATATCCAGTTCTATTTCAGGCGCCCCCAGAGCGATGGCGGCACCGAAAGCCGCCAGAGAGTTTTCGGGCGCCACGGTGTTGAATCCACGGTGGGCGCACACCCGGGGATAAGGAAATTCCCCATCACCGGGGATGCTTTGAGCGGTCATGGACATTGGATTTTCCTCGTCAGTTAAAGAGTTTTTCTTTCAGCAGTTCCAGGGCAATGACGATGGAAATGGGGGCATTGGTCCAGCCGGTGTAGATGCTTCCGGCTCCCCCTTCATAGCGGTCGCCGCCGCCCCAGCTCTGAGTGTTCATATCGTACATGCCCCGCCAGCACCCTTTGAAGTGGGGTTCGGGGGATTTGTCCTGAATGGAACAGACCAGAGCAAGGGCTTTCTGGAAGGGCTCTTCATAAGAAGGAGCCAGAGTTTTAAGTCCCAGCAATCCCAGAAGCGCCCAGTTGATGGTATAGATGGTATCAACCAGATGATCTCCCAGAGGGGCTTCATCGTGCTCAGAGGGCACATTGCCGTTTTCGCCCATGCGGGAAACAAGTTTCCTGCCGTAAAGTTCAGCAACTTCCCGGAATTTTTCTTTGCCGGTGTATTCATAAGAGGCACAGGCACCGATGATGGCGTAGCAGACTTCACTGACATCGAACTTGTCAGCGTATGAGTCCAGATAAGCGTGGTAGGCGTCGAGGAGTTCCATGAACTCAGCTTGGGGGTCTTCACGGTAAGCCCGTGCCAGAGCCATACAAGCCAGACTTCCCCAGTGGGGATAATCGGGGCGTCCGACGAAGGTATTTGCTCTCCAATGCGTTTCGCCGTCAAGAACTTCCGGACCGGGCGCCATGGCTTCTTTCAGGGCTTTTCCCATTTCGGGTGCCAGCATCATGGCAAAGCGGCGCATTTCGTACTTTTTCTCAAGTTCCGGAAACTTTTCTGCGATCTCCAGCGCAAGGAAGATACACCATGATTCATCATCGAACCACACAGTAGAATCCCGTCTGATATGAGACCAGTTCCAGCTGCCGGGGACGAATCTGTCAGCTCTGCGCCAGAGAAGTCCGCTGCGGAAGTAGAGAAAGTCAAGGATATTGACTGCCGTATCGTAGTAGAGTTTATCTCCGAAAAGTTTATAGCTCAGCAGATACATGTAAGCCGCCTGAAAATTGCAGTCGGCACGGCGCTGCTCTATGATACAGTGTTTTTCGTGGACCGTCCAGGCGGGGAAGGCATTCATCATTTTTTCAATGGCTTCGTTGCCTTCTGTGACGGCGACACGCTCTGCCACGCCCCAGAGACCGTTTTCGGGGATCATGACCCCGGAATCCCGGAACCATGCCAGATTGTTCAAAAGGATCTGTTTCATCAACTGTTTTTCCTTATTTGGCAATTTTTATCAATGCCACAGCTGAGTTGGATTCATTGGAAAACGAGATGGTATTTCCGGCGATCTCAGCTTCAAGGCAGGGGGAAAGATTGTGGTTTTCATCCAAAAGCAGTACCTGACATTTGGCAGGATCGATGGTCTGATCCACAGTGACGGTAAAGGTATTGTCCCCTGTGGAGAAGGCTGAGATCAGCAAAGCAAGGTTGCCTTTTTCATCTCTGCCGCCCAGAACGGTGGTCTTTTCCTGATCGACGGTCGCCACCGTGCGTTCAGGATAGCGGACGATCTCGCCGAAAGCCTTGAGCCCGAAGTAAGAGGGGGTGGGCTTGGAACTGCCTGTGACATAGCATCCCCATGCGGAGGTGGTACAGGTGTAGTAGGCGCCGTAATCCAGAGGGGTATCCTGCCAGCGTGCCATGACGGCGGTGAGAGCGGCGGCTGAGTCGAGACCTTTCATTTCGTTGTTGTACATATTCTGTTTGTAGGTCGCATCGGTACGCAGCCGGTGCCAGTCACCGGGGAAGTAGTGCCATTCGTTGAGGTGGATCTCGGTGTCGGTGTAGCCCAGTTCGTCCAGTTTTTTCCGTGCCAGTCCGGGCGTCTCCTGGATCCAGCCGAAGGGATCGGCAAAGTAGCAGTGGTAGGAGTAGAAATCCAGAGGCACTTTGGCTGCGGCGCACTGTTCAAGGAACTTTTCGCTGCGGTACTCGCTCCAGCCGCAGTGGGCGGGACCGCCGAATTTCAGATGGGGGAAGCGTTTTTTGAGCTCTTTGCCGACTTTGGCGAAAAATTCAAAGAACTCCTCTTCGGTGCCCAGCCACATGAGATTTTTTGCGTGGGGATCCAGGCGGGTGTTGCCGCCGCATTCGGGTTCGTTCCAGATCTCCCAGTATTGAATGTTGTAGTGGAATCCATCCCAGAGACCTTCCGTATAGTGACGGATGATGTTTGAGGCGATGTCGATCCATTTGTCCACATCGGCGGGGGGCTCAATAAAGTACTTGTTCACCGTGTGGTCGATGGATTCACCCAAACGCCAGAAGACAGGGGTTTCCGCATCGACGATACAGTTGTGCAAGTAGTCGTCGGTGTGTTTGAAACGGTAGTTCCGGGGATCGTTGGGATCCAGATGGAAGAGAGGGAAGATACAGTTGATATCCACAAGAGGACAGTTGGCGTTATCCAGAGGGGCGTCGTGGAGACGGGTGAAAGCAAGGTTGAGATCTTTGAAACTTTTGCGGATGTTGCGTCCAGCCATTTCGCCTGCGATACAGGGGGCAAGGTTGCCGCCGTTGAGTTTGCGGATCCTGCCGGTGATCTCACCGGTTTTCCATGTGATATTGATATTGCCCATAACAAAAAGTCCCTATGATATTTTGAAAGGATATTGTGACTTGGGTATACAATAATCTTGCAAAGTTGAAATTGCAAGAGTACATTTTTGTTTTTTCCTGAAAATTCACTTTTTTGAGGGATTCCAAGCCATTCTTGCCCTTGACTAAAATGTTTTTCCGGTATACATTATGTACCGGAGCAAAAACTGTACTCAAAAGGAGCTTTGGATTTTATGGAATTTGCCGGATCGCCCGAATTTTCTTCCCTTTTACAACGATTTCCAAGGGCGGCAGTTGCATACGCAGGCGAGTTGTCTCCAAAGACTCCTCTTCCCCCTGCTGAACGCCTTTCCATCGGCTGTGAGACTCTTGACCGGGATTACTGGGAGTTCGACCGGGGATTTGAGTCACTGAAAGAACTTTCCCCCGGTTGGGCAAGGATCCAGTCAGGATGGGACAAATGTGAAAAAACCCCCGGAGTCTTCGACTTTGAGTGGCTGGATCATATTGTGGAAAGCCTTTGCTCAATACATATCCGTCCCTGGATGTGTGTCTGTTTCGGTAACAAAGCCTATTACGGCGGAGATACCTATATCCGCAAATGTCCCATCACCTTCAATGCTGAGATCACTGGTGCCTGGGAGCGTTACCTTGAAACTCTGGCGCGCCGGTACAAAGGCAAAGTCAGTCATTTCGAGATCTGGAACGAACCCGATCTTTGCTGGGGCATCGGAAAACTTGAGAATATACAGCTTTACACAGAGTTCGTCAAATGTTCCGCCGCCGCTTTGCGCAAAGGCAACAGGGAGGCATTTATACTGGGGGGCGCATTTGCCTGCGGTCCCCGCAATACCACACGCCACCACGGATATGCACTGGCAGAGCAATTTTTCAAAAACGGCGCCGGATCGTGTATAAATGCTTACAGTTATCACTCTTACGATGTTTTCCCGGAACTTGTTCAAACGCCTGAGCTTGCCGCCATGAAACGGGTTTTCAAACGGCACGGCGTGGAAGATATGCCCCTGTGGCAGGGCGAAGGGGGATGTCCTGCGGCGTGGCAGAAGGACAACGCTCTTTCCAAGCATCCGTGGAACGATGCAAAACAGGCACGCCATCTGCTGCGAAACATGCTCTGCGACCTGCGCAACGGCGCTGAGGTAAGTTCATACTTCATGCTTTCAGACTTCACCTACAAATACGCTGACGGCACTCTGGGGCCCTGCCACTACGGACTTCTGGCGCACCCCGATTACCGCAGACGGCCTTCATTTTATGCCTATAAGAGTTTGTGCGAACTTTTCACCGGCAGAGTGGAATTGGATGAGGAAAATCTCTTTTCGCTCCACAAAACCGACGATCAGCGTCAGATGATCTCCATTGAAGACAGTGCAGATGTTGATGCCTTACGGGTCTCCATCCAGCGTTTCACCTTCAAAAATAAGGGATTCCCCCTCTTTGCCTGGTACCGGATCGTAAATCCCCATCGGGGAGAGCCTCTCTTTTTGAG
Organism: Lentisphaeria bacterium; assembly: GCA_017457065.1. Classification (GTDB taxonomy): domain Bacteria; phylum Verrucomicrobiota; class Lentisphaeria; order Victivallales; family Victivallaceae; genus UBA1784. Next base: position 24,355 of record JAFTIE010000187.1, read on the forward strand.
CACAGTGCTCTGCGAAGGTCCTCAGGCAGAGATGTTCAAAGAGCCCTATCTTCTGGATCCCGTCACCCGCACCATCTGGCGGTGTGAAAAGGTGCGCCTTGAAGAACAATGGGGGAGTTCCATCGTCAGGATCGACGATCTCCCCATAGGGGATTACCCCCTCTTTCTGGTTCCCGGAGCCTTTTTGAAAGAGGTGCTGAAAACTCTCTGAAGAAAACAGAAGTCATTCAAGGGGAATATCTCCCCGTCAAAAATAAACGGAAAAGCAAAAAAATGAAAAAGTATCTTCTCAATCTTATTCCCGGCGACGGGATCGGTGTGGATGTGATCCGTGAAGGATGCCGTGTTCTTGATGCTCTGGCTCAGAAACACGGGGGCGTAAAATTTGAGTACAACGATCTTCCCTGGAGCTGTGAATATTATTTGAAACACGGTTCCATGATGCCCGCTGACGGCATGAAGATCCTGCGGGAGTGCGACTCCATACTGCTGGGCGCCGTGGGATTCCCCGGTGTTCCCGATCACATTTCACTGCGTGATCTGCTTCTGCCCATCCGTACCGGATTTGACCAGTATGTGAATATGCGCCCCATCAAGCTTCTGCCGGGGCTGAGCTCCCCATTGAAAAATGAAAAGATCGACTTTGTGGTGATCCGTGAAAACTCCGAAGGTGAGTACTGCGGCAAAGGATCCACCGATGCCGAAAAGGCGGTACAGGAGTCCATCTTCACCCGCAAAGGTACCGAAAGGATCATCCGTTACGCCTTTGACTATGCGGTAAAAAACAACTTGACTAAGGTTCTGAGCGCCACAAAATCCAATGCTTTGAATCACTCAATGGTTTTCTGGGACAATATCTTTGCCGAAGTGAAAGAGGATTACAAAAACATCAAATCCTCCCAGATGCACATCGATGCACTGGCGGGCTACTTCATCATGCACCCGGAGAATCTTGACGTAGTGGTCGCCAGCAATCTTTTCGGAGACATCCTGACCGACCTGGGTTCCGCCATGCTGGGCAGTATCGGCATTTCCCCTTCCGGAAACATCAATCCCGAAGGCAAATACCCCAGTATGTTTGAACCCATCCACGGCTCCGCACCCGATATTGCCGGCAAAGGCATTGCCAACCCCACAGGAACATTCTGGGCGATCGCCATGATGCTTGAGCAGCTGGGGGAACAGGCAATGGCAGATCTGCTTATGGACTCTTTGTGCAAAGTCCTTTTGAACAAAGAGGTCTGCACCCCCGACATCGGCGGCAAAGGCAACACCACCGGCATGAGCGACGCCGTTATCGCAGAGATCCTGAACTGAGTCTTTTGTTTCAATATACGCTGTTCTCTTCAACAACAGGTAAAATAAGCTCTCTTCGGGGAAGCTGCCTTCACAGGGAACAGCGCCATTATAAAAGCAGACGGGCGTTGATGGCGGCGGCGTAAAAGTCGTTGTTCCGGGTCTTTACCACATAGCGGTGGGGTCCATCGGCACTTTCGGCAAAGGTGTTGCTGCCGTCATCAGCACTGACCGAAGCTCTGCCCTGAACGCAGCGGTAGCCGGCACGTTCAGGATCACCGATGAGCGCCAGCAGAACCAGCATAGGGTCCCAAGAGGCGCGTCCGTCAACTGAGCCGTGGTCGTTCATGACCTGACGGAGCAGATCGTTTTCTGGCAATCCGGCGCCGGTTATGACGTCAAATCCCACTTCCCAGCCCAGAAAAGTGATGAGGGTCGGCCAGTGGGCGCACAATTCATGACCGCTCCGCCGGGTGAGAGGATCAAGACAGAAGTTGTATTCTTTGCCGCCTTCTTCATCCCATTTCCCTGCCATGATCCAGAGGTGACTGACTTTGCGGCGCACCAGAGCGGCATCTTCAGGATCCCTGAGCACTCTTGCCAGCTCCTGAGTAAAGCCTATGGAAAGGATCTCAACAGAACCGTCTTCAACCTCTTTCAGGATCTGACGGTAGAAATCAAGACTTTCGGGCACATCGATGTTGTGCCGCAAAACTTTGCCTGAATGGGCAAGATGTTCCTGATAAGAAGGTTTTCCTGGAAAATCCACAGCATCATGGGCAAGTCCCAAAGGAATTTCAACACCGCAGTTCCGGGTAAAAACGTCAAGAGAAGCAATGGAACAGGGCATACAGGCATCGACATTGATCCCCAGAAGTTCCACCTCTTTCTTCCGGTGAGCATTGCAAAGCAAACGGATCGCCACCGCATCATCACAGTCGGTCCACCAATCTGAATCAAGTATGAATTTACGCATTTTTCTTTCCTTCTGAGGTTTTAAGTAAAGAGGTGATTTCAAAAGTCATTCAAAAATTGCCTCTAAATATACAACCTGTCAACTCAAAATGCAAATTGATCGCAGTACTGTGTCCCAAGCCGTTTACGGCAAATTTACCGGAAAAAAACATCAGTGGCACGGTTGCATTTTTTTCTTTTTCTGCTATATTAACAGCAAAACTCATTATAAAAGATCGATCAACATACTGTACATAAGGAGAAAAGATGAAAAAATCACTGCTGTTTTTTTTAACATTAACAGCCCTGTTGTGCACTGCTGCCCCGCCTCTGAAACTGCCCTTCACCCTTGAGCCGCAGACTCCCCGGAATATTTCCATCGGCAAAAAAGCTGTCATGACTCTTACAGCAAACAACTTTGATATCGTGGCAGGCAAGACTCCCACAGCAAAGTACGCCGCCAAAGAGATCGCCGATGCCTTGAGCAGCGTTTTCGGAACGAAGTTGAAAGTTGTGACACGCCCCGGCAAAAAAAGTTATCACATTTGCGTGGGCGACCAAGCACTTGCCAAGACTTTGAAAACAGATCCCAAAAAGTTCGACCGTGACGGGTTTGTGATGCGTACTGCCGGAAACAAGATCCTTATCATCGGCAACGATCACCCCACTAAGGATCCTTACCGCAACGCCTCCGGCGGCGGCGACCGGGGTGAAAAAGGGACCCTTTTCGGTGCATACGATTTTCTGGAGCGCTTTGCCGGAGTCCGCTACTTCTTCCCCGGCAGGATCGGTACCCACACTCCCCCTGCCAAAAAGCTTGAGATCCCTGCCGTTGACATTTACGACCGTCCTGATTTCATCCAGCGCCGCTTCAACGACTACAACTACGCTCAAATGCCCATCAAGCGTTATGAGGGATGGAGCCGGGCTCTGAACAATCTGCGCAACCGCAAAGAGACCTTCGAGATCCCCAACTGTCACGGACTTGCTTATCTCGGATATGTCCGGCGTTTTGCAAAAACCCATCCCGAATACTTCATGGTCAAAAAAGACGGTTCCAGAGCCGACGGCTCCGTGGTGGTCGAGCCCTCAAGCGCCAACGGACACCTCTGCTCCAGTTCCGGGATCAAAGAGGAGATCATCAAGGATGCTGTTTCCTTCTTCAAAAAAGAATCCCCTTCCGTCCGGGGCGTTCTGAACCGCAGGGGCAAAAGCTCCTGGGGGATGCACTCACTCACCTTGCCTTTCTTCAACATCATGCTCAACGACTGCTCCAACATCTGCCACTGCAAGGAGTGCTGGAAACACTTTTCCAAAGGCAAGCAGGCGACCTCCAATTATATGTGGAAATTTTTCAACGACATTGCCGACGGTGTCAAAAAAGCCGGTGTCCCCGGATATCTCACCACCATGGCTTACGGCGAATACCGTCCCATCCCCGATATGAAGATCGCCGACAATCTGCTGGTCATGCTGGCTCTGCGGGGTCCCTGGAATGAATATCTGCCCAAAACCCAGAAAGAGGATCTGGCTCTGCTTAAAGCCTGGAGCGAAAAGCTGGGACAGAAAACATGGCTCTGGACCTATCCCGGCAAATATTACGGACACATGCCCGGGATCCCCCACACCACTCCCCGCTCCCTTGTCAGTTTCATCAAAAAGGCAAAACCCTACATTTTCGGTCTTTATATCGAATGTGAAAGTGATGTGCTGATTTTCAACTACCTGACCTACTACGTCTTCGGCAAGATCACATGGAACACCGATCTTGATGTAGAAGATCTTCTGAACGATCACGCCAAAAGTTTCTACGGTCCTGCTGCAGCTCCCATGAAGGAGTTCTTTGACCGCATCGAGAAACACTGGGAACAAATCGCCGCCAATGTGGTGGAAACTGCCGAAGGTCCCAAGACCATCTATCCCTCAGAACTGGTGCTCTGGACCAGGATCTACTCCCCTGCTGAGCTGAAACGCCTGGATTCTCTCTTTGACAAGGCGGAAAAACTTGCAGCCGGAGAGAAGATCTATCTTGAAAGAGTCCGCTTTATCCGCAAGGAGTTTTTCGGCGCCATCCTGAAAGAGTCCGCCCATTTCAACGATATGAACGATGCCGCCAAAGCATGGCGTTTCCCCATGACGGAATTCAAAGGCAAAGGCAGACCTTCTCTCAAAGAGTGGAATCAGGCTGTTCCCTTCCATCTTGCCGGAATGACCGGCAAACCCGCTGAGGTCAAAACCGTGGTCAAGGTCCTCTACGATGCTCAGAATTTCTATTTCCGCTTCGAGTGCGCCGAACCCCACACAGCGGAAATGATCGCTGAAAACCACAAAAAAGACGGCAGAGTCTGGGATGACTCCGATGTGGAGATCTTCATTTCTCCTGACGGCAACCGGAACCGTTACTATCAGATACTGGTCAACGCCAAAGGCGCTCTGGCTGATTTGAAATGGGTCAATGTGCCCGACTTCAAATGGGAGAGCAAAGCCAAAGTTTTCAGTCAGATCATCCCCGGCAAGGGGTGGAACGTTGAAGTCATACTGCACCGCAGTTCCATGGATAAATCCTCTCCTGAAGGTATCCTTGCCGAGTTCAGCCGCCAGCGGGTGCTGAAAAATGTCAAGTTTGACACCAAATACTACTGTTGGAGTCCCTTCGCCCGTAAATTCGGCGACGTGAGCCGTTTCGGAAATCTGCTCTTCAAGGCGGACAAAGAAAAAAATATCATCATCAACTCCGATCTGGACCCCAAAAAATACTACTGGGGTGTTTCCAAAGGCGGATTCAGAGACAATAAGATCTTTGTAACAGGAGGGACCTCTGTCCGTCTGACACAAGCGGAGCCCTCTTCCTACCTGGTCCAGAAGCCCCTGAAGGGTCTCAAGCCCGACACGGAGTATGAAGTCTCTTTCTTCGGCAGAATGGAAAATGTGAAGAAACTGACCGATAAGGCAAGCGGCTTCTATTTGCGCTTCGATTACGGCAACGGACGGCCCACCTATTTCCCCAGACCTCCCGCCCAGATGGACGGCAGCTGTCCCTGGACCGGATTCAAGTTCAAGATCCGCACTCCCAAAGATCTTAAACCGGAAAAGAGCTATATCATCTTCACCCTGCGAAAAGCCACCGGCACCGCCTGGGTGGATCATGTGAAGGTCTGCGAAATCGGTAAAGCTCCGGCTGCAAAAGCAAAGTAACAGAAAGCGCATTTACAGGAGATTTGAATATGAAAAAAAGTATGAATGATCCAGAATTCCCAAATTGTAAATCTGATCTTCCGGTACGTTTTTTCACGCTGATCGAACTATTGGTGAAAAGATCACATCTCTGCTGTGATCGTGTTTATGGCAAAGAAGAAGGTCTTTCACCTGCCCCTGGGCAGGTGAAGCTGTACAGCTTCACCTTAATAGAGCTTCTTGTCGTTATTGCAATTATCGCTATTCTTGCCGCTCTGCTGCTGCCCGCTCTGCAGCAGGCACGGGAGCGCGCCAAGATCTCCGGTTGTCTTAACAATCTCAAAAGCTGCGGCTTTTTTGCTCAGCAATATGCCGGAGACAACAAGGACTGGGCGCCTTTCGCCTACAGCGGCGTTTCGGGAACAGCCGCCTACAGCGGTTATGCACCCTATTACTGCGGGACATGGTTTGTTTTGGTCGCTCCTTATACCGGAACTTACTACAGGTATGACTTCTACCGTATTTCCATTCAGCCCCGCAAGTTTGTCACCACAAGGAAACCGGGTGTGTTTTCATGCTCAGGCAGAAAGAACAACACCAGCAACACCTGGGGCGCCAAGATCGATTACTCTGTCAACAACAATGCCGCCGGATATGTCGTCAACAGTCTGGGCGCAAAACAGATGCAGTGGAGCAAAGTGCGCCGCCCCTCATGGAAGGTGTGGCAGACAGATGTCCGGAGAAATTCCGGTATCCCCGGCGGTACCAATATGAACGCCGGAGTCAACTTTGACGGATTGACCTGGTCCCATCTGGGAGGAAAGGTGGTCCCTGTGGTCTTTATGGACGGTCACACAGACACATTCCCCGTTGGACAGCTGCGCGTTTTCAATAATTCAAGTCCCTGGAAACGGTATTTGGAGAGTCCCTATTATTACGGATATTGAAGAAAATCCTCAGCAGAGGCAGGGGAGTTTCTGTGGAAATCATTCAGTAAACGCTCCCTTTATCAGATCGAATAAGAGGGCGCTTTGATAATTTTGGGGAGTTTTGAAATTGCCTCTTTTGAATTTGCATTTTGTTTCTTTGTGCGGTATATTAACTGCAGTTTATAAAAGAAGGTGCAACTGCAAGGAAAATAGATCATGTTTCGCAAGAACCTTTTTACTTTGATAGAATTGCTCGTCGTTATTGCAATTATCGCTATTCTTGCCGCCATGCTGCTGCCTGCTCTGCAGCAGGCACGGGAACGTGCGCTCAGCACCAAGTGCGAAAATAATCTGAGGCAAGTCAACATGGCAGCTTCAGCCTACCGGGACGATCATCAGGACTGGAATATGGACTCCAATAAAAATTACCGCGCTGAAATCATCAAGTATACAGGGCTTGATAAAATCAAAGGATATACTGATAAAAATACTGTTATGACTTGTATCAAACATCCTGTGTGGAAGAATTCCGCCAAAGCGCCCGGTTATTACGGATTCTGCTACTGGATGCACCAGAATTTTTCTCTTGACCACTATAAAAAACGCCATATCCGCCATTCGGAGATCCGTTATCCGTCACAGCTTGCCTATATTCTGGAAGCAAGTTCCGGGCAGATCCTCACCTCGCACCGCTACAAGTATTACGGAGACGGCGGCAGCTGGGGGCAGGTAATAGGACCTTTCCACAACGGAAAACACAATCTTATCTACTATGACGGTCATGTGGGGAGCTTCCGGTACGGACAGATGCCGGCGCACCTTGAAACTGCCCTGGGCGGTGAACGGCTCTGGTATTCCCGGGGCGGACAGTATTTGTGAAAACATACACAGGTGAAAAATGAATAAAAATCTTATTGTCGGATCTTATAATTTGAGAACTTACGGGAGCAAAGATCCCTTCCCCAACGATTGGCAGAGCCGTATGCCCCGGATCAATGCCGATGTAAAAAAAATGGGTTATCATATTTTCGGCACTCAGGAGACCTACGATTTTTACGCTGAGCATATCTGCGCCGGAACCGCTTTTGCCGCTATCGGACACGGGCGGTGCGAAAATGCCGACGGCGAAGCGTGTGATATTTACTATGATACTCAAAGATTGGAACTTTTGCAGCATGGCACCTTCTGGCTCAGTGCCACCCCCGAGGTGTGTTCCGTTGTCCCAGGAGCCATCTACCCCCGTATCTGCACCTGGGGGATCTTTAAGGATAAGAGTTCCGGAAAAGAGTTTCTCTTTGCCAATACCCATCTGGAACACCGGGTCAAAGAATTGCAGAAAAATCAGCTGGAATTCCTCTTTGAACACCTTGAGAAATACCGGAAAAATCTTCCCCTCATTCTGACCGGGGATTTCAATGCTTATCCGGAAAGCCCGGCTGTTGAGTATGCCCTGAGCAAACTTCTGGATGCCCGGGCTGAATCCAAAACGCCGGTGCAGCACTCAGGAGCGACTTTTCACGGATATGTTTCCGACCCTGCTGCCCGCAAGCATACGGACCGGATCGATTATATACTTGTTTCTGAAGGGATCACTGTTGAGAATTTCTGCGTTCCCGACAACTTTGTGGCTCCTGATACCGCTTCGTCGGACCATTTTCCTCTTGTTGCGGAAATTTCTTTGCCCTGACAAGCAGAATTGTGTGCAAAAATTCCTTTATCTTTGTTGACTTTCACAGAGCATTGAGTTATATTATATCAATTGTATTGTGAAATTGTGTCTTGATTTCAACTTATATATAAAGGAATGAATGAGATGAAGAAAATTGCAGAGTCCGTACTTGCTTTGGTCAGCAAGGATTTGAACACCATCAAAAGCGGCATGTGTATGCAGTCAGGAGAGATTGAGATCTATCCTGCTTCAGTTCACAAGATCGGCGATGCCGCCGTTATGATGGGCCGCAACAGCGAAGAGCGTTTCCTGCTGGTGGTTGCCTACTCCGAAAAGACCATTCCTGCCGGTTTTGCCGGTGAAAAACTTGCCATCGCCGACGGCGGCGCCGCTCTGGTGGGTAAACTTGACAGCACCAATGCCGCCGCTCTGCGTCAGCATTTCCCCTGGTGCGCCCCCAGGAGTCTGCGCAATGTGAAGACCACCGTGGGATGCGGCGACCGTCTCGGTCTCGCCACTTCCGGACATGTTGCCGCCGCTGTGAAGTTTCAGGTTTCCCCTGTGATCGCCCAGCAGTCCATGCGGGAACTTTCCATGACCAACCGTACCTTCCGCTCTGTGGTGGATGATACCGTCTTCGGTGTCTTCAAAAGCGACTACCAGCTGGGATGGGGCGCCGACGGCGACCATTTGAAAACCATTCCCGATATCGACGTGGCTCTGGAAGCCGGTATGCCCATGATCACTCTTGACCTCTCTGAAGTGATGAACGCCGCCGCCGGCGACTGGGAAGAGAGCAAAGTGGATGCCGCTTTTGCAGAAATGTGCGGCGACTTCAGAAAACGGATCGCCGATGAATACTTTGACAAAGAGTTCGTTATCGGCGAAAGCTCCGTCAAGATCGACGCCGCCACCGCCCGCCGCTGCGCTGTCATGTACACTGCCGCTCTGGAATTTGCGGTCAAGGTCTACAACCACCTGAAATCCAAACGGGGCGACGAATTCGATCTGGAGATCTCCATCGACGAGACCACCAGTCCCACCCTTCCTTCTCATCACCTCTACATCGTCCGCGAACTGCGCCGCAGCGGCGTTGAGTTCTCTTCACTGGCTCCCCGCTTCATCGGCGAGTTCCAGAAGGCTATCGACTACATCGGCGACCTTGCCGAATTTGACCGTCAGTTCAAGGTCCACGCTCAGATCGCCAAAGCCTACGGCAACTACAAAGTCTCTGTCCACTCCGGCAGCGACAAGTTTGCCGTCTATCCCACCGTGGGACGGGAAACCGGCGGCTATCTCCATCTCAAGACCGCCGGTACCAGCTGGCTGGTGGCTGTGACCGTCATCGCTGAGCACGCCCCCGCGCTCTACCGCAAGATGCACAAGGCGGCTCTTGCCAACTTCAACGACATGCTCAAACTCTATCACATCACCGCAGACATCACCAAGATCGCCGATGTGGATACGCTTCCCGATGCCGAGTTGGTCAAGCTCATGGATATGCCTGAAGCACGTCAGTTGCTCCACATCACCTACGGTCCCATCCTCACCGGTGAACTCCGTGGTGAATTTTTCAAAGCCATGCACAAGCTGGAAAAAGAGTACGAAGCTGCCCTTGAAAAGCACTTTGACAAGCACCTTTCACTGCTCGGCGTCCCTGCCCGCTGATGACACTATCATAAAGGAGAAATCATATTATGTTCAATGCTTTCCTTGCTACCGCCGCCAAAGCTGCCGCTCCCGCCGCTCAGGGAGCTCAGGGCACTGCCCAGCAGACTCAGACCAATCCCATGGGGATGCTTCTTCTCATGGGCGGTGCTTTCATCCTGATGTTCTGGATGATGAGCCGCTCCAACAAAAAACAGCAGCAGAAGCGTGAAGAGCTTCTGGATTCCATCACCAAAGGTACTGAAGTCATGCTGGCAAGCGGTATTTACGGAACCGTTTCCGCTGTTCAGGATAAGATCTTCACTGTTGAGATCGCCGACCGTGTCTTTGTCAAAGTCAACCGTGCCGGTATCCACGATGTGATCCGTCCTGAGGCTCCTGCCGAAGAGAAAAAAGAGGAAAAGAAAGAGGAAAAATCTGACAAATGAATAAAAGACCCCTTATTTTAAGAACCTCCATCGTGATCGTGGTGATGCTGGTTTTCTGCGCCGCCATGTATCCTCTCGTTCCCCCGGATTTTTATGATGCCTACGTCTCTTTGCTCAAAGACAAAAATGACAAGAGTGCTCTCCAACTGGTGGATGAAGCAAAGGCTCTGCAGGCAAAAGATCCCCAGCTCTTTCAGTCTCAGGCTCTGCTTCAGGCGGCTGACGGCAAGGGTATCGATCTGACCAAAAAGGTCAAAGGTACCGACTTGCAGGACAACCGTGATGTCATGAGCCTGGTCCGCAAAGAGGCTTCCAGCTCCATCCGTTTGGGACTTGACCTCAACGGCGGTGTGGAGTTCATTTTGCAGCTGGTTCCCGATGAGGAGTTCCTCAAACGTCTCAAATCCGATACCAAAAAAGGTGAGACCCGTGAAGAGGTGGAGTCCCGTATGCGTAATGAATTTGACCGCTACCGCGACGTTGCCATTGAGATTTTGCGCAAACGTCTGGAAGGTCAGAAGATCTTTGAAGCTGAAATCGCTCCTTCAGGCGGCGATTATGTGGCTCTGCGTGCCCCCGTTGTCGCCAAAGATGAAAAGCTGAAACTTCTTGAACTCATCAAGATGAGCGCCAAGCTCCATTTCCGCTTTGTCCACCCCGACAACGACACTCTTGCCCAGAAATATCAGGAAGATCCCAAGAATTTCCGTGTCCCCAGCGGCTACGAGCTGATGAAGACGCAGGAGTTCCGTGCAGGCGAAAAACCCCTGATCCAGTATTTCTTTGTTGACCGCCATGTCGCCATGGACGGTAAAAACATCACCATGGCAATGCCCACCCGTGACCAGTTCGGTCAGCGGAAGATCGCCCTCAGATTCAATCTGCAGGGTGCCGAGGACTTCGGACGTATCACCTCCAACAATATCGGACGTGCCCTTGCCATCGTCCTTGACGGCAAACTTTACTGTGCTCCCAGAATTCAGGGCGCCATCACCGGCGGCAGCGCAGAAATTTCCGGTTCCTTCACTGAAGATGAAGCCAAGAGCATCGCCGATGCCCTTGTTTCCGGCGGATTCCCCTTCCAGATCAAAGTCAACGCTGTCTTTGACACCGATCCCCAGCTGGGTAAATCCAACGTCAAAAACGGTGTCTGGGTGGGTATCATCGGTATGGTGCTGGTCTCTTTGTTCATGGTCATCTACTACCACGCAAGCGGTCTTATCGCTGTGGCGGCTCTCCTGCTCAACATCGTGCTGATCCTGGGGGCTATGGCTGCTTTCAACTGCACACTGACTCTGCCCGGTATCGCCGGTATCGTGCTGACCATCGGTATGGCTGTTGACGCCAACGTGCTGGTCTATGAACGTATCCGTGAAGAACTTGCCTCAGGCAAGGGGCTGCAGAACGCCGTTGACCGGGGCTATGGAAAAGCCTTTTCCGCTGTGCTTGACGCCAACGTCACCACTTTGATCACCTCTCTCATTCTTATGAATGTGGGTACCGGTGCCATCAAAGGATTTGCCATCACTCTGAGTATCGGTATCCTCACCAGCTTGTTTACAGCTCTCTTTGTGACCCGTCTGGTTTACGACTATCTGTTCCGTTACTTCAACCTCAGCAAGATCTCCATGTTGACCCTCTGGGATCGTCTGGATATCAACTTCATCGGCAAATGGCGCATCAGTGCTGTTGTGGTCAGCATTCTGACCATTGTCCTTATCGGGGCTGCGGTGATCAAGGGGAAGGAAAACTTGAGTGTTGACTTTACCGGCGGTACTGTTGTGACCTTCAGCTACGCCAAACAGATCCCTCAGGAAAGCATTGAAAAGACTCTGCGTGAGAGTGGATTCAAGCAGACCCGTGTGACCTACAAGTTCAACATCGGCGCCGGTGAATCCGCCAACAAAGTGGAGATCCTGATCCGTGGTGACCAGACCACCGGAAACTCTGACTCAAGTCCCATGGACCGGGTCCGGAAGATCCTTGACAAAAAATATCCTGAAGCCAAATTCAGCAACGGTCTTGAGAGCTCCATCGGCGGTCTTATCGGCAACGAATTCAAGAAGGCTGCCGCTATCGCCATCCTGCTTTCAATGATCGGTATCGGACTGTACATCTCTCTGCGCTATGAGTGGACATTTGCCCTGGCGGCAACTCTGGCTCTGGTCATTGACGTGATCATGGTCATGGCAGTCTTCCTTGCTATGGGCAGAACCATCTCACTCACCGTGGTTGCCGCTCTGCTGACGGTGATCGGTTACTCCGTCAACGATAAAGTGGTGGTCTTTGACCGTATCCGTGAAAACCTCAGTCTGGGGATTTCAAGGAGCTTCCGTCAGGTGGTCAATACCTCTATCAACCAGTGTCTGAGCCGTACCCTCATCACCAGTATCACCACCTTTATCACGGTGCTGGTGCTCTTTGTGGGCGGCGGTGTTGCCATCAATGACTTTGTGCTCATCATGATGCTGGGTGTGATCCTGGGTACTGCATCCTCCATCTTCGTTGCGGCGCCTCTCCTCTGCCTCTGGCACAAGGAAGAGCTTAACAACAACGCACCCAAAGCGCAGAAAGAAGAGGCATAAGATGCTTGGAAATTTTGCCGAAATGGCAAAGCTCATGGGGCGTGCCAAAGAGATCCAGAACGAAATGAAGCGTTTCAAAGAGGAAATGCCCAATCTGGAGTTCTCTGCAACCGGCATGAACGGTGCCGTTAAAGTCGTTGTTTCAGGCGACTTTGCGGTAAAACAGATCGAAATCGCCCCCGGAGCAGGGAATGCTCCGGAGCTTGCGATGGAGATCCAGCGGGCAGTCAATACCGCGCTCTTTTCTGCCAAGCAGAATGTGCAGCAGCGTATGGCTGATATCACCGGCGGTATCGGTATCGATCTGCCCGGATTGATGTGATGATATCCTGCGGGATCTTTTCATGAGCAGCTCCTATCCGGAAACTCTTGAAGCCCTTATGGCAGCTTTGCGCCGACTGCCCGGTGTTGGACGCCGGGCAGCCGAAAGGCTGGGATTGGCGCTTCTGGAGTGGGAGGAAGAGGAGCTGCACGAACTGGGGGAACTTATTTCTGAGCTCCCCCAAAGAGTTACCCGCTGCCCCCAGTGTGCGGGGCTGGCAGAAAATAACGGTCTCTGTGCGGTATGTTCCAACAGCAACAGGGACCGCACCACTTTGTGTGTGGTGGAAACCATGAGCCAGATGCTCGCCATTGAATCGGGCGGGCACTTCAAAGGGCGCTATCTGGTGCTGGGGGGGAGGATCTCTCCCCTTGACGGTGAAGATGGCTCAGGGCTCAACTTTGACCTTCTGGAAAAAGTACTCCGTCAGGGAGAGGTCCGGGAGGTCATTCTTGCTTTAAGTTCCGATGTGGAGGGGCGTGCCACGGCGGCTTTTCTTGCAGAACAGCTCAAACAGTTTCAGGTACGCATTTCCCGTCCTGCCTCCGGACTTCCGGCGGGGGCGAACATCTCTTATGCCGATGGCGCCACCATCGCCGCCGCATTTGACGGAAGAATCACTCTTACTGAAAATCACTGACCATGCCGAATTACTCTTATACTGCCGAACTTACTCCGGAGCAGATCGAAACTTTGCAGCAGCTCCTTGAAGAAAGAGGATGGGCACTTTCAGAAGCTCCTTATGCCGTTTTCAGAGCAAAAAAAGAGAAGGTCAATGTGACCGCTTATGAAAGCGGCAAAACAGTCATTCAGGGCAAGGGCACTGAAGAATTTATTGAATTCATCCTTGAGCCTGAGATCCTTCACGGTCCTGCCGAAAGGGAGGTTCCCCCGGATGAATCTGCCGCAGAAGAGATCATCACTCCCCACGGCGGCATCGATGAAAGCGGAAAAGGAGACTTTTTCGGTCCCCTTGTCATCGCCGGAGTCAATGTTACAAAAGAAACCGGCAAGGCGCTGAAAGCGCTGGGCGTGTGCGACTCCAAAAAGATCACATCCGACAAAAAGATCGCTTCACTTGCCCTTGAGATCAAAAAATGTGTGGGCAAAGAAAACTTTGCCATTGTCCACTTCAAGATGGAAACTTACAATCGTCTTTATGAGCGGTTCGGCAATCTGAACCGTATGCTGGCGTGGGGACATGCCACGGTCATTGAAAAGCTTCTTGAGCAGAATCCCCGGATCCCCCGGATGCTCTCTGACCAGTTTGCCGATCCCTCTCTCATCAACCGTGCCCTGATGGAACGGGGCAGAGAGATCATTGTGGAACAGCGCACCAAGGCTGAAAGCGACATCGCTGTTGCGGCGGCAAGTATCCTTGCCCGTGACCGTTTTGTGTCATGTGTGGCGCTTCTGGAACAGGAAACAGGCTTTACACTCCCCAAAGGTGCCGGTCCCGGTGTCAAGGCGGTGGGATCTGAAATATTGAGAAAATCAGGCGTTGACGGATTGCGCCGCTGCTGTAAAAATCACTTCAAAACTTTTGAGGAGCTTGTCAATGGGGATTGAAATAGAAAGAAAGTTCCTGTTGAAAGATGAGAGTTGGCGGGATCAGGTCTCAGAGCTCCCTGAAACTCTGACACAGGGCTATTTTCTCAGAGCCCCCGGCGGTCCCACTGTCCGGGTGCGGATCGCTGACGACCGTGCCTTTCTGACCATCAAAGGGCGCTCCCGGGGAAATGAGGGTGTGGAGCGCAGCGAATTTGAATATCGACTGCCGGTCCCCGATGCAGCCGCCATGCTTGAGGAGTTCTGCGGTACAAGGGTGGTGAAAAAATTGCGCTATTTTCTCCCCGCGGATAATGGGTTGTGCTGGGAGATCGATGAATATCTGGAGGAAAATCAGGGGCTCTTTACCGCTGAGATCGAATTACCCGCCCCTGATACTCCCTTTGAGCGCCCATTATGGCTGGGAGAGGAAGTCTCAGGGGACTCCCGCTACGGCAACGGTGCTCTCAGTGTCAAACCCTATTCCCGGTGGGAGGATCAAAAATGAGCGACGGATTCCTTTTTGCCCCTGAAGCTCCCGCCCGTCCTCTGGCAGACCGCATGAGACCTGAAACACTTGAAGAGGTGGCAGGGCAGGAACACTTGCTGGGACCCGGTATGCCCCTGCGGAAGATGATCGACTCAGGGAAGATGTTCAGTTTCATCCTCTGGGGTCCCCCCGGGTGCGGCAAAACCACTCTGGCACGGATCCTGGCAAGCCGTTCCAGCTTGCACTTTGTGGCGCTGTCGGCGGTCTTTTCCGGGGTCGCCGATCTGAGAAAGGCTTTTGATGAAGCCGCCCGCCGCAGGGAGAATGGGGAGGGAACACTTTTGTTTGTGGATGAGATCCACCGTTTCAACCGTGCCCAGCAGGATGGTTTTCTGCCATACGTTGAAGACGGTACCGTGGTACTGGTGGGGGCGACCACAGAAAATCCCTCTTTTGAACTCAACAGCGCTCTTTTGTCAAGATGTAAGGTATTTGTGCTCAAAGCCTTGAAAAATGAGGCTCTTGAAGAGATTATACAGCGTTCCGAAAAATTGATGGAACGCCCCCTCCCCGTGACTGCTGAAGGCAGAGCAAGACTTCTTGAGTTTGCCGACGGTGACGGCAGATATCTCATCAACCTTCTTGAAAGTATTTACGCTCTTGCAGGTCCCGATGAGGTCATGGGACCTGATGATGTGGCACGTTCACTGCAGCAGCGTTCCCCCATCTATGATAAGGACAGAGAAGGTCACTACAATCTGATAAGCGCTCTTCACAAATCATTGAGGGGCTCCGACACTGATGCGGCGCTCTACTGGGCAGCGCGGATGATCCAGGGGGGCGAAGATCCCCTCTACCTCTTGCGGCGGCTGACCCGCTTTGCCGCCGAAGATGTGGGACTTGCCGACCCCATGGCGCTTCAGCTTGCCATTTCAGCGTGGGACACCTACGAAAGACTGGGCTCCCCCGAAGGGGAGCTTGCCATTGCGGAGCTGGTGGTCTTTCTGGGGACTGCCCCCAAATCCAACGCCGTCTACAAGGCGTGGAACAGCGCTGTCAAGGCGGCGAAAGAGTCTGGCTCCCTGACGCCCCCGGCTCATATCCTCAATGCTCCCACCAAACTGATGAAAGAGATCGGTTACGGTGCCGGATATCAGTATGACCACGATACGCCGGAAGGATTTTCAGGACAGGACTATTTTCCTGAGAAAATGGGGCGCCGCAGTTTTTACAAGCCTGTGGAACGGGGATTTGAAAGAGAGATCGCCAGACGCCTTGCTTATTGGGAAAAACTGCGTAATGAAAAGAATAAGCCTTGAAAAATCACCTCTTGTATGGTATCTTATAGAAAGTCAATTTTTCAAAATAATAAGGACCAAAAAAAATGAAACGTATACTTTTTCAGGGAGACTCCATCACTGACGCCAGCCGCAACCGGGAAGCACTGCCCGAATCCAACAACGGTTTCGGCGCCGGATATCCGGGACTGGTCGCCGCACGCATTTTCGGAGATCACCTGGGCAATGAATACAATGTGATCAACCGGGGCATCTCCGGCAACCGGGTGGTTGATCTTTACGCCAGATGGAAGGTGGATTGCCTCAATCTGAAACCCGATGTCCTGAGCATCCTTATCGGAGTCAACGACACATGGCATGAAAAGGGTCACCAGAACGGCGTTGAAGTCGATCGCTACAAACTCATCTTTGATATGCTTCTTGACTGGACCGTAAAAACGCTTCCCGAAGTCAAACTTGTTCTCATGGAGCCCTTTGTTCTGGAACACGGCGCCGTCACCGCCGACTGGCTCCCCGAGATCGCCGCCCGGGGCGCTGTGGTAAAGGAACTTGCCGCAAAGTACAATGCCATTTTCATTCCATGCCAGCAGATCCTCAACGATGCCGCCGCCAAGGCGGGCAGCGGTGAATTGATCCTCCGTGACGGTGTCCATCCCACACTTATGGGACATCAGGTGCTGGCTGATGCCTGGCTCAAGTATGCCGCATCTCTCATCTGAAAAACAAGGAGTCACTGATACTATGCAGGATTTGGTTCGTGATCTTCTGGTGAAGATCGGCGAAGATCCCACCCGTGAAGGGCTGGTGAAAACCCCCGAAAGAGTGGAACGGAGCTGGAAATTTCTCACACGGGGCTATACTCAGGATCTCAATGCCGTGGTCAACGGAGCCCTTTTTGAGGCGGAATCCGATGATATGGTCATTGTGAAAGATATTGAATTTTTCAGCATGTGTGAACATCATTTGCTCCCGTTTTTCGGCCGCTGTCATGTGGGATATATCCCCCGGGGCAAGATCATCGGGGTCAGCAAAGTTGCCCGTATCGTGGATATGTTTTCACGCAGGCTTCAGGTGCAGGAGCGCCTGACCCGTGAGATCTCTTCCGCTCTTGAAGAGATCCTGGGGGCTGAAGGTGTGGGGGTCGTTATGGAAGCCCGCCATCTCTGTATGCAGATGCGGGGAGTGGAAAAACAGAATTCCGTCATGACCACCAGCTCCATGCGGGGCAGTTTCCGCAGGGAACTTGCCACACGTAACGAATTTACAAGATTGATCCGATGATTTTTGAGGAGTCTTTCAAGATGCTTAAACTGTTACCTGCTCTCTGTGCCGCCGTGCTGCTTTGCGCCGGATGCGCTTCCCCTGTGACCTTTTCTGAAGCTTTGCAGATGAAGGTTGACGACAAGGTCTACACCGCCTGTAATCTCTGGTATGAAGATGCCGCAGATATGGACTGCCGGAACATCCAGCGGGGGACCTTTATTCCTGTTGGAACCGAAATCATCCCTGTGGAAACCACCGGCTTTACTCAGAAGATCATCTTCAAGGATAAAGCAGGCAAGGTTTACACCATCAGATTTTCCGAAGATTACCGTCTTTGTTCCATGGCGGATTATATCGCTTACACCTTCACTACCAAAAACCGTGAAGAGCAGCTCAAAGGGATCGCTCCGAAGATCAGAGCCCGGATACTCCGGGGCGAAGTTGTTCCCGGTATGACCCAAAAACATGTGCTTCTGGCTTACGGATATCCCGCTGCCATCAGGACTCCTGATCTGCGGAACGACAGCTGGTTCTACTTTCTCAATGACTCTGACACCGTCCGGGTCGTTTTCCGGGGCGGTATCGTAAGAAACATATTGAACTTCAATGAATCCCGCTGAAGTGAAGTTCACTGCGGAGGAACTGGTTTCTTCCGGAGCCGGTGTCTGGCAGGGTAAGGGCGTTGCCGTCAAAGGAGTCTTTACCGATACCCGTATTTCTGCACCGGGGGCGCTCTTTGTTGCCCTTGCCGGGGAACGTTTTGATGCCCACAACTTTCTTGACAAAGCTGTTGCCGCCGGAGCCGCCGCCTTGTGTGTGGAGCGCTCAAAGGCGCATTTGGCTCCTGCGGGGATCCCTCTGCTTCTGGCAGAAAATACCCTCGAAGCATGGCAGTGTCTGGGAGCATTTCACCGCCGCCGTTTTAAGGAGCTTACCGTTTTCGGCGTTACAGGCAGTGTGGGCAAGACCAGTGTCAAAGAGATGCTCCGTGCCATTTGTACCGCCGCCGCAGGCAGTGAAGAAAAGGTCCTCTGGACTTTGGAAAACACCAACAACCAGATCGGAGTCCCTCTGAATCTTTTCCGCCTTGATGAAGGACACCGCTTTGCCGTCCTTGAAGCGGGGAGCAATCACTTCGGTGAGATCGCCCCACTGGGGAAGTGCATTGCTCCTGATGTGGCTCTGGTCAACTCCGTTGCCCCCTGCCATCTGGAATTTTTGCGTGACCTTGAAGGTGTGGCAGAGGAAAAAAGCCACATCTGTGACGCTCTTTCACCTTCAGGAACTACCGTTTTTCCGGCAGAGTGCCCTCAACTTGAGATACTGAAAAAGCGTGTTTCCGGAAAAATCATGCTCTTTGGCAGGGATAAGGGGGATCTGCGCTGTCAATATCTGGGGGGAACGCTTCACGGTTCAAAGGTGAAGCTGATCTTCCCCGACGGAAAAGAGCACACCTTTGAATTGCCCCTTTCCGGCGCTCATCAGGCGATGAACGCCGCCGCCGCCGCCGCCGCCGCTTATGCCGCCGGGATCGACTGCGAAGCCATCTGCTCAGGACTTCGCCGTACCGTTCTTCCCGGGGGAAGAAACCGCATCTATAAATCATCAGGTGACATCACCTGTATCGACGACACCTACAACGCCAACCCTGCCGCTGTTGCCGCCGCTTTGAGGAATCTCAAGGAGTTTGCCGATCCTGAAAAACTCATTCTGCTTCTGGGGGAAATGCGTGAACTGGGCGCCGCAGCGCCTGAGGCACACGCCGGAGTCAAAGAGCTTGTCAGGGAACTTTTTCCCGGAGTCCGGCTGCTGCTGGTGGGTCACGCATGGGGCGACGGCGCTCTGGCTGATGCTGAGAGGGCAAAAGAAGAGCTTGCCAAACTTCTCCGTCCGGGGGATCTCCTTTTTGCCAAAGGTTCACGGGGCGTAGCCCTTGAAAAAGCTCTCCCGGCTCCTGACGGTGCAATATGACACTTGCCAAAAAAATCTTGGGGGATCTGCTCATTTCTGAGCATAACGCCCTTACTCTTCCTTCCTCTTTTACCGCCGACTCCCGGCAGGTGAAAGAGGGCGTGGGTTTTGCCGCCATCCCGGGAACGCTGGCGGACGGACACACATTTATTCCTGCTGCTCTTGAAAAAGGAGCAGCACTCATCGTTATGGAGCGCATGATGCCCCTGCCTGAGGGGACTCCCTTTCTCCTTGTCAAAGAGAGCGCCGCCGCCTTTGCTCTTCTGGTGCGCCATTGTGCCGGGGAGCCTGACAGGACCTTGCGCCTTATGGGGGTCACAGGAACCAACGGTAAGACCACCACCGCATTTCTGCTTGAACATATTTTCAACCATTCCGGGCGCTCTTGCGGACTTGTTTCCACTGTGGAATACCGCACCGGCAAAGAGATCATTCCGGGGGAACGCACGACCCCCGACTCTCAAACCCTCTTTGCCCTTTTTTCCCGGATGAAAGAGAATTCCCTTTCCTGTGCCGCCATGGAGCTTTCAAGTCACTCTCTGGTCCAGAACCGTGCCGCAGGCATCAAACTCCACGCCGGTATCTTCACCAATCTGACAGGGGACCATCTGGACTACCACGGCACCATGGAAAACTACTTTGCGGCGAAAAAGCGTCTCTTTACCCATTTTCTCCACCCGGAAGGGGTGGGGATCATCAATATTGATGATCCCTGGGGAAAAAGAGTTGCCAGTGAACTTGCAACGGAAAAACGGATCGTGACCTTTTCGGTGGAAAAAGGAACCACTTGTCTTATTGATGCCATCTGCCTGGAAAAGGGGGGGAGCTCCTTTACACTGCACCATCCGGAGTACGGGGAGATCCCTTTGCGTTCCGATCTGACGGGAGCCTACAATGTTTACAATCTTGCCGGAGCCGCCATTGCCGCTCTGGAGCAGGGCATTACCCCTGTGGAGCTGCAGAACGCTCTCAAAGAAAAAATCCGGGTCCCCGGAAGACTGGAGTCCTTCCCCCTTCCCGGCGGCGGCTGTGCCTATGTGGATTACGCCCACACCGATGATGCTCTTGTGAATGTGCTCAAAACTCTGCGTCCCCTGACTCCGGGCAAGCTCTGTGTTCTTTTCGGCGCCGGGGGGGACCGGGATAAAACCAAGCGCCCCCGCATGGGGAAAGCGGCTGCTCTTTTTGCAGACAAACTTTTTGTCACTTCTGACAATCCCCGCAGTGAAGAGCCTGAGAAGATCATTGAAGATATTCTTTCAGGCATACCTGAGGGGAGCTCCTGCCGGGTGATCCCCGACCGGGGAGAGGCGATCCGGGAGGCGCTCAGTGAGATAAAAGAGGGGGATTCTTTGCTCATTGCCGGTAAAGGACATGAAAACTATCAGGAAATCAAGGGAATAAAATACCCTTTCAGCGATCTGGAAGAGATCCAAAGATTCATCAAAGGAGGTAATTTCAAAAGTCATTCAAAAAATGGCAAAGATGTCATTCGCAAAGAGCTGTAAAGGGTAGTTTGAGGCTGCTACCTGCAAGGTAACAGCCGAAAACGCTCCCTTTATCAGATCGAAGCGAGGGCGCTTTGACAA